>JAAZFC010000013.1 GCA_012511955.1 Fibrobacter sp. | reverse complement strand
GTGTGTGTGTGTGTGTGTGTGTGTGTGTGTGTGTGTGTGTGTGTGTGTGTGTGTGTGTGTACTACTTAGAAAATTAACTAAAGGGCGGGACATGCGGCCAATTCCGCATCCGATGTCTAAAATTTGCGATTGAGGAGTAATGTGGCATTCTTCGCGAAAATAGTTGAAAAACCAGTCGCCAATACGGCGATATTCGGGACCACCAATAAAAATCTTACGCCGCGGAGGAACCAAAGGCTCACGCCGCCCGCGCACCCAATCCCATAAATCTAAATGGGAATAAACCAAAGTGCGTTTAGCCGCTGATAACACCGGATGGGGAATAATGCGTTTCAAAATTTTCTTGATCATCATTGAGCCTTAGCTAAAAGTGTAATAATAGCTATTCATCTTGTACACAACGCACGGAAAAACCGCTATTTTTGCGATCAAGGTTCAAATATAGATGTGCATGGTAAAACATTTGCCGACTGTAAGCATAAGCAGCCTCAGATTCCGTAGCACTCCACCAATAACCAGATTTAAGCGCTTCATCGAAGCTGCCACTATAAAAATATCCACTTGGCAGGGCCGCAAAACCAGAAGTCACATCGTAAAAATTGTTGTGTTTCCAACCGACAATAGATTTTAATTGTTTGCCTGCCGTTTCATTCCCAACATATTCCTCTAATTCTGCCCATTCCGCAGAATCAGGAAAATGCCAGCCAGAGGGGCATGCAGTTGTAGCAGCGGGCCAGTTATACAGAGCACCAAAAGTACGGTAATACTTCGATTTTTTAGCTTCAAGTATATCACTACCTGTGTAATCATAAACATAATACTGTGGCTCTTCATGACTGTTTTTAACACCATTCAAACTAGGAAGATAGCGTAAGTTTTCAGCAAGCCAGATCTGCTCGCCAATTTTCACAGTTTTATATGTATAGCCATCGCGTTTATCGGTATATGTCCCATATTTAATTTTATTTGCCCCACCATCACCGCAACCCAGCAAAGCCAAAAACATTGATATAAGTACGATTAACTTCATTTTTACTCCTTTTAAAGCAAAAAATAAGATTTTCCACGCCTAAATATATAGTTTTTTTTCGCTGAAATAACATCTGCTGAGGCGGAACTTAGTCCGCGTTTTTGAACACCGCCAGCATTTCCAGGTGATGGCTTTGAGGATAAAAATCAAAGGCTTCCACGGCTTGGAGTTCCCAACCAGCCCGCACCAATTCCCCTGCATCCCGAGCTAGGGTTACGGGATCGCAAGACACATAAATCATATTGCGAGGGCGGGCTGCCACGAGGCTTTGGCGCAAATTTGCGGGCAATCCGGTACGAGGGGGATCCACCACCAGTAAATCCGCATGGCGACCGGATTTGCTGGTGAGCCAAGTTTCGGCAGGAGCATTTACAAACTCCGTGCTAGGTCGCAAATTGCGCCGAGCATGCTCCATGCACCCCAGGTGGCGCTCCACGGCTTGCACCTGTTCAAAATGCTCTTCTAAAAATGCCGCGAAGACTCCCACCCCGCTGAAAAGATCGATGGCGCGGCCCCCGCTGCTGGGTATGTGGTGCAAAACGCGCTCTAGCAGCACCTCGGTCATGGGCAAATTCGATTGGAAAAACACCGAGGCATCGGCGCTAAATGTTTTGTGCAAAATTTGCGTTTGCGCCGCTGGGGCCTTAGTGCGGGGGTGCGTATCCCATGCAGAAATCCCCGCAGTGCCCTCCCAGATCTGCATTTGCCGGGCTTTTTGCTTTGCCACCTGTTGGGGCCAGTTTTTTTGTAAACCCGGCGTGAGCAAAGGACAATGCGCCACTGGCACCACCTGGCGAGATTGGGCTCGCAAAAAGCCCCACTTTTGTTGCGGGGATTGGTGAAATCTCGCGCGACTGCGATATTCCCATGGCTCGCCGCCGCTAATGGTTAAAGATGCAGGTAAATCGATTTTTCCCATGCGCTTAAAAGCGTCGGCGGCCACCTCTTTTTTAAACTTCCGCTGCCCCGCAATATTTGCATGCTGCATATTGCATCCACCACAGACACCGTAAAGGGGACAAGTTGCATCTATGCGATACGGCGATGGTTCTAACACCTTGACCACCCGTGCTTGAGCAAAGTCCTTTTTAGCTTTGATAATTTCTATCTGTACTTTTTCCCCAGGCAAAGCTCCCTCAATAAAAATAATTTTCCCTTGATAACGCCCTAAAGCACTGCCACCTTGGGCCATAATATCAGTCTGGCAAATCACTAACGCTACCCACTTCCACAAATAAATTCAAAATGCTAGTTTCTTCTAAAACTTTGCGAACCAAGGGTTGCAACGAGATCAAAGCTATTTTTCCGCCGTTTTTGCTGACATAGCGATAACAACTCACCAGTCGTCCCATAAAGAAAGAATCAATTTGCGGTACTTTAGACATATCAAAAGCTTTAAAAAGTGTTCCTTGAGGTTCTAAATAAGAACTCAACTCCACAGACGATAAAATATAATCACTATTTAAACTTGTGTCCCCCATGGGATAAACCTCCCATTTGGCGTGACTGTAGATTCCTAAAGCATTTTCTAAAGGCGTAGTCTCTATTTCTTTCAGACCATCTACATTAGATATAATACTAAAAAGCGACTCTATTTGCAGTTGCTGTAGTTGTATATTAATTGAAGGATGCCCTATTAACCTAATGGGACCTTGACCGTCAAACCGCCGATAAACTTCTAATAAGGCATTAAAAACTTCTCCCGAAATATTATCCCCAAAATCTTGTAAATCAAAAGCAATACTCAGTCCTGAATTGCGCAAAACCAAGGATAGATCAATTAATCTTTCCAGCAACATGGGCGTATCGTGCTGGGGTTCCAATTTAATTAATCCCACTTGGCCGTAAGTGCAATAGCGCAATTCTCCTTTGGAAACAATAAATTCTTTGAGTTTTGCAAATAATTCGCTCTCCTTAGGTCCAAGCTCTGGCATTTTAGCTATGGTTTTACATATCAAACTCCCCCATCGCGGCGTACCTAAAATAGGTAAACCTTGGCCCGCAATGCGAATTTTTGTCCCTGATTGTGTTTGAGGTGGCACTTTAAAATAATGCATATCTCCTCTCAAACCTTGTACTGCTGCCGTACCCCCTAAAGCCATAGTGGTTAAATCCACTTCTATATCTATTTGCACATTTTCATTTTTACGAGTTAAGTTTTTAGGCAATTTTTCGAAAAACACCACATATAAATCTCCCAACTCGTCACTTTCTACATCGAAATCTCCTTGTTGGGGAAAGCACAAAATATTTCCTGTGGACACTCCAGGTGCTATTTCAATATTAATCTTTTCATCTACCCTTACCCTACGAAAACCTTTACAAGAATGACATTTGCTTTTTAAATTTTCAGCACATTCCAAACATTTCACATCACGAATAAGTTGCATGGATTTATAGTTTCCCAACAATACATCATTTAGACCGATATCTAAACGAATAATAATATCACCAGCTTTTTCTGAGCAACCACCTCCTCCAATAAAGTGGGCAAAAGTTTTTAAAGCATCGAATATATCGTACTCATCTCTGCTTCCATAATACTTTTGTAATTCTAACTCTCTTTCTCCATTCCATTGAAAAACTTTAGGGGTGCCAATTTTTTCATAGGCATAACAAATATCTATAAATCGCTGGGGATTAGAACGGGTATTTATATCTGGATGGAATTGCAATGCCAAACGCATAAAGGCTTGCGCTTTTTCTTGATTAGTGCTATAGCCTGCTATGCCTAACTCTTCGAATGCATTCCACTTGTTACCCATACCTTTATTTTCCCATTATTTAGACTTACATGCAACACTTTTTTTGCGCTAAACTGGTGTAGCTTGGAATAACTATGAATTGTGTTTTTTTATGGTAGGCGCGCTGGCCAGGAGTTTTTGGGTATAAGCGTGCTGGGGAGTGGCGAAAAGTTGGGCGGCGGGGGCGTGTTCCACCACTTGTCCCTCGTACATAACCATCACCCGATCACACAGGGATTGCACCACCGCCAAATCGTGGGAAATGAATAGCAAAGATATGCCTAATTCTTGGCGTAATTGTTGCAATAGGCGCAAAATCTGGTCTTGCACCGATACATCTAGGGCGGAGGTGGGTTCGTCGCAGATGATGATTTTGCTTTGCAAGGCCAAGGCCCGGGCGATGCCGATGCGCTGGCGTTGGCCCCCCGAAAATGCGTGGGGAAAGCGTTCCATACTATTGCGTTCCAGCTGCACTTGATCCAAAGCTTGGAGGGCCATTTTTTGCGCTGCATTTCCGGTGATTCCCCGAGCGCGCAAAGGCCAGGTGAGAAGTTCCGCCACGGTTTGGCGGGGATTAAGCGATCCGTAGGGATCTTGGAATACCATTTGCATGTTTTGGCGCACTAATTCGCGATGTTCTTTTTCCGTCCACGCTATTTTGGTATCCAATAAGGTCATGGTGCCATTTTTCCAAGGGTGCATGCCCAGCAAAGAGCGGGCTAAGGTGCTTTTTCCGCATCCAGACTCCCCCACTAGGGCTAAAATTTCTCCGGCATGCAGGGTTAAATCCACATTTTGCACGGCGTGGACATGATTTTGCACTCGTCCCCAAAATCCGCCCCGCACCGGGTACGAAACGCTGAGATTTTCCACTTGTAAAATGCTTTGCTCGCTGATTTCAGAGCGTTGACCATAGCTTTTGGAACCGTGGGGCACGGCTTGGAGCAAAGCTTGGGTGTAAGTATGCTGGGGTTGGGCGATAATTTGCGCCACGGAGCCTTCTTCCACCAAATATCCTTTTTCCATGACCCCCACTCGCTGGGCATAAGTAGATACCAGGGCGAGATTATGGGTAATAAGCAACAGGGCGATGTTGCGTTCTTGACACAATTGGCACAAAAGTTCCATGACTTGGGCTTGTACGGTAACATCTAAGGCGGTGGTGGGTTCGTCGGCCACTAAAATCGGCGGATCGGTGAGCAATGCCATGGCGATCATCACGCGCTGCAGTTGGCCGCCGGAAAGCTCGTGGGGATAGCTGCGCAAAATGCGACCCGTATCGGTGAAGCCCACTTGTTGCAACAGCTCTTCGCGTTGAGAATCGCTGTGTTGCGGGGCGCATTCCACCATTTGCGATCCGACGGTGCGCACGGGATTCATGGCCAAAGACGGTTCTTGGAAAATATAGGCGATTTGAGAACCCCGAGCTTGTTCCCAATGTGCAGATTCGGCTAATAAATCCTGCTCTTGATGCCATACTTGTCCACTTAGCACTTTGCCCCCAGGGCGAGGCAACAAATTGGTAAGAGCCATGGCGGTTACGGTTTTACCACTGCCGGACTCCCCCACTAAAGCGTAGATTTCCCCGGCTTCTATGTGAAAATTAATACCATGGGTTGCGGCGGTGTGATTTTCAGAATCACCAAATCCCACGGATAAGTCCACCACTTTTAGCACGAGTTTACTCATAGCGATCTCCGGATTTGGGGTCAAAGGCATCCCGCAGGGCTTCGCCCACAAAAGTCGCCAGTAAAAGGGTAAAAAACAGCGCCAAAACGGTGAAAATCGTGATCCACGGTGCGTATAAATTCTGCAAACCTTGGGCCAAAAGTTCTCCCCATGAAGGTGCGGGCGGTTGCAAACCGAAGCCCAAAAAATCCAAAGATGTGAGCGCGGTTATGCCCCCAATTAAGCTAAAGGGAAAGAGGGTGATCACAGGCACCAATGCATTGGGCAAAATTTCCCGGAAAAAGATATGCGGCCCTGAAAGCCCCAAGACCCGGGCAGCATTTACATAAGTGATGCGGCGCAAACGCAGAAATTCGCCCCGCATATAATAAGACATTCCTATCCAACTAAAAGCGGTCATAATCAGCAATAAGAGCCAAAAACTGGTGCCATAAATGGAGCCCACCAAGATTACCACATACAAAAAGGGCAAGGCCGACCAGATTTCGATAAAGCGCTGCACGCTCAAGTCAAATTTGCCCCCAATATATCCCTGTAAACCGCCTAAAATCACTCCCAAAACCGTGGAACTTAGAGTGAGCAATAGGGCAAAACTCATACAAAGCCTAAAGCCGTGAATTAGGCGCGCCAACATATCGCGACCATGGGCATCGGTACCTAGCCAGTGGGTTTTGGAAGGCGGATAGGGCGGAGCTCCTTCTGCAGTTAAATGCGCCCTCAGGGGATCGTGGGGAATGGGAGCGCGCAGGGACCAATATTTTACATCTTGCTGTTGTGCCCGTTCAGCTAAGCGGTGATAATCCACTTCGGTGGCGTATTGTCCGCCTAAATCCGCATCGGAATAGTGAAACAATACCGGAACTTTTAGTGCGCCATCCCAGTTGAGCAACAGGGGGCGTTCACTCACCAACCAGGGGCTGAGCAGAGAAAATCCGTAGGCCACCAGCAAAATCCACAGGGACCACCAGCCCCGCCTATGGGAGCGGAAACGGTTAAAACGCATGCGACTTAGTTCGGAAACAGCCATTTTACCTACTTAAACTGAATGCGGGGATCCACCCAAGTGTAGAGAATATCGGCAAATAAACGACCTAAAAGCGCAAGTAAACTAGAGAGCAAAATTATCCCCAAGACCACATTGTAATCCCGTCCGATCATGGCGTTGTAATAGAGCAATCCCATGCCGTCGATGTCAAAAACTTTTTCGATGAGCAAAGCCCCAGCAAACATCAGGGTAAAAATCTCGCTAGCCCGGGTGGCGATGGGCACTAGAGCATTACGCAGGGCGTGTTGCCACAAAGCTTGTCTAAAACTCATGCCTTTGGCCAAAGCAGTGCGCATATAATCGCGGCCTAGTTCTTCGAGCACGGAATTTTTCATCAACTGGGTCAAAAAAGCAAATTCTCCGATCATATAGCACAGCAAAGGCAGCGCCAAGTGATGCGCCAAATCCCCGATTTTTTGCCACCAGTTTAAGTAGGCGAAGTTTTCGGAAACCAAGCCTCCCAGGGGAAACCAATCCAGATAGGAGCCGCCGCCTAAAAACACCAGCAGCAGGATTCCCAAGGCGTATCCGGGCATAATATAGCCCGAAAATATGGCCACCGAAGACCAAGTGTCAAAACGCGAGCCGTGGCGCACCGCTTTAATCATTCCCAAGGGAATGCAGATCAAATAGCTGAGAAAAAATGAGGTCAAGCCAAAAAATAACGAGATGGGAAAGCGGGATTTTATCACATCCCACACGGGTTCGCCATAGGTGAAAGATTCGCCGAGATCCAAGCGCACCACCTGCCCCAACCACAGCACATAGCGCTTCCACACGGGTTTGTCGAAACCGTAATGTACTTTTATCGCCTCGATTTGCTCGGGAGAAAGGCTGCGACTGGCATCTAAACCACCACTTTGCGCCGCTGCAGCTTTGGTGCGACTGATCAACTCTTCTACCGGCCCTCCCGGAATGAGCTGGGTGATGGCAAAGCATAGCACGGTGATTCCCAGCAAGGTGGGGATCATCAGCAAGAGGCGACGCAGTAAGTAGGACTTCACAAAGGGGAAATTAGTTAATTATTGGGGGATTGTACTAGTAATTATCAAATATCCAAGCCTAAAGAATCGCGGAATACCATCAATATGGCGCTTTGGGGGACGATCATGTAATTTTCTTCATGAATTTCGATTTCAAAGCTGTGCTTTTGTAAATACACCGCTTGGTCGCCCTCTTGCACTTGCAGGGGCATATAGCGAGGATTGCTTTCACCTTCTCCCAAAAAGCTATCGATGTCGCTTTGCTCTGGGGGCAAGGGATAACCTGGCCCCACACGCATGACCACGCCGGTTTGAATGGCTTCTTTTTCTTTGACGCTGGGCGGCAAATACAAGCCCCCCGAAGTTTGATTGGCAGGATTATGGGGCTTGAGCAAAATACGGTCAGCCACCATTAAAACGGAATTTAGATTTCTTGTTGACACACTATAAAGTTAATTATTTTCTGCGGAACGAGGTCGTCCTAATAAATCGTAATGAGAAGGGGCATAATTGGGTTGTTTTTGCACTCTAGGCTTTAAAGTTACTGGAGCTTCATCTTCACAAGATGCCGCATTAATGTCTGGAGCCAAAAACCCTAACTGATCCACATTGGGGCCACCATCGGCTTCGAGGGAAAGCAACCACAAAGAATCGCGTCCACCGCTTAAATTTAAAGGAACTTCAACTACATGCCACGCATCCCACGCGCCAGTGGAGGGAAATTCCACCCGCACAGCATCGCCACCATTGATGCGTAATTCCATGGGGCGATTTTGCGCGGTACCATTGGCGTAATAGATTTGCAAAGTGGTGCTTTGCGAGGCAGTAGCTTCGACGATCATAAGCATAGAGCTGCCCACCTCATTAGTGAAATTCCAAAACCCCGCACCGTGATGCCCAGCGTGGTTATTTTCGAGCAGACCTTGACCATCGCACATATTTTCTGCTTGCACCACAGATTGCGGCTCCGCATAAGAAGAACTGGAAGCAGGCTCACTACTCGAAACAGCCGCACTACTTTGGGGTGGTTCCACGGGGGTACCTTGGGCAAATACCGCAGTAAAACTTGTATTTTCTGCGCCTTGTACAAAGCTGTAAATGCGCTCGGTGCTGACCACTTGCCCTTGGGCATCGACCCAGTGTTGAAATGTGCCATTTTGGGGACGCACTTTAATGGTTACAGTGGCTCCAGCTGGGTAAGCCCCATTGGTGGTGAGTGTATCGCCCCCCGCGGCGAAGTTACTCTTTATATCTATACTATACAAAGCCTTGGCTAAGGATGCTAAAACGCTAACTCCCGGCAAAGATTTTTGTCGTTCAATTTCTTCTAAAATCATGCGGGCATTGGCCAAAGCACCCATTTCTTGAAAATGAGTTCCATCGTTGATACCATCGGGATAGTTGACATATTCTCCTGCATCTAGACCCAAAAAGTGAAATTTGCTCATATAAGCTTGGCCTAGGGATTCCATGTAGGTTTTGGATTTCTTTTCTAAGTCTAAAACCGGTACACTTTTGGCATGGCCCACATTGAGCATAGCCCCGCGATAATCCGCTCCCCGATTAGCCTCGCAAAACACTTCGCGTACGGTGGTGGCATTGATCCAGGTGTTCATATTCATAGGGGTTACAAAAATGGGAACAGCTCCCTTCGCCCGCGCTTCATCTACATATTTCCCCAAGTATTCCTTGTAGTGGGTGGTGTCGGTATAGCGTTCTTCTTTGCTGTAATCTCTGTCGTTGTGGCCAAATTGAATAAGGACAATATCGCCGCTATGCAAATTTTCAAGCACCGAGTTCCAGCGTCCTTCTTGGTAAAAAGAGCGTGAACTGCGCCCTCCAATGGCGTGATTGTGAACTTCTACGCTACCGCTGTTGAAAAATAATCCCAGCACCTGTCCCCAACCGGTCATGGGATATTTATTGCCTCCATAATTACATACAGTAGAATCACCAATAATGAATATGCGTTGAGTGCTCAGTTCAGTAGCTGCCCATACCAAAGCCGCTAAAACCGCCATACTTATCCAGAGTTTTTTAAAATCAAAATTCACGATTAATGCACCTTCACCACTTGTGATAATTTTTGCCCAACGCTGTTAATATGCACCACATATAAACCTCGTTGCCATGTATTTGTACTGATTTGCCCGCTATTTGCACTGGTTTTCTGCGAAAACACTAACTTTCCTTGCAAATTAAAGACTTGAATTTGGGCAGAGCTGGTCAAATGCGACCAAGTTATATTGCTCCTGCGACTTTGCAACTGCGGTGCATGGTGAATTAAAGATTTGAGCTTCACTGGTTCTTCGCTTTGCAACTGGGACTCACATTCATCACAAGTAAAAGGTGGAATCACAATGGGTTCGGCTACGATTTGTAGATGAAAAGGCGTGGCGGGAATGCCTGCGCTATTGGTCAAATTCATAATAGGCGTGTTGGCCCAGGCGTACTTAATTTGGGTGGCTTCAGCCATAGATGCGGTTAAAATCACCGTGTCGCCTTTGAGTTCGGCAGAGCTGGCCCAAGACCAGGCGTTATTGGCGCCGGCCACGGCAAAACCTGTGGGCGCAGTGCCGCCATTGAGTTGCAAATTACTGCCACGGGTGTCAAAAGGAATAAAGATTTGATTTCCCCGCATAAATGCAATTGCAGGACGCGGATGTTCATACACAAAACCCGTATGTCCATACACCGCCCCCCGCGCTAAACGCCCCAATCTAACACCCGCTTGGGGTTTTTGGGAATAATGCCAAGTATCGATTTCGCCTAAGTCTGCCAATACTGAAAGCCATGTAAAAGGCATGGTATCTGTTACGGTGCGCTGAAACTCACGGATGCTGGCCACATTGCTGTTTTCCCCCGGATTCACTTGTAAAGCGCCTTTATTACTCAAACCCGCCACCAAAAACGGCATTTCGGGGAAACTCCACACTTGTCGCCAGCCTGTGATTAATTTGGGTAAATATTCTCCATAAGTTCCGTAATTGCTTGTCAAAGTATTGTTTTCCCCTTGTAGCCACACCGTACCGCGAATGCCATAACCCACCACGGGCTCCACCCAAGCACTGTACATACTGCTGGCTGCCTCACTTTGCGCCAGTGCGGGAATGCTGGCTTTAGTGCCCGAATCCATCCAAGTATCAATAGTAGTTCCGCCCACGGCAGTAATCACCATGCCCACCGCCACGCCATTTAAATTATCCAATAATTCCCGTCCCATAAAGTACGCTGTAGCACTCATGGGTCCCACAGTGGAGGGGCTCACTTTTTGCCAAGTGGTGGGATCCCTTGGCTGACGCATGGTTTTGTAGCGCAATAAGGGGTAATTGGCCGCAGTAATTGAATCCGCCAAGTTAGGATATTCCCAATAATTCATGCGGGTATCCATATTAGATTGCCCAGCGCAATGCCACACTTCACCCACCATTACATCGGTGAAAGTCAAGACATTATTGCCCTGAATGGTCATGGTAAAAGGACCCCCTGCAGGCATAGAAGGCAGCTCTACTCGCCATTGTCCGTTGCTAGCTGTAGTAGTGCGCGTCTGACCGTTGAGCGTAACGCTCACGCTTTCCCCATTGGCCGCCGTACCCCACACGGAGATGGCTCGATCTCGTTGCAAAACCATATTGCTTCCAAAAATATCTGTTACCGCCACATTTGCGCTAACTAAACCCACCCAACACAAAATTAAAGTGCTGATTATTTTTCCCATATCACCAATTTAAGCCTCTTTTACTGGTGGGTCATTAGTTATTAAGGCAAAGTGTTGAGCAGCAAATCAACGAGGGGGCTACTTCAGGTCAAAATACGCCAATAATTTGGGCTATTCATGCGATTTTCGTGGTTACGCTATTGTTTATAGCGTCTTTTTTTATTACCGTTACAATTAACATTAGGCAAGCACGGCGATCTAAATGTGGTGTTTTAATTTAAGCTTAAAGAATAATGTGAAAACTGAAAATATTATCATAGTGGCATTTCTGGTTTTGTTTCGGTGTTTGGATCTATTTTCGACACATTACTTTGTAAATGATTTTGAAGCAACAGAGATAAATATTTTTATTTCTGTTTTTAAAATGAATGGAGAGGCTTTTATAATTGGTAATTATATAATAACACCGATTGTCGCAATTATTGCATATCTTATTTTACACAAAGATCTATCACAACAAATTAGTGCTTATCAATTTCAGACGGTACTAGAATTTATGTTTCAGGCTTTTAGACCAGTAAATTCATGGTCCGATTATTTAAAATTATTTGCTGGTGTTGGAATCAAAAACAAATCACTATATAATTGGATACTCGTAAAAATGATAGTGGTTTCATTAGTTTTTGCGCACGCATACGCAGTGATCAATAATATGTTTTTAGCTGAATGGTTTATTCCCCTATTCTTTAAGTCTTATGCACCCTTGGCATGGACCATTCAATTTGTAATTATAATGATACTATTGGTAATATCGTCAGTATTTGTAACCATTAAACTAAACACCAAGCAAGCGCGACGATCTTATGGTACTGTTTGAGCTAATAAATTATTTTTACGAGATAAAGATATGAGTATAAAACAAGTAATTTTAGCTTTAGATTTAACCATACCGGCAAATGTGGAGCGCGCCATTCAAAATATGGATATTGTTTATGTTACCATTGGTTTTGCTTATCGAAGTTCAGTCTGGCAAAAACTGTGGCTTCCATTTATGGAAAGTGTGATTCAGAGTTGCATTCGACATAACGCTAAATTAGTCTTTTTAGGCAATATTTATGCCTTGGGCGGCAGCGCAGTCAATCATATCACTGAAAGCACACCGCCGCAACCCACCAGCAAAAAGGGGCAGGTACGCGCCCAGGTGGATCAATTGCTATTATCGAGCATTGAATCAGGTCAGCTACAAGGAATCATTGCGCGAGCTCCCGACTTTTTTGGTGGCAATTCTGGGGCAAACAGCATTATGATGTCCTTGGTTTTAGCAAGACTACGACAGGGGCAAAAAGCCCAGTGGCTGTGCAATGCCAATAAAATTCACAGCTACGGTTTTGTGCCCGAACTGGCCCATGGTCTGGCCTTATTGGGCAATACTAATAGCGCCTTTAACCAAATATGGAATTTGCCCACTTCCGCTGAAAAAACCACCGGAGAAGATTGGATGCCACGCCGAGGCGGTAAAATTAGTGGTGCAAGGCTAGATGAAGCAGATTAAATCCACTAGTCGCAAAAAGTATTCCACTGACCATAAATCTAAATCGCTAGGGTTTTTCACAAAGGGTTTCACATCGTCAATCACCGCTGCTAAGTTGGTGCTTTTAATGCGCTCGCGCAAATCAATCTTAAAATCAGCAACATGATAGTTTGCAATGGCAATGGAATTGAACTGCAGCATTCTATTTTTGAAATGCGCAAAGTTTAGCGGAACTTGGTGGCGCACATAGTATTCAAAATCGTACCAGTCGCGCCCTTTGACCCGGTTTTTCCAATTTCTAAACAAAAAAGCATGCATTTTTCCCGCATAAAGATCGGGCAAACTATAACAACGAGTCAAAAAAGAAAAGGGCGAAAGTAGCAATTTCTGCTCTGTGGCAAAGCCTAAAGGAGGCTGGGTATCCACTTCAATTTTAATTTTAATGGTTTTGCCCGTGGTGAAGCTCAAATCGTAAATTTTGGTGTCGGCTTTCAAAAAAGCTGATTCCACTGGACTCCGCTGAGATTTTTGCTTTTTGCTGATGACCACATCTTTGCCTAAACCTCGAAATTCCTCCACAATGGTGGCAAAATAGTTCTCTAAATTAAACTCGGGATCAGGTGCCAAAAGCGAGAAGTCTAAATCTTCGGAAAACCTTTGCAAGCCATGAAAAATTCGCAAACAAGTACCCCCGTAAAAGGCGGCTATATCAAAAAAACCACTGCGGTAGAGACCTGCCAAAACTATCTGTTGCATGACTTCAAAAGTCGCGTTTTTCAAGTCTTCTTGACTAGCAATTGGGTATTTGGCGAGCATATTGTCGTAAATAGAAGTGCTCATATTTTAAAGCTCCAGCAAAAGGCGTAAAATTGCTGCTTTGGTCCCGGTGGCGCAACATTGCTGTACCAATTCGCGGTCCAAAAGCTGTTCTAAGTCAAAATCTAAGCGCATATCGGCAAATAAATAATCCCGCAGCGCACTCACAGATTGAATGCGCAAATTTGGGGTGCCCACAATCATATCGCATATCGCTTTGGTGGGGCTGGCCAACAAAAAGGTGTAGCTCTGAGCCACGGTTTCTTGATTAATGCCCAAGTGAAAATAAGAGGCGTTTACTGTTTGGTAGCTAAATTCTCCCAGGGGCGTGCGATAAGTTTTGGAGCGTTTCAAGGTCATGGAAAGCACGCTATAAACCCTTTCGGGAATCATGCCATAATAAGCCAAGGCACTTTGCAGAGAAAGGTAAGATGGCCCATATAAATGATTGGCCACCAATTCCCGCGAAATCAGCCCTTGGGCCACCACATACAGATTCTTTTTGACGCGAATAATTGCGCCACTTTTTTCTAGGGCAGCCAACTTGTTTTGCGGAAAATGCAAATGGCTAAACGCCGACCTCAGCGTCGCCGCACTAACGGGAATATTGCCAAATTGCTGCAAAACATTCATGATTTTCACCAAACCACAGCTTAAATATAGCTAATTTTGCTTAGCAAATGGAATAAAACTCCATTTAGTGGGTAATTTTAACTAGCGGTGATTTGTTGCTGGTGGCTGGTGCAACATAAGCAACCAAGGCGTTGCAATTCGCTTTTAAATTAGTTATCTTAAAATTAATTGGACAAACGAGTGTAATAAAAAAAACAACGGAGCATTAAAATATGGAAATTCAAATGTTAACTCGTGAAGAAATCGAAGTCGAAGCCAAGAGTTTAGCTCAGGATTATGTGCAGTCTGAGCCAAGTTTAAAGGCTGTCTATTGGTTTCCTGATCAAAGTAATTCTGAAATCAGAATTATTGATGTGGTAGAAGGCTACTTTGCAGCTGACACAATAGATAAAATTGATGTTTTTATCTTTAATCACGCCATAAAAGACCAGCCCATAAAGCTATTGATTGGAACGGTGCCACCCAGCCTGGAAAATAAGCCTGTGATTCCCAATGAATGGGGGGATTGGAACAAGGCAGTCAAGGTTTATGGGTGAAGTATGAACATTCAAGAAGCTTTTAAAGTGCAAGCTAAAAGTGATTTCGCTATTTACACAAAACTCAATAAATTGCAGGTAAATGATTGTCATCAAATGCATTACCTCATGATGGCTTGTGAAAAACTTTCTAAATCATTTGCAAGCTTTGGAGCCACCCATTATGTTATTAAGTCCTTTATTCAGAGTTGTGATAATTCTCCAGACATCCGCAAACACCTTGGTTTTCATCTAAATAAAAATGCCTTTATCAATAAAAAAAAGCAATTATTGAAAGTTGCGGAACAGTTTGAGAAATGGGTACCCAAAAGCAATGACACTTCAGCAAAGAATACCGAATATCCATTTGAGTCCCCGCCGAACAGCGGAAATTTTATCGCCCCGCACTCTCAAAAGTTTAATGAAATTAGCCCCATTGATTTAAAGGCGATGATTAGCTTCCTTTCGCAAATGATCAATTATCAACCATAGCCAAGTAGTAAATATAGATAACCGTTAAACCTGTCCAGACTTTGTTCAGGGTCGGCAATTTCTTGCATGCGCTCGTAACCAACTTTTGCTAACCATTGTTTAAACGGTTCAGCTTTAGGAGATGAAATTGACTGGATGATGCGCAATAATGCTTTTGTGTCAGCAGCATCTGTTACTCTCATTTTACCATCTGAAGCTTTCATCTTCAACTGTCGACAAATTGTCGATAGTTCAAATCCATCTTCTTCATAAACCCGAACTGTCATTCTGTACCAATAGTCTCTTGCTGGTTATCCCAATAGGTGCGGACTTGAGTAATAACTACACGGCAAACATCCCCCGCACCCAGGCGGAGATGCTTGATCCCGACAATGCGTGATGCAGGGCGGAGATGAGGTTCGGGGAGGGTTGCGCTAAGCGGGAAGTGAGTTGTTGCAAAAGGGCCAGGCGGGGTTGCTGGGGCCAGCAGAAATAATGTTCGGGGGCTACGGAGCGTTTTAAAATTAAGCTGGGCAAAGCAAAATACGGCAAGCGGAGATGCTTTTTGCCGGCGAAATATGTGAGCCAATCCACACGGTTGAGCACTGCAAAAGGCACGCCATGGCACGCCAAGTCTAAGGTAATAGTGCCGGGCGGGCAAAATGCGGCGGCTAGTTGCGAAAGCTTTACCGCGCTGCGCAACTGCACTAATGATGGCGCAAAATGTCGCTGCAAATAGCGATGCAAGTGGGGATTAGGCGCCACGATCACCACCTCTTTCCCCTGGGATTCCCAGAGCTGGGCGGTGCGGAGGCCCCACGCCAAGTTGCGCCGCACTTGGGGCGCGCGACTGCCGAGAAAAATTCCCCAGCGCCTGGGTCTAGGCGTGGAGCTTTGCCCGGAGGGCAAACGAGAGGGGCGCAGGGGGTGCGCCACTAGGCTCACCAGCGCACCCGCTTGGGCGTAAATGGCTTTTTCAAATTCAAAAAACACTCCCACCGGAACTTGGTGAAAAAGCCGGGCGCGATTCGCTTTCCACGCCCAAGCTTGCGGAGGTGCCAGCCAATATACGGGCAAGTTTTGCGCCTGGGCCCTAGCCATCAAGCGCAGGTTGAAACCCGGGTAGTCAATGCAAAACAGCGCTTGGTATTGCCCCGAAGTCAGGGCCCGCTGCAACCTCCGCAAACTGCGCCCCAACCCTACCGCCCCGCCCAGCACATCGCCCACACCCGACACCGCCAAAGGCTCAAAATCCACCAGAGGGTGCAAACCCGCATTTTGCATTAAAGGCCCCCCGCTACCCTCCACTTTCCAGCCCAAATCCACCAAGCTTTGCACCACAAATTGCCCAATTAAATCCCCCGAAGGCTCCCCCGCCACCACCAAGCATTTTTTGCTCACAACGCCACATCCGTAAATTCAGCCACCGCCCCCGTCCACGGATGCTCAGTGGGAATCTCAGGATGCACCAAAATCGTCTGCCAACCACGCTCTTGAGCCGTCGCTAAATTTTCAACTTTATCCTCAAAAAACACAATCTCTGCGCCCTGGGCTTGAACCTTTTCTTCTACCAACTCATAAACTTCCGGATCGGGCTTGCACTTCCACGCCATCATCTGAATATCTATAATAGTGGGGAAAAACTGCGCCAAACCCATGGCCTGCAAGCCCTTTTGCGCCCAATCCCAACGCGCATTGGTAAACACCGCCAACTGACCCGGCACTTGAGACAACCACTCCGCTTTGTGAGGCGCTTTAGGAGGCATTTTTATCCCCGGTTCATTATGAATAAAGTCAAAATAATCTTCGGGACGCACCTGGTGATGGGCGATTAATCCCGCCAAAGTAGTGCCATAACGAGCACAAAAATCCTGACGCAATAGATCGGCTTCGGACTGCGAAATTTGCAACTTTTGCTGCACAAATTTGGTGATATTGTTGTCCAAACCCTGCAACACATAGCTTTCTTTGTATGAATACAAAGTCAAATCATAGTCAAAAAGCCACACTTTGGGGGTCTGTTCCCATTTAATCATAAGCGTCCCAAGACCAACATTAAAGCCAATAAAGCTGCAATAATTCCCATTACTATTGCCTTAATCTGTTTGCGGGGAGCTTTCTTTTTCACTCCAAATTCCCGTTCTAACATATCCGCATAATCATCGTCATCAAAAGCTTCGTAGGGAGCGGTTCCCGCAATTCCCGAATCGGACCAACCCGTGTGCTCGTCGGAACCACATTCCGGACAAGCCACTGCTCGAGGGGGTAAAGCCGCACCGCAATGAGGGCACACTGTTTTCATAATTAATTCCTCCGCCACCAGCGCCGACCGCGCCACCAAAGTCGTATTCTTCGCGCTAATTCTAAAAGTTCAAAAGCGCCAAAATGAAGCTGCAAAGCCCCCCGCGCCAGTAAATTTCCGCCCAAAAATCCCGTTTTAGCCACTGAACGCTCCACACTATTCAACACATCTACCAAGGCTTCCACATTTTGCGCCCAAGTGAAACGCGCCACAAAATCCGCTGTTTTTTGCCCCGCTTCCGCCAAAGACTGCGCCGTGGATTGCAACAAAAAGTCCCGCAAATCCTCGTACTTAGCAAAGCACAAAGGCGTAACTTCTGCATGGGCACCAATATCCAAAGCCAGCGCCGCTTTCGCCCAAATTCCCGCCTCCACCAAGGGCAAATTAAAGCCCTCCCAGCGGGAAAAACTCACCAAAGCATGACAATCTCTATATTCCTGAGCCAAAACATCGTCAGGTACATTGGGCAAAACCACCATACCGCTCTGTTGCAAAGTTTTGACCTGCTCCGGACCGCCCCGCCCCACCACGCGAATCTCAAAACTCTCCGCCGGCAAATCGCCGCGCAACTGCTGCAACAAATCCATGCCTTTGTACAAAAACTCGTGCTCACCAAAACGGGCTACACACAAAATCCGCAAGGGCTGTTCCGGCAAATTAGGGGTAGCTTGCACCTGTGCCGTGCGCGCCCGCAAATGATCCGCGCCATTGTAAATCACCACACTATCCGGCCAGTTGATATAGCGCCGCATAAATTCACTAATGGCCACTACCCTATCAACCCGAGCGTAAACATCTGAATCCATATTGGCCAGTTCCTGCGCGCGCAGCTGGGCATCAACGAAAAATTCCGGAGGGGGCGAACCGTGTTCGTAAGCGATGGTATGGGCAAAATCATGAAATTGAGGCAAAAGACGAAAAAACGGAGGGGTATGGGCGATGACCACATTAAAACCACCCGCCCGCAAAATAGCCCGCAAAGCTGTGGGAGTGCGCCACAACTGCCACACGGGAATCCCTTCCCAATCCCGCGCGCCATCGGTATGCAATGCAAAAATATGCACCTCGTAACCCAAAGCCCGCAAATGCTGGGCCTGGGTAGCAATCACCACGCCCACCCCGTAACCCAAGCGAAACACCTGGGTCAAAATGGCTATTTTGCGAGGATTTTGCTGGGACATTAAGAATCCTTGTACAATTTTAACAGATTTTCGGCCGCCTGAAACGGACTCAATTCCGCCGACAATACTTGTTGTTTAATACTTTCGTACTGCGCCGCCACCTGCCCGTGGCCAAAGAAATCCTCTCGCAATTTCAGCTCAATGCTCTCTTCCATCCAACCCTGGAGCTGGGAGCGACGACGGCTGTCCCACCAATCGCCCTCTTTCAGCAAATTCTCAAAATTTTCTACCATTTCCCACACATCGGCAATGCCCGTGCGCTCCACCGACGAAGTAGTAACCACCTGGGGAGTCCACTTCCACGGATTGGGCGGAAACAACCGCAAGGCATTTTGATACTGCACCCGCGCGCCCTTAGCCTTATGCACATTATGGCCATCCGCCTTGGTAATGGCAATGCCATCGGCCATCTCCATAATCCCGCGCTTGATGCCCTGCAGTTCATCGCCCGCGCCGGCCAACATCAACAGCAAAAAGAAATCCACCATGCTGTGCACCGCCGTTTCGCTCTGCCCCACCCCCACCGTTTCGATGATGATCAAATCAAAACCCGCCGCCTCGCACAACAAAGCGCTCTCCCGGGTTTTTTGCGCCACACCACCCAAGGAAGTCCCCGAAGGCGAAGGCCGAATAAATACATTAGGCCGCACCGAAAGTTCGTTCATGCGGGTTTTATCCCCCAAAATGGAGCCCCCCGTAACCTGAGAACTCGGATCAATGGCCAAAACCGCGATCTTGCGCTGCTTTTCGTCGTGCAACCAAGTGCCAAAAGTCTCAATAAAAGTCGATTTACCCGCCCCCGGCACCCCCGTAATGCCCAAACGCACCGAGTTGCCTGTATGCGGCAAACACTTCTGAATCAAATCCTGCGCCAAAGCCTTGTGCTTGGGCAAAGAGCTTTCCACCAAAGTAATCGCCTGGGCCAACTTGACCCGATCCCCCGCCACAATCCCGCGATAATACTCATCGACGCTGTATTCCGGGCGTTTTTTCACCACCCTCTTAAAATTGGGATTCACCGTCGGCACATCCGCCGCGCCTTTAGAAATCCCCAAAGCAATTTCACTGTGATCGGCAAATTCCGTCCCAGGTTTAGGTCCACGCATAAAATCCTCCATAAGCAAAGATAGTTAGATAGCGGCACTTTCTATAAGTTCAAAAATCAGCTTAGACAAAACCATAATATCACTTTCAACGGCTCCTTTCATGTACCTTTCATAAACACTCTTGTTGTCAGGAGGATTCAGCCTAAGGACAATACCTTTCTCCAAAGCTAAAAGCCTTAAAAACTCCCGTTGCGTTCGCCCATTTCCTTCTCTAAATGGGTGAAAATAATTAACATGGTCTAATATTTCTGCTAACTTATTGGCTAATTGTTTTCTGTTGCTTTTCAATATTTCCCTATACTCAGTTATCAAAGAGTCAATGTATCTATAGGCATTGTCAAAATGTGTAGTAGGAAAAAACTGTTTTCCATCCTTGCTTATTTCCACAGTCCTTTTTTTCCCAGCCCATTCATAAACATCTTGGAAAAGATGCTTATGAATTACGAAAATACTTTCAAAACCTTTTATTTTTATTGGATTTTCATAAAGTTCTTTTAACCGCTTGGTAACAGCGCTACTTTCTACAAATATTAACTCTTCCTTATTCGTAATCCCCTGTAAGTTTTTTAAAACACCTGATTCAAGGTCAGTGTAAATAAAATCTGAATCAATGTATTGATACGAATCAGACATAAGCTTTTTGTCTTGCAAAAGCCACTAATGCGCTCAATGAGATTTTGCCAGTCACATAATCGCGAATAATTGCTACACCTTTGGCCGTTGGTTCAAAGCCTTCAAACATATTGCTACCCAAAGCATTAGCTGTGCCTTCTAAAGTTTTCAAATCTTCGAATTTCACACCCATTATGGTTAGATTTTCTCGATCTATTTCTATA
This sequence comes from Fibrobacter sp., assembly GCA_012511955.1. Taxonomy (GTDB): domain Bacteria; phylum Fibrobacterota; class Fibrobacteria; order Fibrobacterales; family Fibrobacteraceae; genus JAAZFC01. The sequence goes on along the minus strand of JAAZFC010000013.1, from coordinate 37,967 downwards.
GCTTTAAACATTTTATAATCCTTAGTGCTACTTTAGCTTACAAAACAAGTGCATAGGTGAGCTTTTTTTCACCTTCTTAGTGCTCTAAATATAGATTTTTAAAGAGGATAGACCAAGATGCTTTTTTACATTGATATAATCAAATAAATCAGCCATCGCTGCAGATGTGTTAAGTATGCAGAGGCTTTCGGGCTCTCTACAAAACAGCCGATGGAAGTGTATTTTGTGGAGGGGGAAGCCTCCCCCTGTCTGCGACCGCTTCGGCCTGCGCCTTGCGCCCCGCACCCCACCGCCGCAGCGTTCTCCGCCACCCCCTCTGCGGGGACACCCCGCAACGCCCCGGGGGAATATTCATCTCTATTTAAATCAACTCCACGATGCATTCCCAGAAATTGACCTGAAACTGGTATGCTTGAATCAAATCGTGAGTAGATTTATTATTTCTCATAAATTTCGTCTTTTACATACTGTGCATTTATCCAAAAACAATGCTTGGTATATTCTTTTACTCCTGTCAATATATCTTTTTGGGGTAATGGATAAGTGTCATCAGCGTTCCTAGCATGAGGCCTCACATGACTTACTTTGCTCTCAGATTTTTTGGGAAAGTAAGTTAAACGCCTGCCTGTTTCGGTAATTTCTTTAACAATAAGCCCTGCTTTTATGTTTCTCTTTGTTTTGTCCCAAACTTTTTTTGCTTCTTCTATATGAACTTGTGGCATATTCCAAAACTTTACTTTTCTTAAAACGAGTTTATCTCTTGTAAATTGATAAAACACGAAGAAAAACTTACTTTCTAACATATTTTTGAAATCTGAATCTTCCCAATTAATTTCAATTATATCTTCGTACTTAAAAGTTGGGAATGAGACATCTTCTTTTGGTAAGTCGTTTTCCTTTAGTCGAATTGTTTTTACAATAACATCTGCCTTTTCAAACTCTTCTATACGTTTATTTAATCCGATTCCAAGGATTGAGTTAGTTAGATTGGCAAAATAACTCTTTGCCTTTTGGTTTAATTTTAAATTAAAGTGCTTTTCTATTTGTTGGGCGGTTTTATTATAAAAAGGTTCAAATTTTGAAATAATAAACTTTTCAATACATTCCTTATCAAGGATTTCTGGTTTTTGAATAATTTTGCCAAATGTCCCTTTTTCACCTTTAGAAATTTTAGCAATAATATGATTCACATATCCTTGCTTTAAGGAATATGCTCTTTGTTTAGCTTTTTCAGAATTAAAAGGCTGTTGTCTTAGAGATTTTAAAGCTGTAGAGCCTTTTGTACAAGCTCCTAAATAAAAGGTATCACCTTCAGAAATTTCATGGGCTTTACCGTCTTTTATTTTTTGATTAATCGTTTCCCAATCGTGCTTAATGATTTTTAAATCTTCATTTGGATAACTCCAATCATCTACTAATTTGATTATGTAATCCAAAATATCTGTTTCTGCTTCCCACAAATAGAACACTAGAAGTAAATGTGCGTTTTTCTTCCAAAAAGAGCTTTCTTCAAAAGTCTCTTTATGGACTTCTAAATAATTTATGATGTTTAAAACCAATCGCTCTTTTGATCGGTATTCTCCGTTTTTTAAAACTTTAAGTGGGCTAGATTTAAGTTCCAAACTTGCTTCTGGAAAATCAGATTCAGCATCAGAGTTTGGTTCATAGCCAAAATAAAACTTTTCTAAAATTTGGCCGAAATTTCCTTTGCCCTTATACCCGTGTTCTTCAATTTCCTTACTACATACTTCGCGTAAGGTTCTATTCTTCAATAATTTTGCAAACTCAACAACTGAATCTACTGAAGTGAAATCATATTTCTGCATACTCATATTTATACACTTGATTATGAAGTTGTTTTCCTATTTTTTCCACAACACCTACAACCAATGCGTTTCCCATAAAAAAAGCTCTTTTTGCATCTGTTATACCCTCTAATTTCGTGTGATTATCAGGAAACATATTTAATCGTTCTAGCTCTATAGGAGTTAATCTACGCAGACCCTTTTTTGTTTTCACTACATGTTTGAAACGAGAGGGTGATTTCCCTCCTTCACCAGTGATTATTGTTCGAGAGGGTCTATCTAAAGAATCTGGATAGACCATTCCTCCCTCTGAGTACTTATATTTGTGTCCGTTTTTAGACACTCTATCTAAAGATTTAGCTCCTTTTAAATATTCCCATCTTTCTTTATCTTCTTCTGGAATATAAAACTCTGGTGTTAGTTTACCATTCTGTAATATTTCACCCAATACAACAAAATCTCCATTATATTTAGGCTCTGTTTTTATTGTTGTAACTACACCATTAACCATAATTCCTGTGTTTTCAAAAGGAGAGTCTGTTCCCTTTTTGTTAAAGTTATTAGTGATATCTACCAAATCTCCTTTTAGCTCAATACTAGGAGTGAATAATGCGTTTTTTTTAGTCACAGGAAATGATGTTGCAATAGTTCCATCTTTGGTTATCCAATCTAGTTTATCACTTTTAACCAATCGCTTGTAAATTTCAGTTGATTTATGGTAGCCTAAAATAAATATTCTTCTTCTTCTTTGTGGCATTCCATATTCAGCGGCATTAATTACACGCCACTCTACAGCATATCCTAATTCATTTAAACTTTGCAACATAACTGCAAAATCTCTCCCTCTTTGGCTAGCCGGAGATTTCAGCAATCTATCCACATTTTCTAAGAATAAGTATTTTGGCTTATTCACTTTTTCTTCGAGTATACGGTGAATGGACCACCAAAGCACACCTTTTTTTCCTTTTAATCCTTTAGAATTAGTTAGTGTTGTTGCCACGGAATAGTCTTGGCAAGGAAACCCTCCACAAAGAACATCGCAATCAGGAATTTCATTTGTTGGGACTGTTGCAATATCTTGGTTAGAATGATTTTCAGATCCAAACCTTGCTTCATATACCATGGAAGCGTGTTGAGTTTTAGTTGTAGGCTCCCATTGATTACTCCAAATAACTTTATAGTTATGTTTTTCCAAACCTAATCTAAATCCACCAACTCCAGCAAAAATTTCAACTACCTCTAAAGTCTTATTTTCCATTTTTTCCAATTCAAAGCATTTCTTGGTATCTTCTGTTATTCTTCTTGGACACCAGTTAACTATTAGTTCATTAACATCCACAATAAAAGCTCCCTTCCTTAAAATAAATATCAATTAATTCTATTAATACAAAGTCTTTAACTACACTCCATCATTAAAATAATCTAAAACTTATCTATTTAAAACTACAAAATAAGAAATTAAATTGACACATTATCTTCTAAAATAAAAATTTGAAAGCCTTAGTATAGCTTAGATTTACTAAAAACAAACTATCCCCCCCCCAACTAAAATTCTAGATTATAACTAACAGTTAATTTGGTAATTAAAATATCTGAACACTCCCACTAAGCTATGTTTTTATTAGGAACTACAAACAAGTATCAAATGACCCACAAATCTTTCTTCACCTACGGTGCTGCCGAAATGGCGCACCTGCAACAAGCGGATCCTATTTTGGCGCCGATTATTGTGCGGATGGGGGTCATTAAGCGCGAGGTGATTCCCGATTTATTCACCGCTTTGGTACACAGCATTGTGAGCCAGCAGATTTCCACGGTGGCGGCGCGCACGGTGTGGCACCGGGTGCAAAAATCGGTGTCTAGCGTTTCCCCGGAGCAAATTTTGGCGGTGAATCCGGCGCAACTGCGAAGCTGTGGCCTCAGCGGGCGCAAGGTGGATTATATCATCACCGCTGCCCAGCGAGTTAGCTCTGGCGAACTATACATCGCCGCTTTGCCATCTCTCAGCGATGCCGAAATAATCGCTGCGCTCACCACTTTGCCCGGCGTGGGGGAGTGGACGGCCCAGATGCTATTAATCTTTTCCCTCCAAAGGCCCAATGTGCTCAGCTACGGCGATTTAGCCATACGCACCGCGCTCCAGCATCTTTACGCTCCCGAAATTCTCGATAAAAAATCTTTTCAAGGTCACTGGGAACGCTATTCCCCTTATGCTTCAGTGGCTAGCCTTTATCACTGGGCCGTAGCCGGGGAATTAAAGCGCTAAAAACTAAATTCAAGCTTGTAGCCTTAAAAATCTTGCTAAAAATCAAAAATCATAGCTGATTTGCGCAAATTGCGGGCTCACCACCCAATGCCAGCGAGAGCTTTGCGAGGGGGAGTCCAATAATTGTTTAAAGCTTTTACCCACCACCGCACCAATGGCGTAGCCCGTAAGTGCTCCGGCAAAAAAGTCCGAAAACCAGTGGATATTCACCGATATTCCCAGGCCGATAATCCCCGCATAAGCCAGCGCGCTGTATTTGATCGCATTGCTTTCGGGGTATAAATGCAATAAGGTGCTACCCATGGCAAAAGCGGTCATGGTATGCCCGCTGGGCCAGCCATCAAAAGCCCCCCGCCTCCAAAAACCAAACTTAAAATCCTTGCTAAAATCTTCATTTTCCACCATGGCATCGCTTTCACCCCTGCGCCGCAAAATCTCCGGCGGTCGCCGTCCGGTAAACGCTTAGATGCTGCTCGAAATCCCAAAACCCAACAAGGCCGCTTGCCCCAAAGCCAAGCCTGTAATTTGCGTTTCATAATTGCGTTTATTGCGCCCATAAATGTACATCCCTGCCGGCACAGTAAGGGGGATAATTCCTCCCAAAAGCACTGAAGGCATTCCCACAATGACCAAGGCTTTGTGTTCTTGGGCCAGTTGATGCCACTTCCAATCCAAGCCCGAGTGCACCAAAGCATAAGTTCCTGCCACTCCCACCGCCGCATTTAAGCCATAATTGTAACTTAGCGACTGCAAAGTGTGAGTGCCAATTTGATGAAACAAAGTGCTAAAAGGCACCACCGTATCTTGAGATTGCGCACAAACATTTCCCATGCCCAACCCCAAAACCAGCAACCAAAGTTTTAGCTTTTGTTTAAACATGGGAATATTATAGTAAATAGTGGCGCTCTAATTGCTCACGCAGCGCACTGAATAACCGTAAATGCCACCATCATCTTCATACACTAATTCAGCAGCAAGGGCATAGGCAGAAGTACCTCTATCCGTCCACCAGCGCGTTTCTACACCTAAACCCACAGAAGTAGCCTCATCATTTTTGTACCCCCCGGGCAAAGCATTGAAACCCGAACTATTGTCACCACCAAGACCTTCATTCCAGCCATATTGGGATTTCAGTTCTTCAGGATCATAATTGGTTTTTAATGCTTCCCATTCGGCTTGGGTAGGCAAGCGCCAACCTGGGGCGCAAGCTAGAAGAGCTGCGGGCTTGTTATACAAGACACCATATTCTTCATAATTGTCATAATCATTGTCGTAGTAATAATATCTGGGTTCAGAAGAGCTCTCATCGTCTGTGTTATCAACTTCAAACGCTGCGGGCAACCAACGCATATTTTGCGTGGTCCAACGCAAATCACCTAACAATACCCAAATATAACTTTCACCATCCCTTTCATCTATTAAAACTCCCTCTGGCTCCGATTTTACGGTAATAGTACATTCGGCCACAAAATCACCATCTGTGGTTTTTACACTAACAGTAACTGAACCAAGCTTCTTCGCATACAATGTACCTTGGGAATCTACGCCAATTATAGAAGTATTTGATGAATGCCAAGTTAACTCTCGCTTAGTGGCATTAAGAGGACTAAACTTTGCATAAAGCTTTTGTGATTCTCCTATATCTAAAGTCAATTGCTCCTTGTCTAATGAAATACCCTCTACCGGCACTTCACCTTGAACGCAACGCACAGCATAACCAACAAACTCCTCAATAGGGTGCCATAAAAACTCTTCTTCAACCCTCATATCATATTTACGCCAAGAACTAGACCACCAGAATCCAAGATATCCTTTGCCGCTAAAATAAGTTGAATAATGGTAGCCACCAGGAAGTCCTGCAAAACCAAAATCATCGGCACCATCACCTTTATCCCCCCAACCTGATACTGATTTTAATTTTATGGACGCTAGTTCCTCTCCACCAGCATATTCAATTAGAGCATCCCACTCATCCCCAGTTGGTAAATGCCACCCCTCAGGACATGCTCCTAATGCTGAACTAAGGTTGTATAAAACCCCATAATCATTGTAATTACTACTGCTCTTAGCTTCGGCAACATCATTGCCATCATAACCGTAAACATGGTAAGTGGGTTCTTTTCTATCTTTTTCCTTTAGGGAGTTCACACTGGGCAACCACTTCATGTTTTCTGTCAACCACACTTGGTTATTTAAGCGCACCCAATTATATACATTAGCATCTCGACTATCTGTTACACTCCCCGTAGTAGGCTTAACCACAGCAATATCTATACTGTTTGTAAACTCACCATCATTAGTGCTAACTGTTAATTTCGCTTCTCCATAATCTTTAAAAGTAACTTTATCCCTACTTAAGCTAAGCACAGAATTATTGGAAGTTATTATAGTATAACCTTTGTTGGTGGCATTTTCTGGATATAGTTCTACCAAAACTTCTGCCGTAGCTCCCTTAATGGTCTCTTCAACATTTAACTCTAGCTTAGAAATACCACTTACCGGAACTTTCTCGACCTCACCTTTTACGCACCGAACACTGGCACCCAAAACTTTCCGTTCCGTATCCGATAAAAAAGAATAATAATTATAAAATGAATACACATAACTAGCGTAATAACCATCATTATTCGAAGTCCACCAAAAGCCTAAACTATCTTGTTTTTCAACTTTCTCACCAGATAAAAGACCTGCAGCCAATGCAGAAAAGCCAAAAACATCAGCATTAGTGATTTCACCAGACACAGCCCAACTCATCGAATCCTTTAACATTCCACTAAAAGAATAATTATAATAATCACTATAATAAAGGTAAGCACCCACAAAACCAAATAATTCCCCCCAATCATCGTAACTAGGTAAACGCCACCCCGCAGGACAAGCATCCATTGCCCCAAGCCAATTGTAATAAACCCCAAAAGCATCGTATTTTTCAGTGGCTTTAGCTGCGGCAACATCTTTACCATTGTAATCATCAACATAATACTTTGCTTTAACTTCACTTGCATCATCTAAGGGATTTACGCTAGGCAACCAAGCCAAATTTTGCGCCATCCATACTTGATCGCCAATGCGTACCCAACGGTACTTTTGCTCATCTCTTTCATCAACAAAAGTGCCTATAAAAGGATTATAAAAAACTATGCTATCCACTTCGCTCAATGCTATGGTTTTAAGCTTAGTAGCCTTTTTAAACAGATTTAATTGATACTTTTCTTTGGATTTACTAAAAGTGAGACTATCAACCTCTTCAATTAAGGTAAATTGCTCACTAATCTCGTTGTTTTTTATCACAAAAAGAGTATCGCTGTTAGCAGCACAAATAGTGCTTATAGTTATAAATAAAAGGGACAATATCTTTTTTAAACCCATGATATTTCTCCATAAAACTTGAAATTTAACACCCAATAATAACTATAAACCGTTTAAAAATAATTGGATAATTTAAAATATCTAACAAATGTGATTTAACTCACATTTATACTATCTTAGAAGCATGCTTACTTTATTTTTAACACTAACTTTGGCTGTGTTAGCCTCGGCAAACTCTAAAATAGAAATCAGAGAACTACGCAATGCTTGTGATATTTCTGCAGGAGTTTTACTTGACAGCGAACGCTGGGTGGTGGCTAACGACGAAAATCAATTACTTTACATATATAAGCCAAACAACTCCTCTCCAATGGATTCTGTGAATCTAAGTGATCACTTTGCCCAAGGTCGCAAACGAGGCGAAGTGGATTTAGAAGCCACAGCTAGAATAAACGACACGATATTTTGGATAGGTTCCCACAGCACCAACAAAAGAGGAAGGTATAGAAGTGCTCGGCATGCCTTGGCTGCCACTTGGTGGGATAGTCATCAGTTAATCCCTGTGGGTCAAGTGTATAGAGATTTGGCCAAAGATTTGGCAGTCTTAGACTCAGCGATTTTCGGGAATAATTTGCTGCTTAACATAGAAGGTTTAGCACATGATGCTGAGGGAGAATTATTGTTAGGATTCCGCGAACCCATGGTTCAAGACCAAGCTTTGGTGGTTAAATTAAGCAACCCCCAACAGTGTTTGCAAGGGGAAAAAGCACAGTTACAAACGCCCATTTTGCTGGATTTGGGTGGGCAAGCCATTCGCAGTTTAGAATACGATGCGCAACGCCAAGTTTTTTGGATTATTGGCGGACCATCGAGCAAAGCCAATACTACACCTTTAACTGGACCAAAATTTTCGTTGTGGCAATGGAATGGCGCTTCGGAAGTCGCGCCCCAGCGTTTGAACTTAGACTTAGCGGATTTAAACCCCGAAGCGTTATTTGTTAATGAAAACACCTTAGTAATAATTAGTGATGATGGCTCACTGCCAATTGTCGGAGTGGAGTGTAAAAAACTTCCCACTTATGCGCAAAAAGCCCGTTACTTTTTATGGGAAATTCCCGGCTCTGATAAAATCAATTCTAAAATTAAAGACGACAGTGTAGCCACCGAACCTTGAATGGTGCCTTCCATGTATCTTTGAAATACAGTTTCATCATCGGGAGGATTTAGAACTAAAATTAAACCTTTCTCCAAAGCCAGCGATCTGAGAAATTCTCGTTGAACTCTGCCATTCCCACCTCTAAAAGGGTGCAAATAATTTACATTGTCAAGGATTTCAGCCAACTTTTGAGCCAACGCTGGCTTGTCATTTTTTGCAATTGCATAAAATTCTGTTACTAGGTTATCTATGTAGCTAAAAGCGCGAGAAAACCATGGTAACGCAATATCAAGGTATTGGTAATCTTTACCCATAAATGGCTTGTAAACGGGCAATAAAAGCTGGTGGCACGCCCCTACTGACTACTCCCCGTGATGCTTGTAGCATCACCCAACTTTCCGCCCCTCGATACTCGTACAAGTAGCCACTAATCCTCAACACAACGCACTGAGAGCCCGCTTGGACTGTTGGGGCTGCCCCTGCCCAAGGTGTAGGAGTCGTAGCCCAAAACTCGAATGCTTGCTCTATATGTAATGCCCTCTGCGGCACTCCACCATTTGCCGTCGAACGGCTCACTGTAGAAGTAGTCACCGTTGAAGTAACCCCCGGGCAACAGACCAATGCCATAAGCGTCTGTGCCATTACTATCATTAAACCAACCACTGGTTGCCTTTAATTTTTTGCCAGCATTGGATCCTACATAATCCTCCAATGCCGACCATTCAGCATTAGTAGGCAAATGCCAACCCGCAGGGCAAGCCTCTAAAGCAGCCGGCCAGTTATACAAAGCACCATATTTTTGATAATAGCTGCTAGTTTTTGCCTCAGCTAAGCGGGCTCCAGTATATTCATACACATAGTATTTAGGTTCGTCATAGCTATATTCAACTCCATGCACATTCGGTAAATAGCGCAAATTCTCCGCCATCCATACTTGGGTGCCGATTTTTACGATTCTATAAGTATTGCTGTCACGATCGTCAGTAAAAGTTACTTTTACCACCGCCGAAGAACTATTAGACTGGGCAGAAGAGCTAGATATTTCCGAGTCTGCCAACTCACCATTGTTGATTGATAAACAGCTCACTAGCCACACTAGCGATGCTAAAACACTAACGGTAATAAATCTATTTTTATGCATATATACCCTCTCGTTTGATTAATTAAATATTAACAGCAATAATTATTGAAAAAATCAACAACTAAGCCCTAATCCGCTCTCCCACCCACCGCACAAATTCCGGCACCGATTGTTGCACCGGCTGCAAATATTCTTGCAAAATCCGGGGTATTTCGTAGCGTTTTTCCCAGGGAAACCAGTTTTCGAGCCACACATCGCGACCGTGGTTGCCAATGCGCATATTGGCCAAATCATCCACCACGCCCACCGCGCCCGCCGCTTGTAAAGCGCGCAGCACTTCGCTATGATGGCCCTGTTGCAACCCCGAAATCACCGGTACTCCCGCAAATAGCGGTTCCCAAAAATCGTGGATGCCACCCCCGCCAAAACTGCCGCCCATCACCGCGATATTTGCTTCTTTGAGCACCGCCCCCACTTGCCCAAATTGGTGCACCAAGCTGATGGCACCCGCCTCCACTTGCGGCCAAGGCACCGATTTTTGCTGCGCGCGGCGAATTTTTTGCGCAAACCAAGGCGCATCGCTAGGATGCCGAGGAATCACCACGGTTTTACCCCCCATTTCCGCATGCTTGAGCAAACCTTCTCCCATGAGTTTCCAATCGGCGCGATGCACCGAAATGGCCACCAAGTCCACATTACCTGCACTTTGGGGCAGGGCCATGGTTTTGTGCCACAACTTCCAATCGCCACCTATCGCTATAGGGCCGGAGTAAAAATGCGCCCAACGGTGGGCGTGGTTAGCACTTTGCGCCCAAATTGCGCTAATCCCTTGCAGCTGTGCGCGCCAATATTTGTGCTGCAAGCCGTAGCGAGTCCACGCCTGGTCGCTCATGCGGGCTGACACCAAAGCTACGGGCACGCCTTGGGCTTGCAAAACTTGTAGCCAAGCGGGCCAAATTTCCCCTTCGTATAAGATTAACATTTGCGGCTGCACTTGGCGCAGCCAGTGGCGAGCAATCATCTTAAACGGCGCTGGAGCCAAAGCCACTCGTATTTTTGAAGGCGCGCGGCGGCGCAATTCTGCTACGATCTCCGCTTTTTGAGTGGTGAGAACTATGGGTCTTCCCAAGGTTGCTAAAGCGGGATATAATTGCAACAAAGCATTGCACTCTCCCAGTGAAGCGCCGTGCAACCACAAGCATCCCGAACTGCGGGGAAATCCTCCCAAACGCTGTTTTAAGCCCCAAAGCATTGCGTCCTCCCATACCATAGCATCAAAAATAGCCCCAGCCAAAACCAAGTCCACGCATCTTGGCGCAGAGCTCGCCCCCAGGCGGTACGGCGCAGTTCTCCTCCCAATTTGCGCACACTAAAACTGCGCCGCCATTGGTGCCATTCGGCGCCAAAGCTCTGCTGCAAAAAGCGGTTTTCGGCGCGCGCTAAAAGGCTGTAAAAAGCCACCAACGCCAACCACCACACAGCCTTTACCCCGGCGGGCCAACCGGAAATCAACACCCCCGCCCCAGCCACCAAGGCATTGGATACATACAGGGGGTGGGGCATCAGCGAATATGGGCCGGTTTGCACCAGCCGAGGTGCGGCATGGACATTTCCCCGACTATGTTCGCCCATGACCGAGCGCGCCCAGACCCGCAAAAATAGTCCCAGAGCTAAAACCGCTATCCACGCCCAGCTTTGCATGCTTCCCACCGGCCATAGCAGAAACAAAGCCCACAGCGCCACAATTTTACCCCGTTGGGCATAAATAAACTTCATAAAGCATCCAAATCCAAAACCTGTTCAAAACCATGATCGTCCGTCAAATGCAATTCATGGCTACTTAGCACTAACCAGCTATTTTGCTCTTGGGCCACCAATTGCATTTGCTGCAAAATTAACCTGCGATCTTTAGCTGCCACAAAAGCCAAGGGTTCATCTAGTAACCACACTTTTGCCCCAGACATAAACACCCAAGCCAAAGCCACTCTTTGCAGCTGTCCTGCCGAAAATCCCTTGCGCTTTTTTATTCCCCCTGGCACCAGTAAATCCACTAATTTTTTCAAATCTGCGCTTAAAACAGCATATTTTTCATCCCAACTCTCACGCAAATATTCTATGGGCAATAAAAAATCTTTTTGACTAAAAAAAGCTATTTCACCAGTATCTGCAGGCCAGCTAATCACTCCTTTTTGGGGCTCTTCTAAACCCGCTAAAAGGCGCAACAAAGTGGTTTTTCCGCTGCCATTAGCCCCTTTTATCCACAAAGCCTGCTTAGGATCCAACTGTAAATTCAAATCATCAAACACAATGGATGGCTTTTGGCTTTGCCAAGCAAATGACACATTTTTGCACACGAGTTTATCACTCACCACCGCACTTATTTCCGTATTTTTAGCTTTGCCCGCGCATTTTTGCTCCAAATCTTGCAAAATCCCCAGAGCCACCTGCCCTTCACGCACCAAAGGCACCATGCGAATGGAATCTTTCACCGGCTTATAGCACAGCAACAACGCCGCACCGTACATCAACAAATCTTGGGGTTGCATAGTCCCCTGACCTATCCACCAACCGCACAATAAAAACACTAAAACCACCGCCAAAGCCGCTAAGCCATCAATGCTATGCACCACCCAACTTTGGCGCAAACTTATGGCCCGTCCGCGCTCATATAACTGTCGCACTTGGGCAAAAGATCGCCGTGCCATAGCTTGTAAATCTTCACTGAGCGTCCACTCCCGCCCCAATTCAAAATATTGGCGCAAATCCAAACCCTGTTCCGCCTGTTGGGATAATTTTCCCTGTAAATCGCCCCCCAAAAGTCGTAGTTGTTTTTGCAAAAAGCTCAATAGTGGCAACACTAAAACCAGTAAAATCAAGGTTAAAGGCAAAGAAAGCCAAAATAGCACAGGCAAAAACACCACCAACTGGGCCACGGCAAAAACCAAGGCAAATAATCCATTAAAAGTGGGCAATAAAGCACGCACAGATTCTTCGGCCGCCCGCAAATGTCGTCTATAATGCCGTTGATGAAACCAAGTGCTAGGCAAACGCCTCCCCAAACGCTGCAGCCACAAGCGCAAATACACCTCTAAATTTAACACTAAAGCATCGCTAAAACGCTGACGACTCACCCCGGCCCACCAGCGCAAGGCCAATACCAAAAGCATAGCCACAAACCACCAACGCAAAAATTCCACCCCGCTTTGCACCTGATCCACATAAAAGCGCAAACCCCATAACATGGCAGCATCCACCAGCGAAGCCCCCAAAGCCAAGGGAACTAGCCCGAGCAAAGCCCGGCGTACCCGTCGTTTTATGGTGATTTGTAGTCGCACCGCTCTAAATTAGCATTTTATTAGGCCAACCCTTATTTTTTATCCATGCTAACTTAGCACCTCTATAAATATGCTATAATTCTGTCTAAAATCCATTTTTTATGAATAGACACTTCAGTAAAACCTTCTTTTTGCTTTTAGCGACCATAAGTTTAAGCAACTTTATTTCCCCGCCTTGGGCACTCTTTATGGGCATAGTTTTCGCACAAGTTTTTACCCATCCATTTGCTGAAAAAAGCAGCAAATTAAGCAGTTGGTTGTTAAAAGCTGCAGTGGTGGGCTTGGGTTTTGGTATCAGTGCCACCGATGCCATCCAAGCCGGAAAAGATGGTCTTTTTTTCACTATTTTCACCATTATTTTTACTCTTTTACTAGGAATTTTACTGGGAAAACTCTTTAAAGTTGAATCTAATACAGCCTATTTAATCGCCGGTGGCACAGCAATTTGTGGTGGAAGCGCCATTGCGGCCCTAGCCCCTATCATCAAGGCCAAAAACAAGCAAATCAGCGTGGCCTTAGGGGTGATTTTCGTTTTAAATTCCTTGGCTCTTTTTGTTTTCCCCTATATTGGACACCTACTCAATATGAGTCCCCAAGACTTTGGGGTTTGGAGCGCCATTGCCATCCACGACACCAGTTCTGTGGTGGGAGCTGCCACAAAATTTAATTCTGAATCATTGGCCATGGCCACCACTGTGAAATTAACCCGAGCTCTGTGGATTATTCCCCTAGCTTTGCTAAGCGCTTTGATTTTTAAACAAAAAAATATAAAAATTCAACTTCCTTATTTTATTGCATTATTTGTAATTGCCATAATGATTAACAGCTTTGTCCCTGGCTTTGCAAACCTTAACCCTATCATTGTCTATGGTGCTAAAAAAGCCTTGGCCTTGACTTTATTTTTAATTGGCACCAGCCTTTCTTGGAAAACGCTAAAGTCCGTAGGAATTTCCCCAATTTTGCAAGGTACAGTGCTGTGGCTGAGCATTTCCGCCTCTACATTAGCCATCATTTTGTTTTTTTAAAGCAAAATACTCCCATTAATCAACTAAAAATCACCCTAATCTGCCAAAGCTAAGACCTTGTCTCAAAGTATATTGTTAAATCACTACAAATAAGTAATTTAATCAAAACAAATACACAACAAAGGGTTAATATTATGAAAAACCATAAAATAGCTATCATAGTAGGCAGTTTGCGCAAAGATTCTTATAACCGTAAAATTGCCCAAGAGCTTATCAGAATGCAACCCGAATCTTTGGAAATGGAAATCGTGGAAATTGGTAATTTAGCACTCTACAACGAAGACTTAGACACAGCGAATCCCCCCGCAGCATGGCAAGAATTTCGCAGTCAACTTAAAGATGCCAATGGATTTTTATTTATCACCCCCGAATACAATAGATCTATTTCGGGGGCCTTAAAAAACGCCCTAGATGTGGGATCCCGCCCTTATGGGGAAAGTGTTTGGGACACCAAACCTGCAGCGGTAATTAGCTCAACCCCTGGAGCCATGGGTGCATTTGGAGCCAACCACGCCCTTAGACAAGTGATGGTGTTTCTCAATACTCCCATGATGCAACAACCCGAAGCATATTTAGGGAACATTATGTCTGCTTTTGACGAAAATGGTAAATTCGTGGAAAAAACCGCCGAATTTATGCAAAACTTCTTAACTGCTTTTGCCCAATGGGTGCAAATACATAATAGCTAAAGTTATTCCACCGAATATTCCACATTGACCACCACGCGAACATTTTTAAAAATATCGTTGGTGGAAGGTGAATAAGCTCCTGCATTGGGAGCCATAATGGAATAATCGCGATCTACAATGCTAAACAAGCCCTGATTAGCTTTGCGCAGTTTTCCCAGAGAAACCCCGCTTTCTTTGGCAAATTCTAGCGCAGCAGTCCGGGCATTTTGCGTTGCTTCAGAAAGCATTGCCGGTTTAATATCATTGAGCCCTGAATACATAAACTTCACCGCAGGGTTATAATCGTGGCTAGCAGAAATCAACACTCCCGCTTGTAAAAGCTTATCAGTTTGCCGACTGACAAAAAGCAAGGTATCAACTTTGTCCGTGCGCACTTGCACCGCATTTTCTAAGATATAGCGCAAAGGCGTGTTTTCGGTCAAATAATCTCTTGCCATTTTGTCGGTAACATTGGTGTTATGCACCACCACTTCATCACCATTTAGACCATGACTACCCAAAAAGTCTAATATTTTTGCTTTATTACTATCAATTTGCTGCAAACCCGACGCTAAATCGTTGGTGGCAATGCGAGTTTTAATCAACCATAAGGCCAAATCCGCTTTAACTTCGCGTTCGGCAAAGCCTTTGACTGCAATATACCGATCTTCTTTTTTAAAACGCTGAATGGAATTACCAATGCCAAAGCTAGAGATAATTAAAGCAAAAAATAAAACTATTGATAAAAATAAAGTGCGTATCATAAGTTTAAAATAACATTTTCCCATAAAAAAAAGCAGCTCTACTTAAAGAACTGCTTTAAAAAACCAACTATTAAAAATTATAGACGAACTTGGGCATTACCTTTAACTACATACTTTAAAGTGAAACTACCTGTGCCACTTAAAGCAGGTGAAATTTCTTTAACATCTACGATCATAGTTAAAGTAGAGTTACTTTCGTCAACCAAAGCATCCACAAATGAATCGTAACCATCTAAATCGTACCAGATGGTATTATCATCCATACTAATGCCACTGATTAATTGAGTAATGGTAGCGTGAGTTCTAGTGTTAGTATAACCTATTCTGATTTTTTCCTTACCTGGCAGTTGATAAGAAATATCCATTAAGAAAGAAGTTCCTCCCATAGCACTTAAAGTTCCTATAGAGCTTGCATCTACAGAAACCTGTAAATCACTGACTAGCAAGGTAGCGAGGTTGGCATTTTTTTCCAAAGCTTCGTCACGCAAGCTTTGAATTTCAAAAACTTCATTACCAGAACCACTAACTGCCCCTTCAACTAACTTAACAGATATAGAACCCTCATCTTCGAACCAAGCTACATTACCACCTTCCACGGTAGCATTATCGCCGTCGTTGGCACCGCCTGTACCTCCACCAGTATTATTACCGTTGTTAGTACCATCAGTACTTCCACCAGCACCATTATTTACTCCATCAGTGCCCCCAGAAGTGGAACCACCACCGGAATTGGAATCTCCTCCAGTTGTGGAGCTGTTATTTGAAGAACCGCCTCCTGAATCTGTAATTGCTGGTTGCCCACAGCTAGAGAAAGCGAATATCATGGCTATTATAGCCAATGCTGCAATCATTGTATTTTTATTCATTATTTACCTTCCTTTCCGAATTGTAAAATATTTATTTGAGTGCCACTTTGGGCTCCCAGACTTTGCCCTACCACAGGACGCCAAACCCCTAATTGAACTGCTAAGTTTATGCTAGCCCTAATCCCATTACGACCTTTAACTTTTATATTAGGCTTAATTTCACTTTCATTTTCTGGGGTACTAGGATCATCAAGAGTACCGTGATCTATTAAGTGTCCGCTTGTTTTAAAGCTACTAGTTTCGTAACCCAATTCCATAAAAGCTTCTAAGATGCTAAACTTGTAACCAGCCACTAAACCAGTGAAAGATGTCATACCATCTAAATTAAGTTCTCCTTCTACCTCCCCCGTGGGCGAGTATCCTATACTCCAAAAATTAAAGTTCGTAGTGGCAGAAATATTAATTCCTAATTCATTTAGAGGATCGATAAAATGAGAAAAGTCGTATTGCCCACCTAAACCCCAAATCAATAAGCCACCAAAGTCAATGGATTTTATACTAGGTACGCCAATAATGCGAAAAGAACCTCTAAAATGCTCCATAGAAAAAGCAAAAGATGGAAAAACAAAAGGCAAAGTGACAAATTTTCGTATGGTAGGATGACCTTTGTCTAATGTCGCCACTTGGCGTAAATGCCAGTCATCTTCATTGGGACCATTAATGCGATACTTTTCTACATAAACCAAGTCATCGTTACCCCATAAGGTAGGCGCAGTTAAAGAACGGGTAAAATCATCTTTGGGGCAGCTATAACCATCAGGCATGTCGTCATAAATCTCTTGCCTAAGTTCTTTACAGCCTGTATTATAAGTGTATTTATAAGAATGATCTTTTTTGCCAATGTAAGCAATATTTACAGGCAGTACAAAAGACCAACCAATGCCCTTGCCCACACGGGCGCTATTTACTAAACCAGTATTTAACAAAGTTCCCATGGATGTAGCTATGGGCTGAACATAACCTGGCTTATCTTCAAAAGCGCGTAAAGTATTAGCCAAATCGCTTTGGGCCCAAAGTGAAACAGTAATTAACAAAACTGCATATAAGGTTGTTCTTACCTTAAACATAAACATACTCCAACAGGGATTATTATAAATTTATACAAACAAAATTATTATAGTAGTGCAAACTTAGAAAAAGTGTGGACATAAACTCACCACCAAGACAAAAGTGTGATATATGTCACACCTTTACATTAAAAAACTCAAAAAGAGACCAATATGCCCTTAAATTTAAAAGAAGTAATGAAAATCGCCACAGAAATTGCTGAAAAGGCAGGAAGCTTAGCCTTAGAAATGCAACATCAACTCGGTGCCATCGAGTTTAAATCCCCCAAAGACACAGTTACCCAAGCGGATATTGCCGCCGATAAGCTGATTTTATCCGCCTTACAAGAGGCTTTTCCCACCCATCTAATTCGCACCGAAGAATCCGGGTTCGTCAATAACAACTCCGCTGAAGATTACACCTGGATCATAGACCCCATCGACGGCACCATCAACTACTCCCGGGGCATGCCCAACTGGGGAATATCCTTGGCACTTTTCGATGCCCAAGGACCATTACTCGCTGTCTGTTTTTTGCCCAAATTCGATGAGATGTTCACCGCCATCCGCGGCCAAGGTGCATATATGAATGGTAAAAAGATTAGCGTCAGTAATATTTCCGATATGTCCCAAGCTAT
Source organism: Fibrobacter sp. (assembly GCA_012511955.1). Lineage (GTDB taxonomy): Bacteria > Fibrobacterota > Fibrobacteria > Fibrobacterales > Fibrobacteraceae > JAAZFC01. The sequence continues at coordinate 20,008 of JAAZFC010000013.1, read as the reverse complement.
TATTTCCAATGGGGATTTCAATGTAGGTCCCGAAAATCGTATTGCCGAAATCAACGCTCGCAATGTGCGGTTATTTGCCGCCCAAGGCTCAGCCTGCCAACGAGTAAAAAGCATTGGTTCGGCGGTGCTAGAAGGTTGCTATGTGGCAGCGGGTCGCTTGGAAGTTTACAGTATGACCAACTCCTACCCTTGGGATACGGCGGGAATCAGTTTGCTAGTGCTAGAAGCGGGTGGTAAAGCCAGCAATTTAAACGGCGAAGCCATGGCTTATTGCGATGAAGAAGCCGTGGTGGTGAGCAATGGAATATTACATGATGAATATATACAATTAATATCGCCGCATTTGTAAAAGCTCATTGGCGATCAAGTGCTCAAAACTTTGCCTTTTGCGAATCAACTTCGCCGCATTCTCCTTCCACATCACCTCGGCGGCGTAAAAACGAGAATTGTAGTTACTTGACATGGTGGCACCATAAGCCCCCGCATCGTGTATCACAACATAATCTCCCACTTGAGCTAAAGGCAAGTTTCGCGTAACTACAAAGCCCCCCTCTTCTTGGGTAAATACATCGCCGGATTCACAGAGGGGGCCTGCCACAATCACCGGCGCAACTTCATCTAAAGGACGACCATCTCGGGCAATCACGGAAATCTCGTGCCAAGCTCCGTAAAAAGCGGGGCGTACCAAGTCGGTAAAACCAGCATCTATCAAATAAAACAAGTTTTCACCCATCTTTTTAACCGCGCGAATCTGTGCAATTAAAAAACCGCTTTCCGCCACGATAAAACGTCCAGGTTCTAGCTCTAATCTGATTTTATGCCCCACTTGTTTTTCAATTTTTTGGCGAGTTTCATCCCATAATTTAAAATACTCGCCCACATCCACAGCATCTTCTTCATTTTTGCGATAAGGAATAGACAAACCACCCCCCGCCGAAATGTAGCGCAAATCGCTACCCAAAACTTTGGAACATTCCAACATCGCATCGCAAACCAAAGCCAAATGCTCTAAATCTGCGCCGGATCCAATATGAATATGCAATCCAGTTATGGGAATATCTAATTCTTTAGCTTTTTGTACGCACTGAGACAATTGCTCGTGCCATACGCCATGTTTAGATAAATCTCCACCGGTATTAGTTTTGCGGGAATGTCCATGGCCAAAACCAGGATTTATGCGAATAGTGAGCGGAACTTTTATCCCTGCTTCTCCTAATTGAGAAATCATATCGGGAGACCCCACATTTACAGGTATGGAATACTTTTTGATTAAAGCCAAAGCTTCATCATCAAAAACATCGGCGGTATAAACCACCCCAGGCACTTCGCTAGTACCTACAAAACCAGCCATTAAAGCTCGTTGAATTTCCCCCGCCGAAACCGCATCCACCACAGCACCATGCTCTTTGAGCAAAGATAAAACCGCTAAATTTGAATTAGCCTTTATGGCATAACGCACCGTGTCAAAAACTTGACACAGTTTTAGACGATCAACTATGGTATTTGCATCATAAAGCCAAACAGGGGTAGCAAACTCTTTGGCTACCCCATGACATATTTCCACTGATAAGGGAAATTTAGTCCACATATACTACACTGTTAGGACCGTGTTCGGCCATAACGGATTCAGCACTTTGGTCTAATTCCCAGTATTGACCATCATAGACTATCTTATACTGGTAGGTTCCTGGAGCTAGTTTTACTTTTAAAGTCCAATTCCCTTCTTTATCTTTTTTCAATTTGCCTTTGGCTGGATCCCAACTGTTAAATTCCCCTGCCACTTGTACAGTTTTTGAATCAGGTGAATAAACATTAAACACCACTTCTTTTAACTGAGCTTTTACTTTAGTCGCAGTTTTTCTTTTAGTTGCCACTTTCTTTTTAGTAGCTGTTTTTTTAGTGGTAGCTTTTTTAGCGGCAGTTTTTACTTTCTTTACTGCGGCTTTTACGGTTTTTTTAGCAGCAACTTTTTTAGCCACAACTTTTTTAGCGGCAGCTTTAGCTGAAGCTTTTTTTGTGGTAACTTTCTTTTTAGTAGCTGCTTTTTTGGTAGCAACTTTTTTAGTAGTTGCTTTTTTGGCGCTTTTCTTTGCCATAATATTTACTCCTTGTTTGTTAGGTTTATAAAATAGTAGTAAATTTGAAGCATGAATAACAAAAACATTGTATCGCCAAGCATTTTAAATGCCGATTTTTTAAAACTGCAAGAACAAATTTCTTCCGTTGAAGCGGGCGGAGCCCAAGCTTTGCATTTAGATATAATGGATGGGAATTTTGTACCCAACATTAGTTTTGGACCTGGAATTGCTGCCAATATCGCCCAAGGCACATCTTTACCCTTAGATTGCCACCTGATGATAGAAAAACCTGAATTATTTGTGCCCGAATTTGCTAAAGCAGGCGCTCAAACAATCACAGTGCATTCCGAATCTACTCGCCACCTAGATCGGCTAATTAATCAAATCAAAGAAACTGGCTGTCGCGCAGGAGTTTCACTAAATCCCGCCACAGCTCTCAGCGATATTGAATATATTTTAGACCTTTTAGACATGGTGTTAATTATGTCCGTAAACCCTGGCTTTGGTGGACAATCTTTAATTCCCTACACTCTAAAAAAAGTCACCCAATTGCGAAAACTTAAACCCGACTTAGACATACAAGTTGATGGGGGCATTAAACTAGAAAACATCGCTCAAGTTAAAGCTGCTGGTGCCAACAACTTCGTGGTAGGTTCTGCAATATTTGCCACTCCAGACCCGGAAAAAACCACCGTTGAATTTGTAAAAGCCATATCTTAAAATAAATGCAAAACCATGCAAATCACTACTTTTATACAGCATTTAGACATAAAACGCAGAGTAGTTTTGCGCACTCTTAGATCCGATGGAAAAGTGGTGGTAGAAGCTATAGATGGTCTAAAACCAGCACTTATATATGTACCTGGACCTGAATTTCCTTGGCAATATTTTTTGCCCAAAATTTATCGCGCATGGTTTTTAAGCCGTCCAGTACCCCTGCATTTTAAGCCACTAAAACGCATTCCCGAACCTGTTATAGAGAAACTACAAAAAAGTAGCTTACCCGAACAAATGCAAATACTTAAAGCTCTAAGAGCTGGGGGTTTTCTGCCCCAAGTTCGTGCCTAAGCAACATTTTTTTCACCTCCAAAGTACCGCCACTAAAACCTCCCCACCCATTGGCAGCAACCACTCTATGACAAGGCACTATCAAAGGTATGGGATTTTTACCACAAGCACTACCCACAGCGCGCACCGCTTTGGGATTGCCTATATATTCAGCCAATTCCTTGTAAGTCCACACTTTTCCCAAGGGAATTTGCGCAATCCCCTCCCACACGGCTCGAGTAAAATCTGTGCTTCTAAGTTGAGGAATACCTGGTAAATCCAAGGGTATTTCTAAGACTTTTTGTTGCCAAAGATTAAAATCTTTTTCTCCATAACTCTGCAAAGCTTGAGCGGTGCTTTCGAACCAATAAGCTTGGGTTAAATCTGTACTGAATTTTGCACCCATATCATGGCAAGCACCAGGCAAAAGCACTTCACCAAGCCCTTTTTCCGTACCAATCAGCCCAAAAACGCCAAGTTTGGTCTTTACTTTAACTTTAAACACTGCAATATTGTAGCAAACTTTGGGGTATATTTCTAAATTTATTTTATGGAAACTACAAGTTCTCAATTATGGCAACGCATTATCGAAGAAGCCACGGCTAAATTAGCAGAAGAACCTTTTGCACTATTTTTAAAAGAATTAATACTCGATCGCAAAGACTTTTGCGAAGCTTTGGCAGCGGTTTTAGCTGCGCGTTTAGGTCATGGTCTAATGGACCACAAACAACTTTTTAAAGTATTCAAAGATGAATTAAGCTGCCATCCCGAAGTGGTGGAGCAAGCGGCTTGTGATTTAGAAGCTGTTTATCAAAGAGACCCAGCGGTAAATCTGTATTTAGAAGCCTTTTTGTTCTTTAAAGGATTTTTAGCCCTACAAACCCACCGCATAGCCCACGAATTGTGGAAGCACAAGCGTAATTTTGCTGCGTTGATGCTACAATCATTGGTTTCCCAGCAATTTGATGTAGATATTCACCCCGCGGCGAAAATAGGCAAAGCTATCCTTATGGATCATGCCACCAATTTGGTGGTGGGAGAAACTGCGGAAATTGGCGATTTCGTCTCCATTTTGCACGGCGTTACTCTGGGTGGTACGGGCAAAGAAAAAGGCGATAGGCATCCTAAAGTCTGCGATGGTGTTATGATAGGCGCCCATGCCCAACTTTTAGGCAATATCCGCATAGGCAAAGGCGCAAAAATAGGTGCCGGAGCCGTGGTACTCAGCGATGTTCCGCCCCGCACCACAGTAGCAGGCGTACCTGCCACCATCATTGGCGCTCCTTTGGCTGATATGCCCGCCCTAGAAATGCAACAAGATTTTACTGTGGATAGCAGAAATCAAAGCAACAAAGGCTGAGGATCGCTTTTTTCCCACATTTCTAAGTTAGTTTCCCCCGCCAAGCTTAAACGAAATTGGCAACCCACATTTTGTGCTAATTGCCAATCAGTGTATAGCCTATCCCCTATAAAAAGCACTCTTTCTGCACTATAGTTTTGCAAAACCGCTTCTAAGGCAATGGGGCTAGGCTTGCCCAAAATCACCTCGGGACGACGCTGGGTACAAGTGGCAAAAAGCTCCACCAAGCCTCCCACATCTGGCACATAACCCTGGGGGTGGGGGCACAAAAAATCTGGATGGGTAATCCAATATTTTGCGCCATCTTGCAAGCGCCAAGCCACCTCGCACAAATCTTGGTAAGTCAAAGAATCGTCGTAGGCAAGAACCACCAGCTCGGTTTCGACGCGTTCGGCTTTAAAATCCACTTGGGGCAGAGCAAACTGCAACCACGCCAAAACCTCGCCATTCGCCAATACCCAGCATTTATTAATATCTGATTTTTTAATATGAGCCACTAAAGTGTGCAAAGGGGACAAAACTTGGGAAAGCTCCACGGTTAAACCCAGCTTTTGCATTTTAGCCCAAGTACTTTCAGGAGTTTTGGAAGTATTATTGGATAAAAAGTAACAAGCTCCTTGTTTCTGCGCTAAATTCACCAATTCTAAGGCCTGGGGCAACAATTCATTGCCTAAATAAAGCGTGCCATCTAAATCAAAAACCACCGCATCTACATTTTGCCAATCTATGGGGGTAGAAAGTTCTTTTTTATTCACGAAACAGTTTTTCCAAATACAAATAGTTGTTTAAAGATTCTTCCCAATGGGGGATTTCCAAAGCAAATTTTTGTTGAATAAGGGACTTATCTAATACAGACCAAGTGGGGCGTTGGGCCTCAGTGGGAAACTCAGTGCTGGGCACAGGTCGTATTTCTATGCTTTTTTCTAACAATTCTCTTTCCACCGCCATACGCTGAATAGCATGGGCAAATTCATACCACGAAGTTTGTCCTAAATTACTGTAGTGATACACACCAAAATCGGAGTTTTTCTCAAGAATCGCAATTATAGCCAAAGCTAAATCCACGGACCAAGTGGGAGTACCAATTTGGTCATTTACCACCTCAATACTTTCTTTGGTAGCTATTAATTCCAACATGGTTTTCACAAAATTGTTTCCATATAAGCCATAAAGCCATGCTGTACGCACAATCCAATGTTTAGGATTATGAGCTTGCACACGAATTTCTCCCTGCAACTTGGTTTTACCATAAACGCTCACCGGATCCAAAGCTTCTCCCTCACCTAAAGCCTCTTTTTTTTGGGCATTAAACACATAATCTGTGGAAATATGTAGCATGGGAATTTCTAAATTCGCTGTAGCCAAAGCCAAAATCTCTGGCCCTGCTGCATTTAGAGCAAAAGCTTGATCTTGTTCGCTTTCGGCCAAATCCACTGCGGTATAAGCTGCGCAATTTACCAAAGCATCTACGCTATTTGTAGCCAAAAACTCCCTTACCTGGCTTTCAGCGGTAATATCTACTTCCCTATCTGTGGCTAAAACCTTATGTCCAGCGCGTAGAGCCACCTTTATTAGATCTTGCCCGAGCATTCCCGAGGCTCCAGTTATCCATATATTCATAGCAGTAATTTACATTCTTAAAAATTAAGATTCAGTTAATTTTGGCAATACTTTAGATAATTCCACTGTAAACCAAAACTCCGACCCTACATTAACCTCGTTTACACCTATTTCTCCCCCCATTAATTCCACCAAACTCTTGGCAATGGCTAATCCTAAACCAGAGCCCTCGAATTTACGTGTACGACTTTGGTCTAACTGTCTAAATTTTTCAAAAATCATGTCTGCATTTTCCGCATCAACACCTATACCCGTATCTTTAATCGTACAATGCAATAAAGGACTTTCTGAATTATTACCCAAAACCTTTCCTATGACGGTTACACTACCCTTTTCTGTAAATTTGATAGCATTAGATATTAAACTTTGCAATACTTGGCGAATTCGTTTTTCATCAGCCATAAAAAGCTGATCACAAGCTTCGTCTATTTCAAAAGTCAAGCCAATTTCATTGCGGCGGGCATCGGAATTATAAAAACGGCGCATGGAAAGCAACAACTTGGAAATATTTATGGGCGCTAGTTCCAGAGTAACTTTTTGAGAATCTATGCGCGACATATCAAGAATATCGTTAATAAGAGCAAGCAAGCCACGAGCACTATCCAAAGATGTATCTACAAAATCTTTTTGTTCTTCATTTAACTCTGTATTCGTCAACAATGAGTTCATACCAATTATGCCATTGAGCGGAGTGCGCATTTCATGACTTATGGTTTCCAAAAATTGTGTTTTAGCTTTACTAGCTTCTTCGGCGACAGCTTTAGCCTCAACCAGCGCGTAAGTGCGGTCTAAAACTCGTTTTTCTAAACTGTGGGTTAGTTCTTTGTTGCGAATTAATTCTTTATTCACCTTAAAAATAGCCGCTTGGGAAATTTTCAGTAAGCCCACTACAATTATGCTCAACATTATCAAAGCAATGCTATTATAAACCATGGTAGATACAGACACCAAGTGCATTCCAGTTTGGAAATCTGCGCAGAAAACAAACCAATAAGTTATTAGCCAAACAATTAGCACTCCCGATGTTATTAAAAGCACTTTTAACCCTATAAACAATGCTGCTCCTACAATTAAACTAGGAAAAAACATCGATGTTAAAGAATACAAGATTTGAGGATTATCCCCTAAACCCACATGAATACTGGTTAAACACAATACTAAGGTTATGGTATAAAATATTATAGGAACTACTTGTTCATAGTGGCCATGGTAAACAAAAGCTAAACCAATTGCAATAATAGGCAGCACCGATAAACTAAATACTATTGATTCTAAACTTTCAGTGCTTCCATCCCAAAGGTCCACCACCGCAGAGATACTTAAAAGGACTATTACAGCAACACTTACTAACGAAAAAACCCTAGCTCGCAAAGCAATAAGTGCGTCTTTTTGCCCGTACATCCTATTTATTCTGTTATTCAACGAACTTACCACTACCGAAACAATCTCCTTTGTGTATCTTTTACCATTATGAATAAAACTACAATATTGCAAACATTAAAAAGCATTATCGATCCAGATTTTAATAAAAACATCGTCGATTTAGGTTTCGTAAAAAATATAGTCATAAAAAACGATAGCGAAATTAGCCTAGATATAGAGTTAACCACCCCGGCCTGCCCAGTTAAAGATGAATTTCACCGCCAAGCTGTGGAGCTACTTCAAGCTTTGCCCGGCGTCACTAAAGTAAATGTGAACATGACCGCCCAACCCATTAAAAAGCAAGTTTATTTAGAAAATTCTTTGCTCCATAGTGTGCGCCATATTGTTGCGGTATCTTCGGGTAAAGGCGGCGTGGGTAAATCCACAGTAACTGCAAACTTAGCTATGGCCTTAGCGCTTTCCGGTGCCAGAGTGGGTATTTTAGACGCCGATATTTACGGCCCTTCCATGGGAATGATGTTTGGCATCGACAAAGACCCTGAAATTCGCCCCGACCAGACTTTAGTGCCAGTAACTGTGGCCGCAGGCATTCAAATAGTTTCCATGTCCATGCTTTCTGACCCTAATCGCGCCACCATTTGGCGTGGCCCCATGGCAACCCAGATGATCAACAACTTTTTACACCGCGTGCATTGGGGTCATTTAGACTATTTGCTAATAGATTTTCCCCCGGGCACCGGCGATATTCAACTCACTTTAACTCAAAGCTGCCCCCTTTCAGGAGCCATAGTAGTTACTACTCCACAAAATGTGGCCTTGGCCGATGTGCGCAAAGGCTTGTCCATGTTTAAATCCGTGGCAGTGCCAGTAGTTGGTGTTATAGAAAACATGAGTTGGTTTCAATGTGATAATTGTGATAAAAAACACTACATATTCCGTCAGGGTGGTGGCTCACGCACCGCAGAAGAACTTAATCTTTCCTTTTTAGGAGAAATTCCCATAGAACTCGGCGTAGCAGACTCTGGAGATGAAGGCAAACCCATAGTTTATACCCAGCCCAATTCTTTAAGCGCCCAATGTTTCATTGAACTAGCCGGAAAAACGGCATCCAGTCTTTCAGTTTTAGCGGCCAATTCTAGCCAATTAGACACCATGAACTTGGCTTTTGAAGAGTTAGAAGTCAAAGAATTGCCTGGAGAAGCCGAAAAAAATGCTGTCCCTATGGCAGCTCCCACGGAAGTTTTTGCCACTGCAAATCAAAAATTAGCCATAACTTGGAGTGATGGACTTAGCCACACATATTCCCAAAGGGATTTGCGTATCAAATGCCCCTGCGCAGAGTGTATAGATGAATGGACTGGCGAAGCCTTATTAGATCCCAACACAGTATCTGAAGATGTTAAACTATCCAATCTATATACCGTAGGGCGCTATGCACTTGGCTTAGCTTTTAGCGATGGACATAGGGGCGGACTATACACTTGGGATCACCTACGCAAAATTGCCAAAGACTAAATAAAGTTATCTTTGTACTGAGTTCTTGGTATTTAATTTGAATTTTCTCACAATATTGAAATATTTTTTTTATTTTGATACAATAATTAAAGACGATGGAAAATTAATTGTCTTATAAGTTGTTTTTAATTCTTTAAATTTGATTTTGGTAACTCATGAGCATGCGCAATGAACCTCTTTATTTTAGTGATTTAAATCGCTACCCCACCCTGGAATTATCCGAAGAAAGGGCTTTGCTTGCTATTATAAAAGATAAAAGCAAGGCCGACATTCATGGAGTGGCTTTGCGGCGACTGATTCACGGTAACTTGCGTTTCGTGGTTTCGGTGGCACGAAAATATCAAGGCCGTGGCCTAACTCTTTTAGATTTGATAAACGAGGGAAATTTAGGTTTATTTAAAGCTGCTCGTCGTTTTGACCCTAATAAAGATGTCAAGTTTATTTCTTATGCGGTATGGTGGATTCGCCAATCCATTCAAAAAGCCCTATTTGAACAAATCGGTGCAGTGCGCATTCCCCCCAACAAATTAGCTTTGGTAAACAAGTTTAAACGAGCTTTAGTTGAAAACCAAGGGGATTACGATAAAACCATCGCCATGGAAGAATTTGCAAAATTTGAACACGACATTGTAGAAGTGATGGAAAAAATCGTAGATGTTTCCCTAGATGCACCCATTGGCGATGAATCTTCTAGCTTAGACTCTGTAAGTACGCTGATGGATGTTTTGGGTGATGATGACGATCAAGAAAAAGAAAGAGAAGCTAATGAGCTTAAAGAAACTATCACCGATGCCCTATCCATACTTCCCGAACGCGAAGAAGAAATCATCCGCATGTTTTATGGTTTAGACAATTCTGAGACCACCACACTCAAAGATATTGGCGAGGAGCTTAAATTGTCTCGCGAAAGGGTACGCCAAATTAAAAATAAGACTTTACGCAAATTACAAAGATCAAAAGAACATAAAGAAAAGCTTTCTGATTTCTTAACCACTTAGGAAAAGCCATGCAAGGTAAACTTGCAAAAAAATACTCTTTTTTTGTATTAATAATCATTCTCTCTGGTTTACTCATCGTGGGTATTATGAATCTTTTTAAGATTTTTGGCCCACGCACCATAACAGCCTCAGCCACACCTTTTGGCGTTCCACCTGGCACAGTTATTTCTTTAGGTTCACAAAAAGAAGAAAACTATGATTTTTCTCCAACTACCATCCAAGATTTAGGTAGAGCCAAAGATTTGTTGCGCTACGGCAAATGGCGACAAGCAGCTAAAGCATACCAAATGCTACAATTGCAGCATCCCCAACATTCCATTTTTATTACTGGACAAATAGTATCCTTGCTAGACGGGGATTCTTTAACAGATATTGAGGCAAGCAGATTAGAGGATCTAATAAGCCAATTAAAACAACAGGGAGACAACACAGCGGAAATGCTTACTGTGCAAGGCATAAGCGCTCTTAAAAACTCCCAAGAAATCATAGCCATTGAAATCTTAGAACAAGCATTAGAACTCACCGCTACTATACACGATGCTCGCATAAACCTTATTACAGCTTTACTAAAAAGAGGGCAAAATTTATCGGCTATCAATACAGCCCGCACTGGCATTTCTCTTACCCAAGGCAATGACCCTCGTTTTTATACTGCTTTGGCCCAAGCTTGGCACAACGAAGGCATTTTAGACAGTTGCGGATTGCTGGTGGAATACGCTCTTTCTAAATTCCCCGGCGAAGCCCCCTTAGCGATTTTACAAGGGTATTTGCATGAATATAACGGTGCTTTTGACCAAGCTGAACGCATTTATAAGCGTTTACTCGCCCTAAACCCCGACGACAATTTAGCTACTGAAGCTTTGCGAAGCCTTGGAGAAAAATCTCCCCCAGGAACTGGGGTTTCCACAGTAAAACTCACTCCTCGCAACAGAATTCAACCCGCCATTGATATTTTAGCGCCCATGGTAGAAAACTACCCCGATAATATGCCTTTGCGCTATGCTTTAGGACAAGTTTATTTAAGAGCAAGAGAGTTTGATTTAGCGCGTTTGCAGTTTGAAAAAATCATGCTAGAAGATCCTGATTATCCTGAAATTTCCCAACGCATTCAGGAAGCCTCAGCCACGCATCGCACCAGCAGACGCAGTTTACAACTCGGAGCTAACCTCAAACGCGATGTGGATCAGCTGCGAGCTAAAAATAAAGCCCTAGATCAAAGAGCTTTTTCAGAGAAGTTAGGGCATTATTTGGTGCGCTGGGGAGCCAGTCCCAAAACTTTTTTCCAACGCTATCCCCTCTCAAAATTCACCCGCATTGACAGCTTAAAATGGCGCGAAAGCTATTGGGAAGGCACAGCAAAGCATCAATACACTTCAGTTTTTACCAAGCAGCACGGTTTAACACAAGTGCATGTACTGGTAAAAGACACCTCTGACATGCTCAAACGGCCCAATGTGCTTTACGACTTTTTCGGCCTTTATTTAGAGCAAAACAGCCGCATTTCTGGACAAGGAATTGCCACTGGCGAAACCGAATGTGGCAATATTCGCTTTCAAGGAGCTGTGTGGGAAACTTCCGACAACTTTGAAATCATGGTGGAATTTCAAGGTAAAAAAGGGGAAATCCAAATGCTGCGCCTAAACCGCAATGCTTATGAAACCATGCCGCGGTTGTGTGAGGTGGTTGAGATTATGCTCCGCTTCTAATTTTTCGGGCTACGCAGGCGCTATACTTTGTTATGCTTCGGGTCAAATTCACTCGAAATGCTACAGCATTACTCCTGAATTCTCCCTCGCATGCCTCGTCTAGCATCCTGCTCGCACCGAAAAATGTGTTCTTAGAGATTTTAGATGCACAAGCGCTATACTTTTGTTGCTACGGTCATAGAAGAGAGTAGTTAGTTTGCAGAAAGCATCGCTTACTACTTCATTTCTAAAAATATTGTTGCAACTTACTACAGCCCGAAAAGTCGGAAGCAACCGTGTCCATCTCGGTACATCTCCGGGCTATGCGTAGATGATTTTGGCCGACCTGTATAAGCCGGTCGGCGAAGAGCCCGAAAGCTAAAAACACCATTTTTCACATTAACGAAACCACTCGGGGACAGTAAGTCGCATCTCCTAAATCAAGGCAATTCGCCCACAATATCTTTTTGTAGTTGCAAAAAGTCGCCACAACCCTTTTCGCCCAGATCCAGCAGTCTATTTAGCTGATCGCGGCTATAGTTGCAGCCCTCCCCCGTGCCTTGCACCTCTACGAAATCTTTGCCATCGGCCATGACGATATTCATATCTACGCCGGCACTGACATCTTCTACATAGCACAAATCCAAAAGCACCGTATCATCTAATAAACCCACGGACACCGCAGAAATCCAGTGCTGCAAAATCTGCCCCTCAATCCCTTGCTCCGCTTTTATCTTCTTCAAAGCTAAAGCCAAAGCTATAAATCCTCCCACAATACTCGTGGTTCGCGTGCCACCATCGGCTTCAATCACATCGCAATCCACAATTAAGGCGCGCTCTCCCAGAACTTCTAAGTTTACCCCGGCACGCAAAGAACGCCCAATTAAGCGCTGAATTTCTTGAGTGCGTCCCGACACCGATTTACGCTCTCTTTTCACCCGAGAATCCGTACTTTGGGGAAGCAAACTGTATTCCGCAGTTACCCAACCTTTTCCTTGCCCCTGCAACCATTTTGGCACTTCAGGCAACAAAGTAGCATTGCACAAAACCCTGGTGCGTCCGCATTCAATAAGCACCGAGCCATCCGCCGAAGAAACAAAATCCGTGATAATATTAATGGGACGATTTTCATCAGCCCTGCGACCATCTTCTCTCTTAAAACTCATAACCTAACCTCTCTGAATCATGGGGCGATGCTCCCCGTTCACATAAGAACCCAAAATCTTCACAAAAGCAGACTCCTGCTTTAACTCTTCTAAGGCAGCTTGCACCGCATTTTGCGCCAAATTACCCTCTAAATCCAAGTAAAAAATATATTCCCAGGGGGAACCCGGCTTGGGGCGGGATTCAATGCGCAATAAATTTACCAGGCGCCGGGCAAAACACCCCAAAGCGTGGTAAAGCGCACCATGCTTATCTAAAGCACCAAAAGCAATGGAAATCTTATTGTGGGCGCTGGTATCCCCAGCGGCATTTTTTTGAATGGCAAAAAAGCGAGTGAAATTTGTGCCCGGATGATTCTCCAAATTGGAACGCAAAACCTGCAACTGGTTGCTTTTAGCCGCTAAAACGCTAGCAATGGCACCTAATTTCGGATCTTGCCTTTGCAAAACCTCTTCGGCGGAGCCAGCGGTGTCAAAAAAAGCCATGGGCTTAATATGGGGATTTTGCGCGAAAAAATCCGAACACTGCGCCAAAGCCTGGGGGTGAGAAATCACCTGCTCCAAATCGGCCACAGAACTTTGGGGCAAAGCCATCAGCACATGCTCCACTTGGATCTTAATTTCCGCCACAATGGGCAAACCCCACTGCAACAATAAATCGAAATTCTCTAAAATAGAACCCGCCGTGGAATTTTCGATGGGCAAAACCCCAGCATCTGCCTCACCGCTATCTACTGCCTGATAAACCGCAGTAAAATCATCTAAACCAATACTTTTGCTGTCCTCTCCAAAAATCTGTAAAGCAGCGTTTTCGCTATAAGCCCCAGGGCGACCTTGATATGCAATTTTCATAAAATAAATCTAACTTTTTTTAATAACGGCGAGCGCCTTTATAACGCTTGCGCCAATAAACATCTTTTTCCAACTCGGTGATAATCACCCCCCTACTGGAAGAAGCATGGACAAACTTACCCTGCCCCAACCAAATACCATTGTGATTCACCCCCCACATATTTCCAAAAAAAACCACATCCCCCGGCTGCAAATTCCTTTTGCTCACCGACTTCCCCGCCTTCCAAGCCGCTTTGGTGGTGCGCGGAATGCTCTTTCCCTTCACTTCTTGCATAATATTTAAGCAAAACCCCGAACAATCCACCCCTTTTTTAGTCTGCCCGCCCAACAAATACGGCGTTCCTAACCACGATTGCACCGCTCGCTCCCACTCATTACCCTTTAAAGAGCGATTTTGCGATGATTTTGCAGTTCGTGCAGATTTTTTTCCCCTCGGCATAGTTTTTTTAGCAGTAGTATCTTTATTATGGGAAAGAGAACTATCATTGACCCCACTAGGCGGGGAATATTCTGTGGAAAGAGGGGAATAACCGCCAATGTTGCGATCGTAGCCAGTGCGCACCGGATAAGAGCAAGCCACCAAGCAGCCAACTACCAGTGCCAAAATCCACTGGACCCGCATTTTAGCCCTAACTTAGCCCTTCAATAAAGGCCGCAAATTGAAACAATTTGGGTTCAGCATTAGGGAGAGCTATAATCTGGGAGTTAAAGCCTTGATGGGTCACATTAAGCGCTGCCAAACCCGCTAAATTCACCCCTGCCGTGAGTGCAAAATCCTCTAAGCCAGCATTTTTGTCCACCAAAGTGGGGCATAACAACACATCGCAATTTTCCAATGCTTTATTATAAGCTTGGGCAATCACCGTTCTTTGTTTTAGTGCTTGCAAGTAAAATTCTTGGTAAGCCGTGCCAGTGAGGTAGTAATTTCCTAGCAGAATTTGCTTTTTAACTTCTTCACCAAAACCTTCGTTGCGGGATTTCGCATATTTTTCTACCAAAGTGCGGGCTTCCGCCGACTTATGCGTGTAATACAAACCATCGTAGCGCGAAAAGTTCGAAGTGGCTTCACAACTGGCAATCACTTTAAAAGTGTTTTCCATCAAATCCAATTCAGGTAGCTCAAGCTCAACGATTTTCACCCCAGATTTTTGCAATTCTACCACTAATTTCGCAAAATCATCGCTATTTTGCGCGATTTCTGAGTAATTTGCAGGCACGGCCACGCTAAAATCTTCTACGCTTTGCCCCATTAGGGAATCATAAGCGGGAACATCTTCGTCTAAAGTGGTATTATCTCGGGAGTCTATCCCTGACAAAGCTTGGGCTACTTGGGCCGCGGTTTTAACCGAGTTCGCCATCACCGCCACTTGATCCATGGACCCGGCGTAAGCCAGCACACCCCAACGGGAAATACGCCCATAACTCGGCTTAAAACCCACCAAGTTGCAACTGGCGGCACTTAAACGAGCATCTCCAGCGGTATCTCCGACCACTGCAACTTGGCACAGCTTTAAACTTAAAGCTGCGGCGGCCCCAACTGCTGCGCCTAAAATGGGCATTTCGGGATTGCTAGGATTTTCAGGATTCCCAAAAGCGGAATCCGCAGTGCCAACCCCCAGTTCACGCAAATTCGTTTTGCCCATAATCTTAGCCCCGGCATTTTGCAGTTTTTCCACCACCGTAGCCGAATAAGGGGCTACAAAATCGGCGAGCATTTTAGAGCCCCCTGTGGTGCGAGTCTGTTCCATGCAGATATTATCTTGTAAAGCGACCTCTAAACCCTGCAAAGCCCCAGAAGCATCATTTTTAGCGTCATCAAAAGTGGAAGTAAAAATATTTTCTTTGTTTGCCATTTTAAACACTAACCTTCGTCTTAATTACCAGACCATTTCATAATATAAAGTGAAAGAAACACCCCAAAAATGCTAGCTACATTAAAGCGCACGCCTAAACCCAGGGTGAATTTAATCATATACAAATCTATAACTATGGGCTTGTGGTTGGCCACGCCTAAATCCAAGAACCATCCCACAAAAACTGAGCGAATGTTGTTTTCGAAACCCGCATGGGTAAGTTCGCCCACTTTTCCTAAAATTAGCCCAAAAGTTTCTCCTAAAATTCCACCTAAAACTAATCCCAAAATAATAAAGACAATTAATCTTCCTACGCTAGATTTTGATTGGCGCATAATATCCTCTAAATAAAGCTTTTATAAAATATAATTAGAATCTGGCAATAGTTTCGGCCTATTTTAGTTCTAATTGCGGATAATACACCTTTTGCAAACATAAACCTTGGGGAGGAGCCCAAGTGCGTTCACCTTTAAACTTCTTTTCGAACACCTGGTTCACCGCACCAGAACCATAACGCTTGCGACCTACATCGTACAGCAAACCCACCATGGCCCGTATTTGTTTGTGCAAGAATCTATTACCCTGTATATGAAAAACCGCCCCCAAACCCGGTTCCGAACTATATTCTAACTCAAAACGCGAAATGGTTCCCTTGGTGGATTTACCATCGTTACGGGGTACGCAAAAATCTTCAAAATCGTGGCTTCCCACAAAACTCCGCGCCTCTTGGGCCATTTTGGCAAAATCCAAGGAACCCCGAGCCTCCCATCCCAACCCTTTGTAAATAGCCGTGGGCTCAGAGTAAATGCGATAGGTGTAATAGCGGGAACTGGCATTGTAACGGGCGTGAAATTCCCCATCCACTTCTTGTAAGTTACGGATGCAAAGCTTTTTGTCGGCCACGGCATTGATGGAAAGTTCCAACTTTTTTAAATCGCCCACTTTGGCAGGTAAATCACAATGGGCCGCCTGCCCTAAAGCATGAACTCCTGCATCGGTACGCCCCGCCCCGGTAACTTTAATGCGTTCTTGCATCACCAAAGAAAATGCTTTTTCTAACTCTCCTTGCACCGTGGCTAAATTGGAGTCTTTTTGCACCTGCCAACCCGCAAAACCCGAACCTAAATATTCAATTTCAAAATAATAACGCTTCATGCTTTTAAATCCAAAAATGAAGTTTTAATATGATTTTTGGTTTTTCCTTCGCTTTTTAACATTTCTTTTTTAAAAGGTAGTTGATATTGTAAAGTTATCAAGCGCCAACCAATTTCCCCCAACTCCTGGGCCAAACTTTCCCGCTCTGCCTGCACCGCGGCACTGGCACTACCCACAGAATCCCGAAATTCCAAATGAATTTCTTCGCCTTGGGCACTGATATTAACTCTCACATCTCCTAACTTAGCTGTGCTAGTTTCAATATAAAAGGAAATCTGCTCTAAATTGGACTGCTTTTGCTGCTTTCCCCCCCCCTCTCGGCTGATTTGCAGGCGATATTTTTGCAATTCGCCCCCCTGCATCATATAAAACACCTCTTCTCTCTCATCGGGATGGCGGCTGTACAAATCGAACTGGGACCATTGCAACTGCTTCTGTAAATTTTGCAAAACTTCTCTATCTTGAGGCAAAGTAGCGCCAGATTGCAAAGAATTTTCCACCCATTGCAGCAATTGCGATTCTTTTAACGGCAGGGGAGATTTAGCAAATTCTTGTTGCCAAGCTTCTTGGGTGGGGGCAGAAAGCAACTTAAAAAGCGCCGCTTCCCCTTGATTATCTGTGCTAAAAGATTCCAAACCCAAGGGCAAATTTTGAGATTGTTGTAAAATATTGTATAACTGCAAAGCTTCGGGGGCAGAAGATTGAGCTAAAGTGGAATTCATGAGCACCCAACGCAAGGCCAGTTCTTTCTGGGAATCGCTTAAATTTTGTCCCGGCTCTAACAGCAACTCCAACTGATGTATGCTTTGAGCAAAATCTTGTAAAATCGCTGGATTTGCAGGTAAATCGCCAAATTCCCGTATAAAGTTTGCGGCTTCCACCATATTTGGGCTCACCGGCAGCGCAGATTTTTGCCAAAAAGCAAATTCATCCCCGGGTATCCACTGAGAAGCCAAGTGAGGCAACACAAAAACCGAAGCTTGATTGCCCCCCGAGACAAGTCCTGATATAGCACCTTGATTGGCAGCAATTTGCCCAGGTAAATTAAAAATGAACTCCGGCGCAGCGTTTTGCCTGTGTAACACCGAAGCCAAAAGCTGGGAATTAGAATCTAAATGCGCCAAAGCATTTTGCCAATGGGGCGGCAGAGGAATTTGCACATCGGACTGCCCTGTGGGGACCAAAAAACTCGCTTGATTAGCCTGATGCACCAAGCTAAACTCTTGCAAACCCGCAGGGATATTACTCTGACTAGGGCTGGGAATTGCCAACAAACTTTGCAGATTTTGCAACCAATTTTGCACAGTTTGGGGTTTAATTTCTGGGGGACAACCCAAAGCTTGTAGTTCTTGTAAAGGCGCTAATAAACTAGCCAGCGCATTGAAATCATGGGCCACATTAGCCGGTAAATTGTTCCACAAATTGGGCATTAACTTTTGAAACTGAGCGAAATCGTTTTGGGCCAAAGCTTGCAAGGCGGTATTTAGCTCCGCCGTCAAAGGCGAAGAGGTGATATCCCCTGGTAAATTCAAGCTTTGCTGCACTAAAGCATCGAGCTTATTAGCCAAAGGCGCGCTTAAATGCTCCTGGGCAAAAATCAACAATTCCGCTAACTTTTGTTGCACCCCCTGTTGGCTTAAATTACCATTGAAATTATTTTGTAAAAATTGCCACAATTGCTGGACTTCAGCCTGGGAACCGAGATTTTGCAACTGGGGAAAAACCTGGGCCAGTTGGCTTAAAAAGTTATGCAAAGTGGAATTTATGTTTTGGGTACTAGGAGTGGCAGAGGAACTAACACTTTTGCCCTGGGAAAGCTGTAAATCAGCTATAAATTTTTCCACTTGGGAGCCCCAAGCATGCCCAGAACTGTGATTTGCAGAAATAAACATAAACTTCTAAAACTACAAGCCGGCATCAAACTACCAGCCAGCATAAAACTACAGGCCAGCATCCCTTTGGAGGCGAATAATAGTTTCCACCTGATCTTGGGAAATCCGCAAACGCCTAGCTATTTCGGAAGAAGTAAAACCTCGGCGAGCCAATTTAATGATTTCTTCTTTGATTTCTTTTTCTTTATCAAAGCGGCTAGGTTGCAACACAGATTTGGTGGGATTAGGATCTTTAAAATCGCTATTAGGACTGCGCACCTTAGTTTTAGGTTCTTCTTTAAGCGTGGAAAGCGCCTCGGCCAAACCTTTGAGAGCTTTGGTTACCTTATGCCGGGCGGTGGGACGAATATGGTTGGGACTAGGTCGGGAATAGCCTTTGGGCACCTGAGTTTTGGTAGCCTGGGGGGCAACTTTCACTTTTGGTGATGCATCCGTGGAACTTGAAGTCTCGTCGTCGTCTAAAGCATTGGGAGAGCGAATTTCCGTGGTGTTGCTAGGCTTAAAACCCTGGGGCGGGCTGAAATCCACAGTACTTTGAGGGTCAAAAGACTCGGGATTAGTCCAATCTTCATTTAAAAAACCACCTTTGGGCTCCTTAAAGCGATCCTCTTGCTGAATGGTGTTTAGTTGGCGGGTAAGCAAGGTTTTTTTGCGCTTGAGCAATCCTAATAAAACAAAGATAAATAAGATTAATATCGCTGCAGTAATAGCCAACACTTTACTCAACAATTGCGCCAATCCCTGGGCGCTTAGGGTATATTCGGTGCTAACCGGGGGTTCTGCTAACACTTGGCGGGCATCTTGGATTTTCTTCCATAAATAAGCCTGCTGTTCTTTGTGAATTTGAATCAGATGAGCTTGACTTTCATTGCGAATCAGCACGTCTAAGGCATCGATGGAGTCGCGCCACTCTTGATACAATACGGCGGCCTCGTCGGGAGAGCTGATTTTCACACTGGTGGGAGCATCACTTAAAAACTTTTGGGGCAAAAATTGAGGTTGAAAACGCAACAGACCCCATACCCCAGCTAAGATAATGGTCAGAATTATTATAAATATTGTGAATTTTTTCACGCTTTATCCGTAGTTTTAATTACCTTAAAATTAAGATAATTTGTGAGAGATATACAAAATTCTCTAATTTCCGAAATTTTGTTACAAAACTATGACATAATTAAGCAAATCTAGTGAATTTGACGGCTTTTTTACAAAATTATGACACAATTATGACAAAAGTCTTGACTTTGGCTTATTTTTGTGGTAAATTATAATTAATGTCCAATGGTTTTGGATTTAACTTAAATACAAGGAGTTTATTATGAAAAAAGGTTTTACACTAATTGAATTAATGGTGGTGATTGTTATCATCGGTATTTTGGCCGCCGTGGCCGTTCCCAAAATGTTTGG
>JAAZFC010000117.1 GCA_012511955.1 Fibrobacter sp. | reverse complement strand
CATCGGCTATATCGCTTAGACCATGGTTTAAATCCCACTGCAATACAGGAACATTCTTAGCTAAACACGCATTTATGCTGTTTAAATCCTTTTCCATACCCACTCCACATATCTTGTGAGCATGCCATAAAGCATCTATAAGAGTGCCATCGCCGCAACCTAAATCTAGCACTCGTGACTTGGGTGTTATAACTTTTTCTAGCCACAAATAATCTTTGCGTTGCTTCATTAGATCATGGGATTCAAGACTGTGTTCTTGCTGTTCTTTATCCAAAAAACTCCCCATTACGCTAGATAAATCGGGCATATCTTTTAATAAAAAACCATCGTGACCATAAGGCGTGTCTAATTCCACGCTAGAAACGATTTTTTGCTGATTTAGCAGTTCTAAAGAAATTAAACGCGACTCTGGCGGTGGAAAAAGCCAGTCAGTGGAAAGATTAATATTTAAAACTTCCGCATCTATGGAACTAAAAGCCTGAGCCAAAGAACCGTATTCTTCTTCTAAATCGAACTGATCCATGGCCCAAGTTATATGCAAATACGAATTGGCATCGAAGCGTTGCAAAAACTTTTGCCCTTGATATTCCAAGTAAGTTTCCACGGCAAAACCTGTCTGGAATTTATCGGGATTTGCTTCTCTTTTGCGATGACGAGCGTGTTTGCGTTCCAAAGCTATGGCCGACAAATAGGTAATATGTGCCAATTGGCGGGCATGGGAAAGTCCAGTAACAGGGCCTTGCACACATATCTGTTCATCTGGATTTTGATAATAATCTCCCCCATTAAACTCAGGATCATTGACTATCATGCTGCGCCCCACGGACTCAAAACCCAAAGCTTGGGTAGATAAGCGGGTGGTGGTAGCAATAATTATGCACTTTTTCACCATTTCTGGGTAATCTATGGCCCATTTCATGGCCATAAAGCCCCCCATGGAACCTCCCACCACCGCAGCAAGGTTTTTTATCCCTAATTTTTGCACCAAAGCCCGTTGTACTTGTACCATATCGTCGATGCTTATGTGAGGAAACTGTGAGCCATAGGGATTTCCCGTTTGGGGATTTATGGAAGCGGGACCAGTAGTTCCTTTGCATCCGCCTAGATTGTTTGAACAAATAACACAAAACTTATTGGTATCTATGGCTTTGCCAGGACCAATAATGGGCTCCCACCAACCGGGAACTTTGTCCGTAATCGAGTGATATCCCGCTGCATGGGCATCGGCGGTAAGCGGCGCGCAAATTAAAATCACATTGTCTTTAAGCTCAGACATTTGTCCATAAACTTCGTATCGCACTACTAATTCAGGCAACTCTCCACGGTTTAATTTCCAAGGTTTACCATCATCACTTAGCTTTAGGTCGTGAGCTTCTACTAAACCCACACTATCTGCAGGAAATTTGTTCATAACTGCAAATGTATCAAATACTTAAACTTATGACCTAAGATTATTGCTAAATTCTACTTATGGCTCTTAAATCAATGACGGCTTACGCCTTAGTAGAAGAACAAATAGATAACCACAAATGCACTCTTGAAATTCGCAGCGTTAATGGCAGATTTTTGGATTCTAACATTAAAATACCCAAAGAACTAGCTTCTTTAGAGTTTTCTTTAAAACAAACACTTAAGCAACATATAGCCCGCGGTTCTGTTAGCGTTTATATCAACTTTACAAGTACAGAAAACCATGATATCTTAGCTTTAAACCAAGCGCTATTACAGCAATATTTACATACGGCGCAACTTTTAGAAAAAGAGCATCAAATAAAAAATGACCTGGCGTTTAGCCACTTTTTGCAAATCCCAGATTTTTTCCATGAAGAAAGCACTATTTCTGTTCAAGAAAACACAGAAGTCGAGCTGCAAAACTTGCTTTTACGCGCTATAGAAAAGCTAAATGTCATGCGTAGTCAAGAGGGAGCTTTTTTAGAAAAAGACTTGCGCCAAAGAGTTGAACAACTAAATGACACTTTAAAAGAAATTGAAGTTTTAGCACCCAAACGAATTATTAAATGGCATGATAATTTTAGTGAACGGCTGCAGCAAATGTGCGCTGAACTAATTCCCCAAGAGCGCATTAGCCAAGAAGCGGGGATTTTAGCTGATCGCTTAGATATTTCCGAAGAAATTACTCGTTTTTATAGCCATAACGAATTATTTCTGCAAACTTTAGACGAAAACACCCCCCAAGGAAAGAAGTTAAACTTTATTTTGCAAGAAATGGGACGGGAGGCCAACACTTTGGGAACTAAATCCCAAGATGCTGCTATTGCTAAGCTAGCCATAACCTTAAAAGATGAAGTAGAATCCATGCGCGAGCAAGTGCAAAACATCGAATAAACATTTAAGCCATGATTTGCACTACATAGCAGGTATTTTTTTATATTTCTACAAAATTTAGACTGAGGACTTATGAAACGCTCCCATAATTGCAACGAATTACGAAAATCAGATATTGGCACCACGGTAAGTTTAGCCGGTTGGGTAGATCGCCGCCGGGACTTAGGTGGAGTTATTTTTGTGGATTTACGGGATAAATACGGTAAAACCCAAGTGGTTTTCGACCCTGAACACAGCCAAGAAGTGCATACTTTAGCCGATAATTTACGCAATGAATTTGTAATTCACATTAAAGGAGTAGTAAAATCTCGCCCCGAAGGTATGGAAAATCCTAAATTAGACACTGGGGAAATAGATGTGATGGTGGATGAACTTAAAATCCTCAATAAAGCGGAAACCCCTCCCCTTACCATTAATGAATACAAAGAAATAGCTCGTGAAAACGACGATGTGCGCTTGCGCTACCGCTATTTAGACTTACGCCGTCCCTGGATTCAACGCAATATCATTTTAAAATCCAAGTTTTTGGGTGCGGTGCATGCTTTTTTCCGAGAAAATCAGTTTGAAGAGATAGAAACCCCGGTTTTGTGCAAAAGCACCCCCGAAGGTGCCCGGGATTATTTGGTGCCAAGTCGTGTAAATCCCGGCAAATTTTACGCTCTCCCCCAAAGCCCCCAGCAGTACAAACAGTTATTAATGTTGGCGGGTTTCGACCGCTATTATCAAATTGCCAAGTGTTTTAGAGATGAAGACTTGCGCGCCGATCGCCAACCCGAATTTACCCAAATTGATGTGGAAATGTCTTTTGTGGAACAAGACGATATCATGGATATGTTCGACAAATTTGTGCGCGAAGTTTTGGCTAAAACTTGGGAGTTTGAATCTCCTGAAAAAATCGAACGCATCACCTATGCCGATGCCATGCTCAAATACGGTTCAGACAAACCTGACTTGCGTTTTGATGTGCCTATCAACGATGTATCAGATATTGTCAAAGAAAGTGACTTTGGTGTATTTAAAAATGTTGTAGAAACTGGTGGCGTAGTTCGAGGTATTGCCGCTCCTGGATGCGTTGATTTTACTCGCAAACAAATAGACGACCTTACCTCTTATGTGGGGCGTTATGGCGCTAAAGGCATGGTGTGGATGCGCGTTAAAGAAGGCGGTGAAGTGGAATCCCAAGTGGGTAAATTTTTCACCACCGAACAGCTCAATGCTTTGCGAGATGCCACTGGTGCTCAAGCTGGCGATATGATGTTATTTATCGCTGGTCCTGAAAAATTAGCCGCCACAGCCACAGGCGAGTTGCGCTTAGAAGTAGCCCGCATGAAAGGTTTAAATGCAGATAAAGGCTACAAATTTGTGTGGGTGACAGACTTCCCCATGTTTGAGTTTTCTGAAACTGAAGGGCGCTATGTGTCTATGCATCACCCTTTTACTGCACCTAAACCTGAATATTTGAAACAAATGCTCAGCGGCGAACTTAAAGGTTGTTTAGCCCAAGCCTACGATTTAGTACTTAACGGAGTAGAAATTGGCGGTGGTTCCGTGCGTATTCACGACCCCGAAGTTCAAGCAAAGGTTTTTGGCTTGCTGGGATTAAGCCCCGAACAAGTGGAAAATCAATTTGGATTCTTTGTAGATGCCTTCAAATATGGCGCTCCTCCCCACGGTGGTTTGGCTTTAGGATTAGATCGCGTGGTAGCTACTATGGAAGGTGTAGAAAGTATCAGAGATTTCATTGCGTTCCCCAAAAACACTTCGGCTAGTTCCCCCATGGATCACTCTCCTTCTGAGGTAGATCCCATGCAACTACACGATATTCACATAACTTTAAGTTTAAATACTAAGAAATAACACAATCATTTACTATTTTATCTATAGAAATATATATTGTGTACAAACAACTTTGGAGAAATTATGACTTTTGCAAACCTTAGAAAACTTATAATTCTTTCTTTACTCACTCTTAGCATGGCATTTTTCGGCTGTGCTGGCTCAGGTGGTGGCGGTGGTGGAAGCGATTATTACGATGATGGCGGAGCTGAAGCTGCTGCTAGCAGACCTGTGAAAAAAGATGAACTTAAACAAGCTGAAAAAGAAGCCAATGACTTAGAAACCGAAAACCATGAACTTCGTCGTCAAATTTTTGAAGCTAAAAACAAACTAGGAATTCCTGTAGATCAGGATGAAGAATAAAAAAAACGATAAAAACATTGTTACTTTTAGAAAGCGTTATCCTTTAAACGATTACTTTAAAAGTGTACTAACTGTATCTGGCGACTCTATATTTGACCTTATAGAATCTTTTTTTGGTGTAGAAATATACGCACGAAACTCAGGTTTAACCATTAGTTCCCCTACTGATGAGCAACTGGGTAAAAGCATAGATTTTTTAGATAAACTAAAGTTACAACACCATCGAGGGACTTACATCGATTTCTCTTTGGTAAATAATATGTTGCACCGAAACAAATCAGATTCTACCCAAAATAACAGCTGGAATGATGATTTTGATCTTATTTGTCGCAATAAATATGGACAACCAGTGCAACCCCGTACTTCGGGACAAGCTTCCATTGTAAAAGCTATAGATAACAGTGATATGGTATTTGTAAATGGCACTGCAGGCACAGGAAAAACCTTTTTGGCAGTGGCTATGGCTACCGCTTGGCTAGAGCAAAAACGCGTGGAGCGTATATGTTTGGTGCGACCAGCAGTAGAAGCCGGGGAAAACTTAGGTTATTTACCCGGAGATCTCAAAGAAAAGATTTACCCTTATTTGCGCCCAATTTATGATACTTTACAAGAAATGCTTCCCCAAGAAAAGCTCAATCAATACCACGAAACCAATCAAATAGAAATTGCGCCTATGGCATATATGCGGGGCAGAACTCTCAAACGATCTTTTATAATCCTAGATGAAGCGCAAAACACCACCATCGCCCAAATGAAGATGTTTTTAACACGCTTGGGTGAAGGCTCTAAGATGATTATCGTAGGTGATAGTAGTCAAACAGACTTAAATGCTAAGCAAACTTCAGGATTTTTCCACGCTATGCAGCTACTTGCCCCCGTAAAGCAAATCAAGCAAATAGCTTTACACAAAAACGAAGTAATGCGGCATGGTTTGGTGCAAGATATTTTAAACGCCTATGAAACCATAGAATAGATTTTATGAAAATCAATTACCAACAGGCGATATTAGGTGGGTTGATTTTAACTCTTTGCACCGTATTATTATTCCCAGCGAGTCCGTCAATTTATCAAACTTCGGCTCCCAAATTGGGTGAAATATCTACCCAGGGCTATAGCTCTCCAATTTCTTTTGATTTGCATAAAAACGAAAAAGAATTGGCTAAAGAGCGGCAGGAAGCCAAAGATAAAGTCCTATATCTTTTTGAATACAACGATTTAATTACCGAATCCATAGTAAATGAATTTCATGATTATATGGAAGCTGTAAAAAGCTATGGAATCTTACAAAGTAAAATCTCACAGAATACCGGTGAATTCCAAGCTAAATTTCAAAAAGAAGCTCAAAATCTCTATTCAAAGCTCTCCCAAAGACTTTCTAGCACGGCTATCAACCAACTTTCTCAAAGACCTTCGGCAGTGGATAACTTGAGCAATATTTTCACAGAAATCATGGAGCAAGGTGTTTCCGAAGCGTTAATAGCCAGCAGTGAAAAACAAGCTACCCTATATAAAGAGTTGCACAGCATTAGCCATTTAAAGCACATATTGTATCGTGGAGAAAAAGTAGCACTTATTAAAAAGCAACAACGCCATGAACTCAACATTTCGCAAATACTCCCCCGCGAAACCGTCCTAGAAGACGCTTTTACCAACCTAAAACTTGCCGTCCCCTATTCCCAAGGACTACAAAGTGCGATTTATGAAGTTTTATACGCCTTTGTTAACCCCAATATTTTCTTTTTAGAGAAAGAAACTTTGCACCTACAAGCTTTAGCAGCAAAAAAAGTAAATCCCATCAAAGGAAAAGTGGTTAAAGGTATGGATATAGTGCGCCCAGGAAGCATTATTACCGTAAATGCACTGGAAAAAATCACTGCCTTAGAAAACGCACTAAACAAACATAAACAAAAGCAAAAAATTATCCCCAGCAAGCTCGCTCAACAAGTTATCTTAGTTATTTTCAGTTTTTTATTTGTGGCCACACTTATTTGGTATAACCACCAAAACAATTTTAAATGGAAATGCTTTTGGGCACAAATTTGCATACATATCTTACAAATATTGGGATTGTTTGGCGTTTTCCAGCTGGGAATGCGTATTAATTCACATAATGCTTTATTTCCCCTGGGTACAGAAATGGTGTTTTTGCAACCCTTTATTTTAGCTCCTGTACTAAGTACTGTTCTATTTAACTATAAACTAGGGCTACTTTCAGTGATTTTTAGTGCCTTACACTTAGGCATACAATCTGGTTTTGACTTAGCCATCACTATGACAATCTTTTTCATAGGAGCTGCCTCCACTATATTTCTACATAATATTCGCTATAGATACCAATTTATTTTCAGCAATTTAAGTGGGATTTTTGCTTCTGTTTTAGCTTTAACTATTTACTTTTTACTGCGAAACCGTCTAAACTTTGAAGTTTTTTGGCTACACTTATTTATACTATCAATTTCCCTAGTTTTTTCCATTGCTTTTTGTTCTCTATTTCTAATTAATCTATTTGAAAAACTATTTGGCCTTACCACTAATCTTAGTCTTATTGAGCTTTCTGACCTTAATCATCCAGTGCTTAAATTACTTTCAGAACAAGCCCCTGGTAGTTTTCACCACAGCATAATGGTTAGTAACTTGGTTGAACCTGCAGCGCAAAATATCAAAGCCAATGCACTTTTAGTAAGAGTTATGGCTTTGTATCACGATATTGGAAAAATCCAAGCTCCGCATTTTTTTGTGGAAAATCAAATGACAGATGTGAACCCCCACGACCAACTTAGCCCCTGGGAAAGCGTGAAAATAATTAAAGATCATGTGCAATTTGGCCTTAATTTAGCCCATGAGCACAAAATTCCCGCCATAGTAGCAGCAGGGATTGCGGAGCATCACGGCAGTAGTATTATACAATATTTTTATAAAAAAGCTGTGCAAAACCATCCAGATAAAGTTATTTCTCCCGATGACTTTCGCCACCAAGGGCCTCCCCCACAAAGCAAAGAAAGCGCTATATTGATGTTAGCAGATTCCATCGAAGCTATGTCGCGCTCCATGGATGAACCCACCGCCGAAGAACTTGTAGAATTAGTACAAAAAGTTGTTAAAAATCGCTTTGAAGAAGAGCAACTTCATCAATCAGGGCTTAGTTTAACAGACTTAAAAGCCATAGAAAACGGATTTTTGCACAGCTTAGAGGGCATGTACCACACTCGCATCGCTTATCCCGAATAAAAAGCGCTCAAAGAGCGCTAATTTTAATTTTCCCAGCGGAAATAAACGCCGGCCAAAGGCGGCAAATTAATAAGTAAAGATTGTGGCCTACCTTGCCACTCCATTTGCTGACTATATACCGAACCGTAATTCCCCACATTAGATCCCCCCCACAAACTTGAGTCTGTGTTGAAAATCTCCGTCCAACGGCCGCTGGCGGGTGCACCAATACGATAGTTTTCCCGAGGCACAGGGGTAAAATTAAAGACGCAGAGGACCATTTCGCCATGGGCAGATTTACGCACAAAGCTAATTATAGAGCTATCTGCGTCATCACAAGAAATCCATTCAAAACCTGACTCATGGTGATCTATCTCCCACAATGGGCGCTCTTCTTTATAAAGATGCCCCAAAGTGCTCATCATGCTTTGCAATTGCCCATGGGGTTCCCAACCGGTTAAATGCCAGTCCAAAGACTGTTTGGCATTCCACTCAGCAGATTGCCCAAATTCGCATCCCATAAATAAAAGCTTTTTACCAGGATGCGCATACATAAAGGCATAAGTTAAGCGCAAATTAGCAAACTTTTGCCACCAATCTCCAGGCATTTTATTGAGCATAGAGCCTTTTCCATGCACCACTTCGTCGTGGGAAAGCACCTGAATAAAATTCTCCGTATAGGCATAAATCATGCTAAAAGTAAGGTTATTGTGGTGGTATTTGCGATGCACAGGCTCTTTTTCGATGTAAGATAAAAAGTCATTCATCCATCCCATATTCCACTTATAATGAAAACCCAACCCGCCCTGTTCAGGGGGACGGCTAATACTGGGGAAACTGGTGGATTCTTCCGCAATAAATATAGCGTGGGGGGCATATTTACCCATCATGGAATTTAAATGTTTGATAAACTCTAAGGCTTCGTAATTGATATTACCGCCATCTTTATTGGCTACCCACTGGCCGTCTTCTTTACCGTAATCTAAGTAAAGCATAGAAGCCACCGCATCTACACGCAAACCGTCACAATGAAATTCTCTGAGCCAATACATTGCGTTAGAAATCAAGAAGTTAGAAACTTCATTGCGGCCGTAATTAAAGATATATGTCCCCCAATGTGGGTGTTCTCCTTGTCGGGGATCGGCATGTTCATATTGGGCATTGCCATCAAACCTTCCTAAAGCAAAATCATCTTTAGGGAAGTGAGCTGGTACCCAATCCAAAATCACCCCAATATCATTTTGGTGGCATTGATCCACAAAATAGCGGAAATCGTCGGGATTGCCAAAACGAGAGCTGGGAGCAAAATATCCAGTAACTTGATAACCCCAAGATTCATCTAAGGGATGCTCCATTACGGGCATTAATTCTATGTGGGTAAAGCCCATATATTTTACATAGGGAATTAAGTCGCGGGCTAGCTCTTGCCAGGATAAAAATCTATCTGCATCGTTGGGGTCGCGGCGCCAAGAACCTGGATGGACTTCATAAATATTCACCGGAGCTCCAAATAAATCTGTGGCGCGCTTAGTGTTCATCCATTCCTCATCGCCCCATTCATAGCCTTCTAAGGGCATTACTATGGATGAAGTAGCGGGTCGCATTTCTGCGAATTTTGCCACGGGGTCTATTTTTGTTATTAAATCGCCATTTTGAGTATGAATTTCAAACTTATAAAGCTCACCGGCGCCTAAATTAGGGATAAATATTTCCCATATTCCTGTGGAACCCCGAGAGCGCATAAGATGACGGCGACCATCCCATGAATTAAAATCTCCCACCACCGCCAAACTACGAGCAGAGGGAGCCCAAACAGCAAAATGCACTCCTTCTACCCCTTGGTGTTCCAATATATTGGCACCTAGCTTGCGATAAAGTTCGTAATGTGTACCACCAGTGAGCAAATGCAAATCAAATTCAGTTAAAATAGGAGTAAAGGCATAGGGGTCGATTACCGAATATTTAACGCCATTTTCCAAAGTTATGTTCAACTTATAAAGTTCTGGTTCAAATTCTCGCTCTAAAGTCGCTTCAAAAAATCCTGTATCTCCGAGCTTCATAAGGTCAAACTCTTGCTCGCTTTCTAAAAACACGCCAGAAATAAAACTAGCCCCTGGGATATAAACGCGTACAGCAGTTTGAATACCCACATCAGTTTCCAGTGGGTGTGCGCCTAAAATCGAAAAAGGGTCATTACAAGTAAAATCATGAATAGATTTAATTTCATCATTTCTTAAAGAAGTCCAGCAAGTCCAGTCCATATTTT
>JAAZFC010000148.1 GCA_012511955.1 Fibrobacter sp. | reverse complement strand
TCATCGCCTAGATCAATAGCTGTCCTAGCCAATATATCTCGTACAGCACTGGCTTCTAGACCATTGGCTAACATTAAACCCATAACTCCCGCTACATGAGGACAAGCCATGGAGGTACCATTCTTATAGCTATAGCTAGCCTCAATATCCGTACTTAGAATCCCATCCTCATAACCATTACCATCACTATCCACTTCCTTATTGCCACCGGGAGCTACTAAATCTAAGCTATAGCCGTGGCTAGAATAGGGAGCTCTTGATGGCGGATCAGGATAATTATAGTCAACAGCCCCAACAGCAATAACCTCAGGATAGCTAGCAGGATTATCTATCTGCCCATTCCCTCTCCCATTATTACCTGCAGCAGCAACCATAAGCACACCAGCTTCATCTACAGCCCTAGCTGCATCTTTTAAGGCTTGAGGATTTTGAAAAGTCCCCAAAGACATACTAATTATATGGACAGGCTCTGATATCCTCAAATGATCATGGAGTCCAGCAGCATAGAGCATTGCCTCAGCAACATCTAGCATGCTGCCAGCACCTTCGTCATTTAGCACCCGCAAGGGGATAATTGTACCCTCCCACATCACTCCAGCAACACCAGCACTATTGTTCGTTGTTGCTCCAATAGTACCAGCAACATGAGTGCCATGACCATTGCCGTCATTTACATCTGTATTATTGTCATAAAAATTGTAGGCCTCTGTCAAATCTATTAAGTCTTGCAAATCAGGATGACTTGATGAAATACCCGTATCCAGTACTGCCACTCGTACCCAAGGGGCTCCCCTCGTCACAGTCCAAGCTTGAGGCAAACGAATCTGTTCATAGTTCCACTGTTCTTGATAATAGGGGTCGTTGGGATAAATCTCACTGGCATAAACCCTATAATTGGGTTCCACATACCTTACCCCTATTTCCCTAGTTAAAGTACTAGTTAAATTTAGCAGTTCCTCTTGTTCAACCTCAATAAGATAAGCATCAATTGCCCCTAGGCTCTTTAAAATACGTCCCCCAGCTTGACTTAAAAGTTTCATCCTCTTCTCTTCTCCCAGGGAGGGACTAAAACCAACAACAAGTTGCCCTTCAATATAATCTTCGTAACTATCATTATCAATTTCATTGCTAGCTAAGCTCTTCTGTTCTTGCCTCGTAAATTTCTTTTGGTCTGTCTTGCCATAAGGATGGGGCCATGTATGCTCAATGGTAATCCTAGCAGAAATTCCTTGGCATTCAGTAAAAACTGCGACAATTTCCTTATCAGCATCCATTAATATCTGCCAATCATCACCACTAGCAAAAACATCCCGGCCATCCTTACCTGCCCAATGGGAAAATTTACAGCCTGTCTTTGCTTGAACAGCCAAAGCAACTAGGGTGTTTTTTTCATAATAGCCCCCGTTGGCTAATATTTGGCCAGGGCCTTCAACTTCTAGACTGAGGAGGTAGTACTGCTCTAGACTATTGCCTAGATCACAGGCTACCCAAAACATGACAAGGGTAAGTATTAGCAGATAAAATTTTAGGTTTTTTTTCATCATGCCCTCCCTTTAGGCTAAATTTCTAGTTTTCTCCATCCTTTGGTCTAATGAATTCACTCTTGACCTTATCCTCGGCTGAACCATAAGCGGTAATGGTCTCTTTAACAAAATCATAGACCCCTTTTTGACAGCTGAACCAGGAACCATCTTCCCTTTCTACATAGACATTACCAAGCATGGTCAAGGTCTCTTCTTTTTGGTCTAGATGGGCTTCTTCTGCTGTCAGTGTAAAGTCCTGATATATTGCTCGCACATTCCCTTGGGCCCAAGCACTAGCAGCACCATCCCAAACATCTAGAGTGTCAGACCAGATATAGATGGCTTCTTTTTCTTCTCCTTCCTTTTGGGCATAGAAATAGGTTGCTTCTACCCCTCCAGAGAAGATAATATATTCTTCTTCTACATCTACCCACAGGTAAGGGCTCTTGATGATATTATCTTCTTGACGTACTAGAACATTATCCTCTATGATTACTTCTTCAATATTTCTTTTGTATTGGGCCTTCTCAGCAGTAATTATCATATCCATATACAGAATCTTGACTGATTTTTCAACAGTGATGATATCCTCGTTGAAGAACATAGTAAATAGGTCACCATCGATGCTAATCTTTTCTTCCTCCTTAGCTAGTACTTCTAGTACAGTTAAGGTCAAAAGTAGTACCAGGAGCGATAATATTAAACTTAATTTCTTCTTCCTTACAGGGAACAAGTAAATCCCCCCCTCTTATTTCTTCTTTAAGCTATGCACCATGCGGATATTAAACATATTTATCTCTTCATCATCAAAATAGACTCTCATCTCATCAGCTTTAAAATCTGTTCCAGCCATATTCCCCACAACCGGACCAGGGGCCCTTAGGTCATTTCTCTTTTTATCATAGTACATCTTATCAGTGACTAACCAGTCTCCTAGGGGAGACTCCATGCGACAATCATAAAGGACTAGGTCACCTGTTCTTGTATTGTAGTGGGCTTCTTCTACTGTAAAGGTGAAGAGAATTTCATCTTGGCGATAAAAGTAACCCCGATAGATATCCCTGAGAATTAATTCTTCTCCTCCTGAATGCTTATCTTTTAAGGGGGGTTCTAGGATATTGGAGACTTGTAGGCGCCAAATCAATTCTCCTTTGTTCCAGCCAACTACATCATTATCAGCCAAGCGAAAATGAAAGCTTAAATCCTCTTCTAGGCCAATTAAGATCTCTAGTTTGCGGGTCATCTGCCAGCTAGCTAGACTAAAAGATAGAAGGGAAATTAAGATTAAAATGACTTTGATTTTATTGACTCTATTGTTTTTCTCCTCTCCTACCATGGTAGGAGGTCCCCTAAGTCAATGTCAACTAACATGGGATCTTCTGAGGATAGGCCCAATTTAAGTTTTTGACCAGGGAAAGCATTGATATGATACTGGACCCAGAATTCCCCTTTAAGGTGTTCATAGCTGAAGATTAATTCTCGACAGTGGAAGTTCCAAGCTAGTTGAGCTTCTCCTCTGCTGAGATCTTCTTTAGTAAAGTCATAAATGGTTAAAAGCTTCAAAGAGATATCGGGAATTATCTGCCAAGCTAGCTGGGTTTCAAGATTCTTGGATTCAAAGGAGGGACTTACTCCAAAACGATAGCCAGCAGTTAATTGTAATCTATTGTAATCGGCTCGACCAGCGAGGATAACATCGCGCAAAATCTCCTCTTGGAGGTTGTAGCCTGTTGATAGGCGCAAGTCCAAATTATTACTAGGATGATAACGCAACTGGCCAATAATATCGAAGTAGTGCTCATTTTTAATGTTCCAACCAGAAGATACTTGAGCAGACCAAGCATCTTTGGTGTAGTAGATACTAGCCATCAAGTCCTCTTGAGCACTGACGGAGTCAAATCTAAAGGGAGTTTCTCCAAAGGGTGACCGGTAGGTATAGGTTAGATCTCCCCTTAATGACTTTAAGGGTTGCAAGGTCAGGCGATTACGACTATATAATTCGAAGTATTCTTCCCCACTAGAATAATAGTTAGCCGTCCCCCTTTGGTCTAGGTTTATGGTCGTCCAAGATAAGGGACGGTAGACCTGGCTGTAATTTAAAGAAAGGCCTGCTTTTGTAGCCTTATGCTTGCTAATACCTTCATCATAATGGCCCACTAAGATATCTAGATAAAAAGGTCGAAACTTGCGAGCAGCATTAAATTTAAAGTAGCCAGGCCTAATTTTCAAGTTATCCTCCGGAATTTTGTAAAAATGATTCTTGGCTGTGGAACCTAGAGCAGGCACGCGTCGCTCTAAGGTTACTTGATAAGTTAAAGCAGTAGCTCCACCATTGTAGCGGAAGAGTCCGGCCCAATCTTTTAATAGTTCTTCTTGCTTGTCTTGCCAGAGCATATTGTACTTGCTATCCAAGTAGAAGCGGTGACGACCTAGGGAATAGTTGAAGCGACCAGTTAAATTGGTGTCCATGGAGGGCCAGGAAGCTTCTCCCTTCAGATTACGCAAAGCCTTTAGTCTAGCCTCTAGATCAATACTTACTTCTTTGACCTTCCCTTTGAGGGTATTTTGCAAGTCAATAGTTATTTTATCATCTTCATAGTAGTTGATAATACTTTGACCATTTGTTTGCCAATTTTCATTTAACTTTTGATTATGGTTTACTAGAGTCTCGATATCTGCTAGACCCAAATCTATTTGGTCTTGTTGGGCATAAATTTGAAAGTAGCCGGTCCCCCTAGAGTCATCTAGGTAAAAATGCTTAATCCCTCCTGCTAGCCCAGTCTTGGAATAGAAGTCCAACATGTAAAAGCCATGGCTTTTATCTCTTAAATAGTTGAAAGAAGTTTTAATAAACCAGCCTCGAGTTGAGGAATAGCCGATCTCTGGAGTAATTTTTTGTTCCCTATCTTTTAAAGAGACTGTCAAACGAGGCCAATAAAAGAGGGGGAGATAACCAGAAAGCTCCCAAAAGGAAACATGGTGGGCAGTAAATTTATCGCCAGGATAGATATCAACCCTTTTGGAGCGTAAGTAGTAATGAGGCTTTTCACGGTCACAGGTGGAAACTTTTCCTTCGGTGACCTTTATCATTCCTTCGCTGGCTTCAAGGTAATCACTTCTGATATAGATGGTTCCTGCAACAGCTTCACTCTCTAGATGACCATGGGGCTTTAGAATCAAAGCCTTGTAATCTTCAAAGTAGAAGGTTAATTCATCGCTATGAAAACCACTAGCCCCTTGGCTAAAGTAAACTTCTTGACTGGCTGTAATGAAGTTCTCTTTTAAATTTAAGAGGACTTCTGGAGCCTTAAGGGTATATTCTCCCCAAATCAAGACAACATCGCCTTGGGCAATGATAAGTCCCTCCTCCATATAGTAGTCAACGCGCTCACTAGCACTAACAGAGATGGGATTCTCTCGATCATCGATGAAGATATCAGAATTAGCTTGAGTTTTAGATCCAACAAATAATATAAGTATTAGAAAGGTTAAAAACCAGGAAAACAAAGATTTTTTTCGCATAATTCAACCCCTAAAGACGAAATCTTTCTTCACGTAAGATAATAAGGAGGCCTAAGGAAAGGAAGAGCAAATTTGGTAACCAAGCGGCTAGAAGGGGCGTTAAAAGATCATTGCGCCCCAAAGAACGAGAGAAAGAGACAAGAACATAATAGATGAATACCAAAATTATCGAAAGAATAACGGCCAACCCTCGTCCTTTGCCATAGTTAATCCCCAAAGGAACCCCGATTATGACAAAAACAAAAGCAGAAATAGGAAAGGCTAGCTTGATATGATAATCAACTAAAAGTTGACTATAGCTAGTACCACTTTGAGAATACAGCATGATATCGCTTTTAAGCTCTTTACGGCTTTTTTCTTGGCTACTATGTTGATTGCTTATAAATTTCTCAATATTAGTCCCCACATGTAATTCATATTTTGCAAAGCTCTGATGATGAGAAGGATAACCTTCATCATCAAAGTCAACTAAGACTCCCTCTGATAAATACCAAGTATCTTCAGTAAAGCTACCTTTTTGAGCAGTTATTAAATGAGCTTGTTTCTTTTCATTTTCCGGCTCATAAACCATAATTTGATCAAGGGTTCCTGTATGTAGATTTATGGCCCCCACATAATAAAAGCGGTTACCAGGATCTCGAAAATAGACTCTTTCTTCAAATCCTGGCAAGGCTTCTTTGAATATTTCATAGCGTAAGATATCTTGAGATTTCTGTGTGGCCCAAGGGGCTAATTCTTCATTTATATAATACGTAGAAACCGAAGCTTAAAATGTAATAAGTAAAAGAGGATACATGATCCGATAAAAACTTAAACCACCCATCCGTAAAGCAACAAACTCATTATCTTTGACCATCTTCCCTAGGGCCAAAAGAATGGCGCAAAGAACAGACAAGGGAAAGGCTTGGGCAACAATGAAAGGAATTCGATAGACAAGAAGTTGTAAAACTGTAGCAGTACTAATCTTTCTAATTATGATATAGTCGGTGAGCTCAAAAAGAAAATTACTTAATATCAGGATAGTCAAAGCACATATGGCAAAGATTAAAGGCTTGATCGTCTCTCTAATCAAATAACCATCAATCACTGGCTTTCTAGAGAAAATAGTCCTCACCCCCATTGCTAGCTAGTTTTTATCTAGGACAAGTACTGCCTATGTTCGTTTAATATTCGTTACCAACAAGCTTGGTTCCTGCAATCCTCTTCCCTAGAT
>JAAZFC010000012.1 GCA_012511955.1 Fibrobacter sp. | reverse complement strand
CATCCAAGTATAATCATCAATTCGACCCCAGAAGCCCAAATATTTCCAGCGGAAAGTTCCCTTGATGGGAAAATAAAAAGTTTAGGAAAAACTCCCTTCATGTTGAAAAACTTTGATTTAGAAGAAATAAATTGGCGAATTTGGGCCGTGGGTTATAAAGATTCAATTTTAAACTTTGTTCCTAACCCAATGGGAAAAAATATTTTTGAAATAAAACTAGAACCTGAAAAAGATCCTGTTGTTATCAATATGCAAACACTAATTGCAAAAAAACTAAAAAAACAGCAAATTGCAAAAGTATTAAAGTACAGTTCTATTGCCCCGCTATTATTAGGGCCAACCTTTGTTTGGCTAGCCCATAACGATTTCACAGAAGCTAAAGACATAAAAAAAGATCTAGAGCAGCCTTCGTCAGGCAGTGGCCCTCACTTTGATAAGTTAAAACAAAAAAACGCTGACGCTATACATTTAGGCAAAAACACAGTACTGATTGGAAGTAGCTTACATTTCACTGGAGTTTTAATGCTCACTATCGGCATCTCTTTAGACTGTTAATTATTTTTAAGCTCAATTTAATAGTTATTTATTTAAATTTTGCATTATAATGTTATTGAGATTTTTTCTACTGCTTTTATGTGCCGCAAATTTATTTGCTGCAGACTTTGTAAAAAGTAATATTCGTGCACAAGTATTTGTTGGCGCTATACCGTATTACCCTCAAGATTTCATTGTATCTGACAAGTCAAAAAATCCTTTATAAAGCAATAAAGATCATTTTACTTTTCCATTAAACGGTGGTTTTTTGTGGAATCCCTTTTTCACCCCAGCTTTCAAATGGGATGTCCCTTTTAGCTTGTGGATTGGGTTTTCAGCTAACGATTGGTTTTGGACAGATCTTTACAACCGTAAAAACCTAAAAAACAACCATGAAGCTTTATCAATGGTGCAGTGGACCCCTACTGGCACCGCTGGCTTAAGTTTTAACTTATTTGGTAATTTTGATTTGCGCCTAATGGGTGGTATAGGCTTTACTCGCTCTACATTTACGCATAATTTATCGGGGCATCCCAAAACTTATAGTCGCTCTTATTTAAACTATTTTGCCCAAGGTAATTTAGAATACATTTTAGTTAATGATATTTTCAAAAATACTGATTTAAAGCTTGGCTTATTTGTACAAAAGAACTTTCAAAACGATCGTGAATATTTAGTGATACCATACAATGATGATCCTAATATTTCCCAAGAAATAAACGGACTTAATTTCAAAGAGATTAAACCCCAAGTTCCTGTGAAAATAGGTTTAGAAATATCCCTAGAGTTTGGTCGAGAATCTCGTAAAGATCGAAAATCACGCTTTAAGCTTAACGATAGGGATTTACAATTAAGAGAACATAACAAAACCATCGACACCCTTAGTGAATGGGATTGTATGGCCATTGAAAGGGACTATCATTTCTATATATCTCATACAGGTGAGTTGCCCGATGTGGAACAGCTTTTCACTAAATCGCAATTTACTGATGTTTTGGAATCTTTTTTAGCCTATTGTCAGCCTGAAGATTTAAAAACCAAGCAAAAGCTTTATGCCAGCCTAGATTCTAACAAAGTGCAACTTAAAGATTACCAGATGTCTCAAGAAGATAATCGTTACAGGCAAGTTATGGCTTCCAACGATTTATCTTATCTCAATATGTTCTTAGAGTATTACCCCGAATCTCAATATCGCCCCAATGTGGAGGCTAAAATAGCCTTACTGGGTGATTACGGTAACTTTAAAAGAGCTAGGGAAAGCAATAATTTCAAAAGTTATCTCAAATATCTCGCAGATTTCCCCGAAGGGCATTATCGCAAAGAAGCAGAAGAAAGCATTTTTGCGCTAGTAAAGCGTGGTAACCGGCGCAAAGATTACGAAATCTACCTCAGACGCTTCCCCGATGGGATGTTTGTTAGCGAGGCGAGGCGTGCGTTACACGAAATTTTAAAGCAATAACTTTTCTTTGAAATTTGCAGGCGCACTACTTCGTTGCACTTCAGTAAATCTCTGAACTTTGCTAAAATACTTTTAGCAAACCTGCATCAGCTGGTTTGTATAGAGTTCGGAAGTCCATTAAGCACAACCAAGCTTATGTTTAGGACATAGTATTACTCACTGTTTTTTCTTCGTGCGCCTTGTATTGCATCCAGCAAATTCCAAAGAACTATTCTTGGAAAGGTTGGGCTGAGCGAGCGTTATACTTCGTTGCACTTCAGTAAATCTCTGAACTTTGTTTAAAAGATTTTAGCAAATCCGCATCAGCTGGTTTG
>JAAZFC010000116.1 GCA_012511955.1 Fibrobacter sp. | reverse complement strand
TTTGGGTATTCCCTATCTTATCGCCGTTTCCGGGTTAGGCATACTAGGAATTTTAATTGGCGGTTGGGGTAGTGATAACAAGTACTCCCTGCTCGGTTCTTTGCGTTCCGGTTCACAAATGATCAGCTACGAAGTCTCTTTGGCGATGATAATGCTTTTCTTTGTATTAATAACAGGAACTGCATCTCTACAAGAAATTGTACTCACCCAACAAGGCACCATTTTAGATTGGTGGATTTTTAAGATTCCCGGTTTAGGTATTGTGGCATTTTTGCTCTATTTGGTAAGTAGCACCGCCGAAATCAACCGAGGACCTTTTGATATCGCCGAAGCCGAACAAGAACTCACCGCCGGTTTCCACACGGAATATTCTGGTATGTCTTTTGCCATGTTTTACTTGGCCGAATATGTGAACTTAGT
Organism: Fibrobacter sp.; assembly: GCA_012511955.1. Classification (GTDB taxonomy): domain Bacteria; phylum Fibrobacterota; class Fibrobacteria; order Fibrobacterales; family Fibrobacteraceae; genus JAAZFC01. The sequence goes on along the minus strand of JAAZFC010000116.1, from coordinate 1,491 downwards.
TTCCGCAGCTGGCCTAGTAACCACCTTCTTTCTCGGGGGCTTTTTACCACCACTCATCGGCGTCGAAGCCGTGGATTCAGTGCTTATACAAGTGCCTGGATTGCTGTGGTTCGCGATTAAAACCTTTATAATTATTGTAACAATAATGTTCTTTAAATGGACCTTCCCTCGCCCTCGAGTAGATCAACTACTTTCTTTGGAATGGAAGTTTTTATTGCCCATTAACATTGTATTGCTCGTTTTAGGTGGCATATTTGTTGCCAATGGTTGGATTTTATGAAATTAAAGCAATATTTTACTAAAGCTTGGACCGGTGGTATTTCCCTGATTAAAGGGTTAAGTGTAACATTTTCTTACTTTATTAATCCCAAGAAAATTATCACAGAACAATACCCCGAAAACCGCAAAACTTTAAAAATGACTCCCCGCTTTCGCGGACAAGTGATTATGCCCCATGACGAGCAAGGTGAACATAAATGCACCGCTTGTAGTATGTGCGAAAGAGCTTGTCCCAATGGTTCCATATCCATTTTAGCAACTAAAAACATTGCTAGCAAAAGGGTTCTAGGTCAGTTTATTTATCGCTATGATCAATGTACTTTGTGCAATCTTTGCATAGAAGCTTGCCCCTTTGATGCAATAGAAATGGGACCGGGTTTTGAAAATGCGGTTTATGATCGCTCAGAACTAATTATGGTTCTCAATAAAAAGGAGGGACGCTAATGATAGTCTCTACTATAATCTTTTATATAATAGCCGCACTTATGGTGATTTGTGCTTTGGCCACGGTTTTAGTCAAAAATATGCTTCATAGTGCTTTATTTTTGGTGGCCACATTTTTTAGCACTGCGGTTTTGTACTTAACCATGCAGGCTGAATTTATCGCCATCGCCCAAGTGTTAGTTTACATAGGCGGAGTGGTAATTTTAGTGCTTTTCACCGTTTTACTTACCTCGCAACTGGGCGAAGCGGCCTTTATTTCTAGCGGATTGCGCAAATATATGGCGGCGCTAATTGCCGGCGGTTTTTTAGTGCTCATTATAAGCTTAATAAGCACCGCTTCTGGGTTGGGAGTGAGTGAAGCCACCGCTCTGGCGGACTATGCCAATCTCGATGTAATTGGCGAACGCTTATTGCGCACCGACAATCAAGGTTTTATTTTACCCTTTGAAATTATTTCTCTGCTCTTACTCACCGCCATGATAGGCGCCATTGTAATAGCCCGCAGAGAAAATCCCGAAGAGGAGTCTTCCCCATGACTTTAATGCACTATTTAGTCTTGGCAGCTATTTTATTTGCCATTGGCATATACGGAATGCTCACCCGCCGTCACCTAGTGGGTATGTTGATTTCCGTAGAGCTTATGCTCAATGCCACTATTATTAACTTCATGGCTTTTGCTCGTTACAAAGCGCTAGATGCTTCAGCAGGGCCTGTTTTTTCACTATTTATTATAGCTATCGCCGCCATTGAAATGGTAATAGCCTTTGC
>JAAZFC010000135.1 GCA_012511955.1 Fibrobacter sp. | reverse complement strand
GGATTACCACTTAGTCCACACTTTAATCCCCGCTCTAACCCTAATTAAAGGACAGCCTAGAAGATTTCCTTAACAGCATATTCAAGCCCCCTAGCTTCTTTTGCAGTAAAGGTTTCAGCTGAAAGAGCCTAGCTCGTTGGGCCCAACAAAATAGGCTTTCACATTGCCTCTCCCTTTACCACGCAAAGCAGGCTACGCTACAGCTACCTTGCAGTATCTGTAGGTTCCCCGCTAGGTATAGCCACCTAGTCGAGCCTCCGCGGAACCAGGGTCAACGCCCGCATGCCATTGCGGATCGCCCCGTGATCCTTAACTCCCAACGCTAACCCCAAACTGGGCGTAAGAAGCCAGCACCAGGAACTTCATCGATGTGCCCTTCAACGGATTTTTAGGCCCGCCTTCAGAGGCGAATAGCTGACTAGAATACTGCAACCACCGACATATAATATTATAACATAGCTATTTTAAGCTAGCAATTGTTAGGCTTCTCTTGTATAAATATAATCAGCTAAGGCAGTAAAAAAATCACAGTCTTGACTAAGGAAAGATAAATTCCTCTTTGTCTTTTCCTTTGTTAAATAAGCAATATCTTCTGCTTTAGCTATTCCAAAAATTTTAGGAAATGTTGCTTTCCCTCTCTGTAAATCTTTCTTACTTTCCTTACCAGTCTTTTCACTATCCCCACGGACATCAAGGAGATCATCGGTAATTTGAAAGAGAAGACCCAAATTTTTCCCATAATCTCTTAGTGATTCCAAATGATTTCCTTGGGCCCCCCCTAGGATGGCTCCTGTCGATACAGAAGCTTGTATCAATTTGCCGGTCTTTAGTGCATGGATATTTTCCAACATCTCTGGAGATATTTCTTTATTCTCCATGGCCATATCCAAATATTGCCCACCAACCATACCTGCAGGACCTGTAGCTTTAGCCATTTCCAAACAAGCTAAAAGCACTCTTTCTTGGGGTAGGTGCCCCCTATTTTGCAACATAAGTTCAAAGGCCCAGGTAAAAAGGGCATCTCCCGCTAAAAGAGCATTAGCTTCACCAAAGATTTTGTTGTTAGTTAATTTACCCCTCATATAGTCATCATCATCCATTACTGGTAAAACATCATGAATTCACGAGTAGGTATGAAGCATTTCAATACCACAAGCAAAGTCTAATATTTGCTCAAGATCTTCTTGGAAGAGGAGAAAAGATTGTAGGCAAAGGATGGGCCTTATTCTTTTCCCCTCTGCCAACAAGGAATATTCAATGCTCTTGAGTAGTTCTTCAGGCACGTCATCTCTTTGGAGTAGCTTCCCTAGATGTTCCTCTACCAACAACTTGTATTTTTTAATTTCTTCCTTAATTTTCATCGTCATTCAACCCACTATCATATGGTTTAAGGGAGATGCTCCCATCTTGCCCTTTAAGCAATATTTCAATCTTGCCTTCAGCTTCTTCTAATTTTTTCTGACAAAATCTTGACAACTCAATTCCTTTTTCAAAAAGCTCTAGAGATTCTTCTAATTTTAGTTTTCCTTCTTCTAGATCATCAACAATCTTCTCCAGATTGTCTAAAGCTTCTTCAAAGGTCAATTCTTTTTTCTTTGCTCCCATAACCACCCTCCCAGCTCAGTAAATAATTTATTTAAGAAAGCCCCTCCACCTTTAACCTTGCTTCACCTTTAGCAAACATTATCTCTAAGAGATCTCCTTTTTTAAGATTTTCACTACTAACAAGTATTTCTCCCGATTGGGCATCTTTACAAACACTATAACCTAAAGACATAATTTTTAAGGGGCTCAAACCATCGAGTTTGGCTAACCAAGTTTTAAAATTTTCTCGGCTAAGGTTCATTTTTTGCCTAAGAGCAAACTCTAAACGCTGAGCAAGATCATCAACCCTTTGCCGACTTACATTTTGCGCCCCTAAAGGGTGTTTTAAGACTCTCCTTTGTAAAAGATGTTCTAACTCCAATCTAGAGTTTTGGACTTTGCCCATCAAGGAACTTTCTAGTCTTCGTTCATATTTATTTATTCTTTCTTGGAGTTCATAACTAGGAGTAATGACTAGTTCTGCTGCTTCAGAGGGTGTTGCCGCTCTTACATCAGCTACATAATCCAAAATCGTATAATCTCTTTCATGACCAATGGCAGAGATAAGGGGAATGGGGCTAGCAAAAGCTACCCTAGCTAGCTCTTCATCATTGAAGACCCAAAGTTCCTCAATCGATCCTCCACCTCTAGCGACAATAATTACATCTAGAGCGATCTTTTCTAGGTCCTTTATTCCAGCAATTATTTCCTTACTAGCTCCCTGGCCCTGGACTCTAGCGGGAGCCATAT
>JAAZFC010000115.1 GCA_012511955.1 Fibrobacter sp. | reverse complement strand
TTACATTTTTAGTAATATAAGAATAGCTGAAACAGCGAGTCAATTCAAGTTAATTCAGTAAATTGTGTTGTGAATTGCTTACATTTTTAGTAATATAAGAATAGCTGAAACAGCGCGCAATTGGTGTTTACTTATAACGACAGTGTTGTGAATTGCTTACATTTTTAGTAATATAAGAATAGCTGAAACAGCACCCAACAGAACAGCTAAGGAGGCCACTCTGTTGTGAATTGCTTACATTTTTAGTAATATAAGAATAGCTGAAACAGCAAACAAGATATGATGGCATTATACAACTAAGGTTGTGAATTGCTTACATTTTTAGTAATATAAGAATAGCTGAAACAGCGGACAGCGTTGTTTATAAAGCGTCGTTTATGTTGTGAATTGCTTACATTTTTAGTAATATAAGAATAGCTGAAACAGCTTGCTTTACACGCTCGCGTTTAGCTCGGCTGTTGTGAATTGCTTACATTTTTAGTAATATAAGAATAGCTGAAACAGCATCTCCATTGTGATTACCGACAAAGACCCCAGTTGTGAATTGCTTACATTTTTAGTAATATAAGAATAGCTGAAACAGCACGATTCTTATAAAGGCTTGATTTGCAACAAGTTAAAGCATGTTTTAGCAAATAAAAAAACTCCCTGTTTAAGCAGGGAGTTTTTTGTTTAAAGACTGGATTTTTATTTCAAAATATCTCTAGTTGTTGGGTTTCAGGTGGCGGATCCACTTCTTTAGCACCATAAAAAAGCAAAATTCTACCGAATTGTTTATCAGTAATATTTAAAATGCTTACTTTACCTTTATCTGGCATAAAGTTTTTGATGCGGTTTATATATGCTTTGGCATTTTCCATGCTAAAACAATGCCGCATATATATGGAGAGCTGAAACCTTTTAAAACCCGATTTTAAAAGGTTTTCACGAAAGCGAGTATGTTCTCGCCTATCTGCCTTGGTTAAAGTAGGCAAATCGAAAAATACTAATAACCACATAGTTCTATACTCACTTATACGCTGCATGGTATTTCTGGGTAAGAAAGTTTGCGAGTTTCACCAGCAAAGCATTGCACCAAAGATGCTGTGGTTTCTTCAACCGCATTCATTAAAGGGCGGCGCCGTTCCCTTATTATGGTATCCAGAACTGGTATTTTCAAAAGTTTTGCTTTTATATCCATGGGAATATCCTCATTTTCTCCATATTCTTCCAAAATTTCATAAACAAGCATATCCACATAAGGTCTATAAGGCTCCATTATATCATCAGCTAAACAGTAAGCATTATAGCGATTATGGTGGTGTATGCCTAAAGTAACGATTAGCCCTGCCCCTACTAAAGCTCTGGCTACCACGGCTCTTAAAATAGCATAGCCATAGTTTAAAAAGTTATTTGGGCTAACACCTTCCCTTTCTCTAGTGAAATTATCCACAGCTTTAAAAAGCTCACTCCAATAATAAACAGCGGCAGTGGCTTCCCTATTTTCACTATCCCCACTCCTAACTGATTTAGCCCAGGCTAACATATTATCTATGGTAAATCCATAAAGTGCTAAAACACTAGCTTGATTACGAATTTTTGCCTGTACAGTTTGTTGCCACAATTGCTTTTTTAAAGGCACAGTGGCATTAATTTGATTTTGGTAACGCTCACTTTGCAAAGTATTGGCAGCCAATGGCAACATAAGACCTGCGGGCATGTGCTTATAATTACAAGTTACTAATGCACAATTATTTTCTAACAAAGCATTCAAAACGCCGTGAGTAATGGTAATTTGAGGATGTTCTAAAACCACCAAACCTAGATCCACTACATCGGCATACTTTTTTTTACCACCAGCATATTCAATAAGCAACTGCTTACGCTTTATCTTTAAATAAACTGGACTAGTAAATAGCAAAGTGCGCTTTACCATGACTTTAGCCTCCTAATACTCCCCCACTGTCACAATTTTGCCTATATGGTTAATACGAACTTTTATAATGCCCTTTATACCAACTTTACTTAACCTTTTCCAAGTAACACCAATCAGGCTTCTATTTCCTTCAACAGAAGTCTCTAAATGGTGTCTAAAATAATAATCTCCTTTAGTAAGTTTTTGCACCCTAAATAAATGAGGGCTTATTTTGGCATAATTATCAGGATCTAATAAGTCAATTTTGCTAGGATCAAAATCCAATTCTGAATTTGGAAACACAAAGTATTCATTATTTTTCATGGTGAACTGGAACTCCCAGCCTAAATCAGCATTGAGCGTTTTATCAATAATTGCTTCCTTTCTTATTGATCTTTGCACAGCTTCGTACAAGGAAACCACATTTTCTTGTAAATTTCCTTTATCATCACGATATATGGCCACATGATGGTTATTTCCGCTACTAACAAAATCTATGGCTTTGCCTTGATTATTTGTACGCAATGACAAAGCAGTGCTAATCCCTTTGACTGTAACATTTTTTATAGGAATAGTTTTAGCTTTATCTTGCCAAATAGGATTTTCATCCAAATTATTTAAAGCATCTTTGTTATGCTTTTCAATATGTGCACTTATAATTTTTTTAATGTGAGGATCTATTATTTGATTAACATTAAGATCTTTATTTACAGGCTTTCGTATTGTATAAACTGTCTTATATACTTGAGTTTTTACCTCTGCTGGTACAGCTATTTTCTTTTCTTTATCTATCCAAATTGGATTTTTAGCAAGTGAGTTTTTTCCAGTAAATGCTTTTTTAGGAGCATTATCAAACTCATTTAAACGCTTTAATAACGCCTCTCTATATCTAGGACTGCAAACCGTGGCAATTTTTTCTGCATCAAACTTTCCTCCTATTTTCTCCATTTTGACGACAGGCTGCTTTATGGAACCGTAAACAGTTTCCTTATGTAGCTGCCCCCGGGGCGTGAGTTGAACTTTTTTATTTACACCACCTTTTCTTTTGGTAATATTAGTGTTTCTTGTTACCACTTTATTCTTGGATTTTATGGAAGCTAAGACATTTTCTAAATGCTTTTTAGCCTCTGTCCTAAAATTTTCCATGGGTGATACAAACAGCCTGTTATTGTTAGCATTTTTATAGGTTATTTTTTGCTCTATTCCAAATATCTCCCCTGATCTGTCACTTTTGGCGCTAAGATTATTAAGATATTGTACATAGCGCCTATTGGTAAATGCCACAGTAAGAGCATCCATGGCATGGTGTCTATGGTCACTACGTTTATTCCAGTTTTCAATGCGCCGCACTTCATGACCTGCTCGGTTTTTAAAGCTCTTTACCATATCTAAATCGCGATATTTTTCCCAGTTTAGCTCTTGAAGTATATTCATTAGCCCCCAATCTTCCCTGAGCCTTGCTGTTATTTGCCCTGTGGTAGCAACAGTGCTGGGAACTAAATCTCTAAACATTGACAAAGCTTTTTTAGCGATAAATTGAGTATTACGCAAATCTCGTTCTATAAAGTCTTGGGGAATATTTGCTCCGGACATTTTTAGCTTGTTAAGCTTAGCCCTACCAATAGCACCGCCACGGTGTAAATCCTCAACTCTGCGAAAATATTGCTCTAGGCCTTCTTCACCATACTTTTTTAGGATATAATCATGGGCAGTGTCATTGCTTTTCTCTAAATTAACTTCTCGTAATTCTAAGGTTTTATTTGAAAAAGAGTCGTCAAACAGTTTCGATTGCGGAATAATATGCTCAACATCAAACTTTTTGCTGAATAAGCTGTTTTCTGAAATATATGTGTCTGAATAAAGGGTTTTGTAGCCCCTATCTTTCAATTCTTCATAAAGTTTGTATCTGATTATATCGTTACGACTCACATACTGTAAGTTAAAAGGTTCTGCTTGTAGTTTTTCCCGTATTTCATTGTTCTCTCTTGTAGCTGAAGCAATCCCTTTAGTCATCAGCTCTCTTTCAGCCGCACTGTGTTTTAGTTCTCTAGCAAGCTCAATGCGAACTTCATCTGGCTTACCATATTCATCTATTACTCCATTTACCACATGGACCATTTGGTTAAGAATTTTCTCTACCACTGGATTACGCAAACTGTTTTTTGGTAATATTTCAAGTTTATCTAAATACACCTTATTAGCAATTTCTTCTTTAGTTAAAGAATCCTTGGAGTGTTTGTAACCTGCATACTCACAAGCTTCACTAAAAATATTCCCCCCTTGTAAATAAGGTAAAATCTTTTTCATTGCCCGAGCTGACAAACTAGCGTAGTCATTTTTAAAGGCTACTTGGGCAATTATTCTGCCATATTCAGGCTCAAAGCCAAAATCCTCTTTAAGTTTTACTAATAAACTGTCAATACCAGTGCGTGAATTATCACCTTCATAAGAATATAAAAGATGCCATAAACGGTAATAAGGTTGATTCTCTATGTCTTTAGAGTTTAGACTTGAGTCGAACTTTAAAATACCAGTATTTATGCCCAAGCCTTCAAAAACATTGCTTATGGTTTCAATAATATGATTTGCTTTATACGACGAGGCTTTTAACTCGCCATGTCCACTAAAATTTACAATTTGTAAATATGCTTCAATCAATTCAAAAGCCGTTTGATTACCGTCTAGCTCGGGAAAATTCATCTGAACTTTATTAGACAAACCCAATGCTTTACGAACATGGGATATTTTCATGCTTTTTCTTATACTAAGCTCCTCAAATAATGCTAACCTTTCATCTTCTTCCAATGACCTTGATTCTTGTCCAGGCTCACTTAATACTATATGATTTATAGTTTGCCAAGTTTTAAACTCCTGAAAAATTGGAGAAGATCTAGGGGCAACCCGTGGGCCAACATTTTTTTTCTTAATTACGCCATCTTTTTTGATTTCTATACTACGAGATTCAAATTCGCATAAACTAATAAGTCCTTTTTGACTTTTTAATCTGCGCTGATAAAAAATGACCACATCACGAATTTCTTTTTTTAATTCCTTGGTAAGTTCGGTGTGAAATTGTGCTTGCACATCCCATATTTTGTTGAACTCATCAAAGTAATCTTGGCGATAAAAAACTCGATTAGCCAAACTATTGTGAAAATCTCTTTGCACTAATTCATAGAGATACTGCCCTACGGTTTGTTTGTTAAAATGCAATTCTTTGCTTCTATCGCCAATGGCACCCAAATATTCGCTTGAAGCGTTAATTTGTCCATTAATTTCGCCTAACACAAAAGCAACCTCTTCTATAGGTAACTCGATTTTCAAAGCATCTGTTCTCCATGTATAAGCTTGCAAGCGCTTGTCTGTGGCTTTATTCTCTGCAGTAAACACTTCAAACCTTCCTAAAAATATGGAGCTTGTTTGTCTTTTGCTTTTTCCTTGTAATTGTTGTTTAAAGTCATCAAGTAACATTTCTGGATGGAAAGGTTTTTGTTTTTCCCAAATTTGATCAAACTCACTTTGTAAATCTGAGGCATAAAACTCGGGTAAATTCTTTTTGCCTGCTTGAATTAACTCTAAAACATACTGACCTGGGGTGATACTTCTTTCATGTAAAAGCTTTGCTACCTCCATTCCATCAATCAAAGTACCTTCGTCGCCACCTTTTGCTTTTCTGTTGCTTTTATAACCTCGCTTTTTATTAATTGCTAACAAAACTCTGGCAAATTCTTCTAATTCTATTCTCTCTGTGGCTGCTTTTGCTCTTAAACCTAAGGTTTGGTGAGTGGTGTTAGTACCGCTTTCATGCAGAACAGTATCTTTTTTTATTATACCATTTTTTAATAAAATTTCTTTTAAGACTTTTCTGCGCAACTTGTAACGCTGCAGGCTCCTTCTCATACCTCTTTTTAGAGTGCGTTCTGCATTTGTGGTTATAGCCGCTCCTTTATTAAAGTTATCCCTTTCATCTGAACTCAAAGGATTTACTCTTACACCGACATCTATAATAGATGACTTTTCTTCACTTGTTTCAGCTTCATTAACCAAAGCCCAGCCAATGCTAGTTACACCTAAATCTAAACCGAGTACTTTTTTCATAACAGTTGCCTTTTATTGTTTTTAAAGTTATATTACTAAGTATATTACTAATGTAAGCAATTCACAATAAGGATTATTCCGTTGTGAAAACACTTGAGGCGGGTTCCACTCGCCTTTTTTTATTTCTTCCACATTGTTGCCACACACATTAATAACACTATTTCTTATCTATTCAAATACTAAAGCATTGATTTGCCTATATTTTTAATATAACTCAGCTAGACCGACATATTTTGTCAGTTTAGCTTCTCCATCAGTTTTTTAAAACATTTTCTTTTATTTATTAAAGGATTTCCGCCAGGTTCCCGGGGCGTTGCGGGGTGTCCCCGCATAAGGGGTGGCGGAGAACGCGCCGCCGAGGTACGGGTGGCAATGCTTTGGGGCGGCGTGGTCGCAGACAGGGGATTTTTCCCCTCTCTGACCTCATCTAAAAAGATTTTCACAAACTCGCATCAGCTAGTTTGTAGAGAGGTCGGAAGTCCAATATACACAGGATAACATATTGTTAGGACTTGTTTTTTAGCCGACTCGTTTAGGCTAGTTTGTGAAGAGCCTAGAAGCCCCCTCGATACATTTTTGCCATTAAATCTGCACTTCTTTATCTCATCAAAACCACTCGGGGACCGTGGGCTAACTACTTACTACTTTCTTCCATGACCCAGGAGAATACCCCTCCCATCGATACAGTCGATATAGTTTTGCACGAAATAAACATGTATTTATAGGCAAAACAATTTATATATTAATGACATAATGGGTTCCAAAGCTTCAATTTCATCTGATCTATGCAAGTATATATACGCACATAGAGAATATCTATTACAGGCATCACTGGATGTATTCAGGGATATATATCCATTTTCCATTATACGCAGAAAACACTTATCCATCGAAGCAATGGACGCACTTGATGGTGTTGTTGTTAAAGTCTCTTATGATGATGGAGAATACCAATACTCGGTATCAATGAACTTATATCATAGCTCATATAACCGAATTATAAATGATGAGGCTAAGTTAATAGCCAGATTGCGGGATGTTGTAGTTAGGGATGCCATATTTGGCTTACATTTAAAGATGCTCGACAACCATGCACATACGCAGCATATATATGCGGAACTCACTAAAGCGATTCATGCACAACTCACAAACGAGGTTCCCCACTACAGAAAGATGGATGTGGATTATGTAAAAGGAACAATATCTATAGAATACGATAATGGCACTAAATCAAAAACCATCATGCTACTTTATCTGTTTACTGATAGAAATGTAGCTGAGTTATTTGAGCCTGAGTAGCTTCGGTGGGAGTGCCACAGTAATCACGGGGGGAGCTTGCACGCGTTTAAAAGCACCAGGGCCGGTGTATTGTCGCCACCAATGTTGCAAATCTGCCTCAAATTCCTCTGCCGAGGCAAACAATTCTTCCACGGGTCGGTCCAAATTCAACAGCGCTTTTAAGTGTCCTTTTTGGTAGGCTTCTTTTAGGGCGGTGGGGCCTAAGCCTTTTTCGGTAAAGGCCGCCAATAATTGATCGTGATACCAGTAATGAAAGGGGTCGCCACCGCCTTTTTCAGGATTTTGCTGGGGTGAAAGTTCGGCAGATGGTTTGATATTAAAGACCCCTTCGGGCATAACTTCGCTGGCGAAGATATGGTTCAAATATCTTCCCAATGCGTAAACTTCATGTTTCCAGAGATCGCCCAGCGGTGCGATAAAGCCTCCGTGGTCTCCGTAAAGGGTGGAATAGCCCACGGTGGCTTCCACTTTGTTGGCATTGCAGGTAAAAACAGCTCCCCAAGCAGCGGCGGCAGCGGCTAAAATGCGTCCGCTGCGGTCACGAGCCTGCACATTTTCCAGATGAAAATCGCTGAGTTTTAAGTTTTGGGTAGCTCCTGCAGCGTTTTTTATCTCTAGCCCGGATATTTGCTCCTGGGTAAGTGCCACGCTTTGGTCAATGCCCACCGTGGCAAAATAGCATCCCAAATTTTGCGCTAATTTGCGTGCCAAGCTTTGAGTGGTGGCGCTGTTATAGGCACTGGGCATGGAAATCAGCAGCACATTTTCAGGGCCACAAACATGCACCATCAGCGCTGCCACCACGGCGGAATCTATGCCGCCAGACGCGCCCACCACTACTTTGCGCAAACTGCTTTGCTCCATATAATCGGCGATTACCCGGCGCAAAGCGAAAAATGTAAAACTCATTTCGGATTTAGGAGTAACGGTGGTGGCGCTAGGTGAGTGCCAAGTCACCAAAGAGCATTGCTCTTGGTCTGGGGGCAGCTTGTACACCAATTTCCCCCCGCGTTCCACGGCGGCGCTGCAGCCCAGCAGGGCATACATTTTATCTCCGCAGTTTTGCAAGCCCACCCCACTGGCGTATAAAACTGCGCAATCATTTTGCTGGGCTATTTTCGCCCATTTTTGTCTGGGACTTTCGTTCTGGCGAAAATACGGATCCCCTCCGCATACCACCATTAAATCCACCGTCGGGTCTCCCACCGCCTCCCCCACACTTAGTCCCACACGCAAACTGCGCTTCCCCATCTCCAAACTTAATGCTTTCCCCGGAGAGTGCACGCTGAACTTTCCCCCCTGCCCCACCCAAATTGCGGAGCTAAAATCATCTATTTGCATATTGCCAAAAACCACGGTAATATTGGGATCATATTTAGCCAGTTCCATGCCCGCTTCCACGCATTGCAAGTGCAATTCGCGCTGCATAGAAAGGCTAGTGTTTTTTCGCCATTTTCCACTCAAACACCAGCCTGGCAACACCAACAATTCTGCCCCTAAAGCACTGGCTTGATCCACCATTTTTTGAGCATTTTGCAAATTGAGAGACACCGCTCCCGGCACGATTTTCATCTGACCAATGGCTGCATTTATCATTCGCCTGACCTCAGTTTTTCGTAAAAATATAAAGCTGCAATTCCCTTTGAATCTAGAAAAACTTCGGCGGCTTTTTCGTAGGGAATTACTCTGGTAATAATATTTTCATTTTCTTCGTCATAACTTTGCTTGCGATTTTTGAACTTCTCTAATTCCGCCACATTTACCGAGATTTCCACGGCATAAAGCGCTACTTTTTCGTCTAAAATGCCGCAAGAAATGGCCAAAGCTGGGTGCAACAATTTCAGCTGTGATTTTTCCACCGCTAAGCCAGTTTCTTCGGACAATTCTTTGATGGCAACCGCTGCGCTATCATCGCTTTCGTCGAGCATTCCCGCAGGAATTTCTAAAAAGCTGGGGCTAGCAATGGGCAAACGCGATTGCTCCACCAAAAGCAAGTATTTGCGGTTTTCACAGATTAAAACCACCAAAATCGCCACGGCCAAACCGCGAATCAAAACAGTATGATCGTAGCTTTCCCCGGTGGGTGCAATGGCCAAGCAACGAGCTTTGATAAACAGGGGAAATGGTCGCCCATTGCGCACTACCATATCCACCGAATCAATGCGAATACGCTGGAGAGTATAAGCTTTTTTGGCTTCTTTGAGCCAGCGATTAAAGCTGTGGCTGGCAATCACAACTTTTTGATCTGCAGAGTTAATTAAGGGGGAAAATTCAAGCTTCATGGACTTAAATTTAGAAAATCTCAGAGGGAAGCTGTGCTTTCGTTTTTTTCTAATTATTAGAGAACATTAAAACCGTTCTCTAATTTATTAAGCATTTCTCTATGCTCATTAGGTTTCTCCTTTTTGAACTTTTCAACATTTCTAAGCTTCCATTTAACGGCTGGAAAATCTTTGAAATCATAAATTTGCCAATTTGGTGTTCCATTTTCTAATTCTAATAAAAATTTCTTATCGTTATTTGTCAACTTTTTATGAATCAATTCAACTAATTTCTTACGGGTATTTTCAAAGTCTTTGTAAGAAAAAGGATAAGATGACATTCCGCTGAACTGTGTTTGAAAAACATTGCTCTGATCAGCAAAATGCGGAAACAGAAGTTCATAGATTGGGCGATTACCACAGATTAGATAAAATATAAATCCTTTTTTAATTACATCATCCCATCCACTTTCATCCAACAGCCATTTTATATCAAACAAATCTCTTGGGTGCTGTCTATCTAAAGCTGCACAAATTTTCCCACCAAATAGCATCCCTTTTTCTACAACTGGAGTGACGCAAAAAACATTAAATTCCTGTTGAGCTTTTTCACAAAGTTCAAGCTCTACTGGTTCTGCATAACCTCCTCTTTTGATAGGGTTTACTTCAGTCTTTATTCCTACACCATTTTTAGAAATAATCAGTTTTAGGTTTCCTTTGTCGTGTGTAATATTTATTGGGGAATTATACTTTTCCAATTTGATTTTCACTGCATTTAATGCTTGATTAATTTTTGGGAAAGCCATTTCTCTTCTTTCACAAGAAAGCCAGGTTAAATCTATATCTACTGAAAGTCTGGGCATATTTCTGTAAAAAAGATTAATAGCTGTTCAGCCATGCAGAGCTAACCCAGGCTCTTTTGCTATCTCAGGTAAAACTTTTAATAATAGATCAACCTGTTTTTTATAAGTAAGCTTATTCATATAGCATCAAATCTTTTGGAACTGTTATTTTATATTTATAATCATATACGCCTTCATTCACCAAGCTTCTTTTGCCACGTCCCAATTCCATATCTTCTATATTTAGGTAATTAAACCAACTATGCCCTGTCTTTTCTGCCATAAAGAGAAAAAGTCGTTTTACTTTTACAGAAGAGCAAACTTCTAAAATCGCTTGCACATCTTTGGGGTGAAGATTATTCATTCCTAATAATATTTCATAAATAGGCACATATTCAGCGGACTCTTTCAAAAGAAGCAATAGTTCTAAAAAAGCTCTTATAGGTGAAGATATCAAAACTTCAAAACCAGTGGCTTGCCAACTAATAAGGCTTGCTTTGGCAGGCAAAAAATTGCTAGTTTGGTAACTTATTGGGGTTTTCCATTGACCTTTTTCAAACCAAGTAGGTAGCCTTACACCAGAACCGCCAAATAAAGTAACTTCAGTCTGTGAAAAATTTAAATAATGAAGTAATCCTTGAAATTCTAAAGCTGTTTTACCGCCTAAATGTACCGCCATCCCAAGCTGTTTTTGCAAAGCATACAAAGCTCCCAAATAATTTACAATTTCACCGCTCCTAACCATTGCACCTTCACCTATACTCTGAAACCATTTTGAATTCCGATAAGTTCTCTGTAATTCTAAACTATAGCCATTTTGCACCATCCAACTACTGGTATAAACTACATTTTTGGGTTGTTGTTGTAATAGCTGATTTATCTTTGTTTCGAAATTATTAGACATGGCAAACCTAGCACTAGTTTAAAAAAACTCTAATTTATGTACTAAAGATACATATTTTTGCGTTAAAATAAACCAAATAATGACCATCCTCGATACAATTTTAATCACATCTTAAAAATTAACTGTGCTGATTAAAACCACTCGAGGACCGTGAGCGATGACCGTGTTGTCACCATTCCCCTATACAGAAAAGAAGTAAATACGGAGCTTTCTGCAAACTTATTACTTCTCCGGACTATGCCTGGATGATTTTAATCAGCCCGCTAATGCTGGCTGATAGAAAGTCCGGAAGTCCAACATACGCTGGGCGACATATTTCTCATCGATACAGTCGATACAGTTTTGCACGAAATCATTATTTAAATCTCGGGAACCGTGGTTTCAGCAGTACGCTCGCGCAGCCCAACCCCTCTAAGAATAGTTCTTTGGAGCGAGCAGGAAGCTAGGCGAGAAAGACAAAGGAAAAACGGCGAAGAATACACATAAGCTTGGTTGTGTATTATAGACTTCCGAACTAGCTGCCGATTAGCTAATGCGAATCGGCTAAGAGCAGTTGAGTAAAGTTCGGAGATCTACTGAAGCGCAACGAAGCATAGCGCCTGCGCAGCCCAACCCCTCTAAGAATAGTTCTTTGGAGCGAGCAGGA
>JAAZFC010000114.1 GCA_012511955.1 Fibrobacter sp. | reverse complement strand
GTGCTTTTACCGTGGTGCGAGAAATGATTTTGCCACCAATGGCTGCTTGTACTGCCACATCGAATTGTTGACGGGGAATCAAGTCTCTAAGGCGTACACAAATAGCATTTCCGTACTGGTAAGCTTTATCGCGGTGAATTATCACTGAGAAAGCATCCACAGGGTCGCCATTAAGCAAAATATCGAGTTTAACTAGAGCATTTTTACGATAGCCAGCGCTTTCATAGTCGAATCCCGCATATCCGCGCGAAATGGATTTGAGCCTATCATAAAAGTCAAACATTATTTCAGCCAGAGGAATATCATATTTTAATAAGACCTTAGTCTCATCTAAATATTCCATATTTTTAAACTCTCCCCGCTTTTCTTCAGCCAATTGCATTATTCCCCCCACATAATCTTTAGGGGTAAAAAGCTGTGCTAATACATAGGGTTCTTCTACATATTCGTAATAATTAGCTTCAGGGAGCTTGCTGGGACTTTCAATTTTAAGTTCTGTGCCATCATTTAGTTTTACATGATATTCCACGTTGGGGACTGTGGTAATGATATCTACTCCAAAATCCCTATCTAAGCGTTCTTGCACAATTTCCATGTGTAGTAAACCCAAAAATCCAGCCCTAAATCCAAAACCTAAAGCTTCAGATGTTTCTGGTTCCCAAGACAGTGCTGAATCGTTAAGTTGTAGTTTTTCAAGAGCTTCTCTTAATTCCTTGTAATCTTCAGGATCTACTGGGTAAATTCCTGAAAAAACCATAGGTAAAATTTCTTTGTAGCCAGCCAAGGTTTCTGAGGCAGGGTTTTCTAAATCTGTGACTGTATCGCCAATATTTACATCGCTTATTTTCTTGATGTTTGCTAGAATATAGCCCACTTCACCAGTTTTTAACACATCTTTAGGGTTTCTTTGGATGGTAAAGGTGCCCACTTCAGTAACAAAATATTCTGCCCCAGTGGTCATCATGCGTATGCGGGTATCGGGTCTGATTTCTCCATCAACCACGCGCACATAAATTATAACTCCACGATAACTATCATAAACAGAGTCGAAAATTAATGCTCTCGCTTGACTTTTGGGTTCACCTTGGGGTGGGGGGATTTCTTGGGCGATTTTTTCTAAAACTTGGTCTATATTTATTCCAGATTTAGCAGAGATTTGTGGTATTTCAGCGGGTTCATAGCCTAATAGTTCACCCACGGTTTCTGCCACTACATCTGGAGTGGCTCCAGGCAAATCAATCTTGTTAATAACTGGAATTATAGTTAAGTCGTTTTCTATGGCCAGATAAAGATTAGAAAGAGTTTGGGCTTCTATTCCCTGAGAAGCATCTACTACTAAAATAGCACCTTCACAAGCTGCTAATGAACGCGATACTTCATAGCTAAAATCCACATGCCCAGGAGTATCTATCATGTTAAATATGAATTCTCCTTGGGAATTTTCATATTTCATTCTTATGGCGTGAGCTTTAATTGTAATGCCTCGTTCTTTTTCTAAATCCATGCTGTCTAACACTTGGGAGGTCATGTCGTTGTTGGACACCGTGTTGGTTAGCTCCAATAAACGATCCGCCAAAGTGGATTTTCCATGGTCAATATGGGCG
>JAAZFC010000113.1 GCA_012511955.1 Fibrobacter sp. | reverse complement strand
TTTTATGAAGCTTACAAGGTTAAATCTAGGGATGATGCCATTAAGCAATTTTACAATATTTCTGCAAAATGGGGTTTGCCAGTAATAGCCCAGCAGTTTATAGAGGGCGATGAATACAATCTTATTGGCTTAGGTGATGGTAAAGGCAATGAAATGGGAGCGGTGGCTACGAAAAAAATGACCATTACCAACCAGGGGAAGATCTGGACTAATGTAAGCATAAGAAACGAGAAGATTTTTGCCGCAGCGCAGAAATTTGTACAAGCCACAAAATGGGGCGGGGGTTTTGAACTGGAAATTATGATGGAAGCCAGGAGTGGAGAGCTTTATTTAATAGAAATTAATCCGCGTTTTCCCGCTTGGATTTATATGGCCACAGGATGTGGAATCAATTTGTGCGAAAGGTTAGTGAAGCTGCTTATAGGGCAAGAATACGACACTCATTCGGACTATGAGGCGGGCAAAACTTTAATTAGATACACTGCAGAAATGATCAAATCTATAACAGATTTAGAAACACTTTCAATTAATGGGGAATCAAAGTAGAAGAGGTTATTATGAAAAAAGTATATGTAAAACCCACTTTAAAAAAGCAACTTATGGGGGGAATGAACAAATTTGGCAATAACTATTATCGTCCAATTAAAAGCGAGATTGATGGCGTTGCAGTACAAAAGTTGTTGGCGGAATATGGCTCACCACTCTTTGTTTTCAGTGAAAAAACCATTAGAAATCAGTATAGAAAACTCCATCAAGCTTTTTCTACCAGATACCCTAATACTCAGTTTAGTTGGTCTTATAAAACTAATTATCTGGGGGCAATTTGTTCTATTTTGCATCAAGAAGGGGAAACTGCAGAGGTTGTATCAGGTTTTGAATATGAAAAAGCTATTAGTTTAGGTGTAAATCCCGCTGATATCATATTTAATGGCCCCTATAAAACAGATGAAGATCTTAAAAGAGCTTTTACTGATGGGGCCACTGTGAATCTCGATAATTTTCAAGAAATATACCGCGCCGAAAAAATCGCTAGTGAGTTGGGCAAGCAGGTTAATATTGGGATTCGCTTAAATATGGAAACGGGTATTTTCCCCCGTTGGGAAAAGTTTGGTTTTAATTTGGACACCACCCAGGCCGTAGAAGCGGTAAATCGCATTTCTAGGAGCCCTTCACTTAAGTTAGTTGGTTTGCATTCTCATATAGGAACTTTTGTTTTGGATCCTAATTCTTATGCTCAGCAAGTGGAATCCATGGTTAAATTTATGTTTGACATAGAAAATCGCTTTAATATTAGCATAGAATACCTGGATATTGGTGGGGGTTTTCCTTCAAAAAACAAATTAAAAGGAACTTATTTGCCTTCGGATATAGTAACCCCAGATATAGACGAATATGCAGAGAAAATTTGCGATACTTTAATGAGGCTGCTCCCGGCAAATAAATATCCCAAATTGATTCTGGAAACAGGCAGGCATATAGTAGATGAAGCGGGCTTTTTGTTAACCACGGTGTTTGCTCAAAAGCAGTTATCTTCAGGGGTAAAAAGCTATTTTGTGGATGCTGGAATCAACCTATTATACACCTCAACTTGGTATAATATGGATATTCAACCCGCCGTGGAAACTAAAGGTACGCCAGAGCCAGTGGTAATATATGGTCCTCTTTGTATGAATATAGATGTGCTGGCTGAGTCGATTTATATGCCTCCTTTACCCACCGGTACACCTTTGGTGATTTCTCCTGTGGGTGCATATAATGTTACCCAATGGATGCAGTTTATAACTTATAGACCAGCCATAGCTATGGTTTTTGCAGATGGTAGCTATGGGCTTATTCGTCGGCGCGAAAAACTGGAAGATGTTACTAAACCTGAAATTATTCCTGCGCACTTGGCTTTGAATTAAAATGTATTATTATGATATATAAGTTATGCAGGTAACATAAAAACGCAATAAAAACATAAAAATTATGAATGCATCAGAACTATTAGAAATAATACAAATGGGGGAATCTAGCAAGGTTCAGTTTAAACTCCGTGTTAATAATGCTAATTCCATTGCTGCTGAAATGGTTGCTTTTTCAAATACAAAAGGTGGCCTAATTATCATTGGTATTGATGATAAAACAGGGCAAATTAATGGCCTTTCTTTTGAAGAATTGCAAGTTACAAATGAATTATTAGCAAATGCAGCCTCAAACAATGTTAAAGCACCGATTTACATATATACTGAAACAGTAAAAGTAAAGGAACAAAATATTATAATTGCTCATATATCAGAGGGTGCTAGCAAGCCACACATGGACAATAATGGCACTATTTGGGTTAAAAACGGTTCGGATAAAAGAAAAGTTGTGGCCAAAGAAGAGCTGGCGCGTTTGCTGCAAAGTAGTGGTAATTTGTACGCCGATGAAACCGTCGTAAATGGTACATCAATTGATGATATTGACGAAAAAGCGTTTAGGGTTTTTGTTCAAAAAAAACTAGAAAAATCCATTGACGATTTAGATCTGACCATGCCAGAGCTACTATCTAATTTGGGTCTGATGAAAAATGGCAATCTGACCTTAGGTGGATTGTTAATGTTTGGCAAAGAACCGCAAAAGTTTCGCCCAACTTTTACTGTCCATTGTATGGCGTTTAAAGGGCTCGATATTGCAACCAGTGTTTATCAGAACAAAAAAGAACCCTTTGAAGGGAATTTGAGATCTGTCTATGAACAAACTCTGGCATTTATTATTCAAAACCTTAAGGAAGTGCAAGTTGAAGAAGATTTTAATTCTCTGGGACAATTAGAAATCCCTAAGGTAACTCTGCAAGAACTGTTGGTAAATGCTTTGGTGCATCGGGATTACTTTATAAATTCTAGCATCAAAGTTTTTGTCTTTAACGATCGCGTAGAGATTATCAGTCCGGGAAAATTGCCCAATACTTTGACCATCGAAAACATCAAAACTGGAACCTCGGTGATAAGAAGTCCGATTTTGTATTCAAATGTGCCTTATATTTTGCCGTTTCAGGGAGTGGGTAGCGGTATTAGACGCGCATTTAGCAAACATCAAGATATAGAATTGGTAAACGACACTGACCGCGAGTTGTTTATTGCAATTATTAAAAGACCTGATTTAGATTAGGTTTCTTAGTTGGTAAGGGCATGAAAACAGTTAGGTTGTTTTTACGCTGAAAAATGTAGATTGTAACTTATGGCCATAGAGTTACATTTTTCGAATCATAGTGAAGAGCTAGTCAGTAAGTTACACGGTTCCCTGCAAGAACAGTGGAAAAATCCCTTTGAATTTCCCCCGGTGATTGTGCAAAATCAGCTGGTAGAAAAGTGGTTGAAATTGCAGTGGACTGAGTCCAAAGGCTTGGTAGCCAATTACCGAGCTTTGTTGATTGAAAGCTGGTTGTGGAGCCTTTTGGCCACTGATGAACATGAGCGTTTGCGGGCAGATCATTTGGAATTGGCTGTTTTACAGGTATTGCAAAACACTGAGAGTTTGTCCAGCGAATTGTGTGAATATTTGGAGGTGGGCAGTGAATCTAGCCAATCGCGCCGCCGGGTACAGCTGGCACAGCGCATGGCGCGACTCTTTTTGGAATATCAAAGTAATAGACCTTTGATTATAGAAAATGAAAAAATTACCCATAAGGGTTTTGGCTTTGAAGAAGGTGCTTTTTCCCAAGGATTGAAGAATCCTGATCGCAAAGAAAAAATGCAGCCTTACGAAAAATGGCAAGAAAAGCTTTACCAAGAAGCGCGAAAAAAATTGCGAGAAATTTATGGGGAAAAGTTATGCACTTTGCCGGAATTATGGTTGAAACATTGGGATAGTTTAAGGGATTTGCCAGAAGTGAAAGCTTTGCAAGGCCAAACTGTGCATTTGTTTGGTATTAGCGGTTTGAGTTTGTTTCATCGGCACTGTTTGATTCAGTTAGCCCATGGGGGAAAACTCGGCGCCGATTTAGACATTAAGGTTTATTTGTTGAACCCTTGCGCCGATTTTTGGGAAGATGTGGAGACCCCACAAGAACAGCGTTTTAAACAGAGTCAAAGCAAATCTAGGGAAAAATTAAAGAAGAACTGGCAGCAGATTTCTAGTGAAGAACCGGGGGATATTTGGACAGATTCTGGAGACAATGCGCTGTTGCAACAATGGGGGCAGGCGGGGCGGGATAATATTGCCCTGTGGTGTCAGGCGGCGGATTACAATATCCATGAATATTATGCTACTCCAGCCACTGAAACTTTGCTGGGAGCGGTGCAAAAATCTTTGCATAATCGCCAAAATGCTTTGGAAATGGATGATTTGCCAAAAATTAGCGTGGATTCCCCGAAAAAAGACGAAAAAACCCTGAAATTGAGCCCAGAAGATGAAAGTTTACGCATGGTGGCGGTGCCAGGTATGGCGCGGGAAGTGGAAGTGCTGCGAGAACGCATTTTGTACCTATTAGCCCGGGATCCGGAGCTTAAATTGCATGAAATTGGGGTGTTTTGCCCTAAACCTGAAGAATATCGTCCTTATTTTTCTCAGATTTTTGATGTGAATTTGCCCGAAAACCCCTATCACATACCCTATGAATTCACCGAAGAACAGGGAGGAGCCAGCGCTTTTGCCCAGGGTATGTACTCTTTGTTTGAGCTGAGCGATCAAGAGTGGAAACGCTCGCAAGTTTTTGCCTTTTTGCGCAATCCTTTGGTGCAAGCCACTCGAAATTTTTCAGCAGAAACCCAGATCGAGTGGGAAACTTGGGCCAATGAACTTAATATCTTTAATTCATGGAACCAACATGAGCAATCTTGGGAAAGGGGTATTCAACGCCTGTTAATTTCTGACCTTACGGACAAGGCCAGCACCCTTTATGAAGGGGATGTGGAAGCAGAAGATTGGTTAATGCCTTGGGAAAATTTTAGTAGCGCAGATTTGGATAATCGCTGGGAATTTATCAGTAATTTAGAGCTTTTGCGGCAACAATTTACAGCTTTAGCTTCCCCCACCAAAACTTTTGCGGAATGGGCGCAATTAACGGAAAAATTGGTGCAAACTTGGTTGAGTTTCCCTTATAATCCTGATATTGTGCATAGTTCTGCAGAAAAAAATGTGCAAAATATGTTTGTGGGGCATTTGCACGAGTTAGCTAAGCATATTGGCACTTGTAATTGGGATGAATGGCGTTTATTGTGCGAAAATCGCTTAGACGAAGAATTGCCTTTGCGCAGCTCGGTGCTAAGTGGTAAACTGATGGTTAGCACCTTGCGGGAGGCGCGTCCCTTGCCTTGGAAACATGCTTTTGTGCTGGGAATGCACAGCGGAGAATTTCCGCCCCCACAAAACGAAGATCGCCTAGATTTGCGTTGGTGGAAACCTATTCCCGGCGATAACAATCCGCGTCGCGCCATGCAATATGCGTTTTTGGAGTTGCTGGTTTGCGTGCGCCAGAGCTTGACTTTGAGCTATCAGTGCGAAGATTTGGCAAAAATCGCACCCATAAACCCCAGTTCAACGCTCATAGAATTGCAACGCTTTTTAGATGGGCAAAATGTCTTGGATTTTAGCGGTATTCATCAGACTGCGGCGCTCCATGCCTTTGAAAGCTTGGCGCATTTGGTGGAGTTTCCCCAGGTAAAAGCCATAGTGGAATTAATGGCTAAGCGGAAGGAGAAAAAAGCTACTCCGAGCAGTGTGGAAAGCGCTGTAAATCGCGATATTTCGCCCTTAACTTATAAACAGCTATCAACATTTTTAGAAAATCCTCTGGAATACACCATTACCCAAAATTTGAAGCTGTATTCCGATAATAGCAAAGATCTCAGCCAGCAAGACGATGCTTTGTTGATGTATTCTGGTTTGGATGAATGGAGTTTTAGGGATAAATGGGTGACTAGTATGCAGAAAGAACTGCTTCAGGGGGAAACTCTGCAGTACTACGATTTTGAAGAATTACAAGAATTATCTTCAAAACATTTTAATCTGGTTATGAATAAAGTTATCGCCAGCGGGGCGGCGGTGGAGCATATTTTACGCCCGGGCTTTAAAGAAAAGCTTTCTGAAAAAGTGGAAGAAACTGCCCAATCTTTCACAAAATTAATAGAGGAATATGCTGGCTTTAAAATTCAAAAAGATTATAAGTGCAACTTCGAAAGCGAGTTGTTAAAAGATCGCACGCCGGCTCGTTACAGATTGCATAATGATGATGAAGAGGTGTTTTTACATATAACAGCTAGTGGGGATTCTAGTGGTAAAAATTTATTGGATATGTATCTCTTAGCAATTTGGCGGGCTTTGAAAGAGCGAAAACCCACGCAGTTTTTCACCATTTTTAAGCCAGGGAAAAAGCTAGTTAATTTCGTTAATTTTCATATTTCTCCGGAAGAGGCCCAGGCCATTGTGGAGCATTGTTACAATTATGCCCAGGACCCTAAACACGCTTTGGATTATTTGCCTATTAACGATATTAGAACAAATAAAGCAGGTTTTGCAGGGCTTGCACCAGGATATAATAGTAAACCTAAACCTTTACATGTTTTGTTAAAACCTGAGCTGGATTATCCTCTAAACGCAGAGGATATGGTAAAGGCTCGCTTAGAAAAGTTACTTAATGCAGAAAAAGTTGCAGAAAAACCCCAAAATCCTGTTATTGATTAATATAAACCGAATTTTATACCATGAAAGAAAAATCGAAACCATTGCATAAGCAAATTATTGAAGAATGCGCCACTGGCCAAAAAAAATGGCGCCACTTTGCTGTTTCAGCTTCGGCGGGAACTGGCAAAACTTATACCATTGAACACTTGGTTTTAGAACTATTGTGCTTGGAACCAGAAATGCTACCTGGAATCCGTGAGCAGCGTTTGAATCTCGACGAAGTTTTGGTGGTAACATTTACCGAAAAAGCCACCGGCGAACTAAAAATGCGCATTCGTGAAAAAATCGCTGAGCATATTGTAGAATTGCAAAAAGAATCCCAAGAGCAAAATGATCCATTGATTCAGCATTTAGAAAGCAATATTAACGCCTTTGATGAAGCTAGTATTTTTACCATTCATGGATTTTGCAACAAGTATTTGCAAAGCAATCCCTTTGAAAGCAAATCGCCTTTAAAGCAGGAAATCGCCTCTAGCTCCGATGTGAGTGAGTTGGTAATACGCAACTTTTTGCGCCGCACAGATTTATCTGAGGATTTAACTCAGATTATCCAAGAGTTTTTTGCGGAGTATGGCGAAGCTTCCTTGGGGATTTTGGAGGATATTGCCAAAAAAACAAGTTCCAACGATGCCGTTATTTTTGGCGAACAGCCTTGGGGGTCTCCATTATATACTCCCGCTGAAATTAAGCAACAGTTTGTGCAGATGTATGAGAATTTAGATCCGAAAATTGACAATTGGATGCGACAGTGTTTAAAGGATGGGAAAAAGCTGCAACCTTCTAGGCCAGCTTTATCAGAAAATTTACAAACATTATTTACTGATATTACTCAAGCTGATGCAACGAATCCGGAACAATTGTTGAATGATTTACACTATCTCACTGAGTACAAAAATAATGAAGTAACTTTTAGCACTTCGCGTATTGATGGTACTGACTTATCTCCTCTAAACCATCTTTTGGAAAAAGTTCGTTATTATCCCAAAAGTAAAAAAAGCACTAAATTCGCTAGTTTATTTTATAAGTTGCGCAAGGCTTATCAAGATCACTTGCAAGAGAAGGGTTTAATCACTTTTGACTCCATGATTAGTAATTTAGCAGCGGAATTACAAAAACCAGATTCTACTTTACTCCCTGCAATGCAAGAGCAATTTGCTTTTGGAATTATCGATGAGTTTCAAGATACTAGTGCGGATCAATGGAGTATTTTTCGTAGTATTTTTTATGCAAAAAACGAAAATGCTATGGAACGAGTATTGTTTTTAATAGGCGACCCCAAGCAATCCATTTATCGCTTTCAGGGTGCTGATGTCAACACTTGTAATGAAGCTATGAATTTGGTGTCCAACAATGATTCTCAAAAAATTGCCACCTTAAATACCAACTATCGTTCTGATGCGCAACTAATTGAAGATTACAATGCGATTTTTTCAGCTGGTGATTGGTTTGAAGAAAAATATGAAAATGTGAAAGTTGGAATTAAAGACGGTGAAAAAGACAAAAAGCCTGAATTAGATTTTTTGTTTAAAAAAGAAGCCACCCGCACTTTTGTGTGGAATTTACCCGAAAAACATAGGGTGAAAACCAATAAACCTGCTCAAACCCAGACTTTAAATCACTGGATAGCTGATACCATTGCGCATTTGGTGAAAAAAGGGGTGGCACCTGAAAGAATCGCCATTTTATGTCGGAAAAACAGCGAATTTCCCCCATTATTAAGACTTTTGCGTAAGCACGGTGTTCCTGCCAACTTGGGAGGCGAATCGGGGCTCTTTACTTCTTTAGAAGCCTTAGAAGTTTTGCACTTATTTCAGGCCTTGCTAAATCCTAAAGATCCCAGTGCTTTAATGCGCTGCGCTTTGGGAATGTTTTTTGATAAAAAAGTAGAAGATTTGCATTGTGATGATGAACGAGGCACTCATTTAAGCAAGGTGCAGCAGCAATTGGCTAAATGGTTGCCTTTGCTTGAACACCGCCAATATGAAATTCTTTTCGATCGCATTGGGCAAGATACGCAAATATCTAAACGCCAGTTAGAACAGCCTGGAGGAGCTCGTGCTTTTACCGCAACCCAACAGCTTTTTGCTTATGCGTTAAAACTGTTGCGTCAAGAAAATTTTGGTTGGCGTGAACTGTGCTTGCGTATGCAAAGCTTATATGACGAGGAAATCAAAGAAACAGATGCGGAAAACACTTTTTATCGCGCCACGGGGCAAGGGGCAGTGGAACTGTTGACCATGCACAAATCCAAAGGCTTGGAATTTGATGTGGTGTTTTTTGCCACAGGTTTTGGGGGTGCAAACACTAAAATTACCTCTTATAATGTTTATCATAAACCTGATAAAACCATGAAACTGGCTATCAAACCATGGGATGAAAATGTAAAGAAAGAGGCTGACAAGCAGGAAAAAGAAGAAGATCAACGCTTATGGTATGTGGCTTTGACTCGCGCTAAATATGCGCAATTTATCCCCTATTGGCATATTACTACAAAAGGTAGTACCAGTGCGCATTTTATTAATCCTGCTTTGGATGATGCTAAAAAGAAATATCCTCAATCGTTCCCTTTTATTACGGACAAAGATATTGCAGATATAACGGTGGAAATAAATATTCCTGATTCAGAAAAAGAAGAATTAACTTCGTCTCAAAATCATGCTAAATATGACGCAGAAATAAGCTCCGCTGAGATAAAAGCTGCGCAAATTCCCCATCGCACCAGACTGCAAACATCGTACTCTGCCCTGGCTCGTCACAGCAGCCATGGCTCTGTGTCTTTGCGCAGTGACGGGGGTCGCATTTTCACCGATGACGAAGTTCCTTTGGCAGATGCGTTTTTACTAGAATCCGCCGAAGAAAATCGCAAGTTGCTCCCCCCGGGAGCGCATACGGGAACCGCTTTGCATAGCATTTTCGAAAATATCGACTATGACTTGGTGCAAAAATCCGCCAGCCCCGATGCTTTGCTGGAAAACCCTGAAGTACAAGAGTTAATTACCAGTAGCTTAAATGCGCAAAATGTGGTGCGCGATTCTGAACTTTTGCCTGCCTCCGTACAGCTTTGTGCGCAAATTGTGTGGCATACTTTGCGGGCGCAAATCCCTAATCCTCTTGGGGGTTCCGACTTTGATTTGCTAAGCATTCCCGCCGCCGATCGCTTAGATGAAATGGAATATCATCTGCGTTTAGATGACCCCGTTTCCGCTAACATGGCAGGGAATTTATTTGGTTTTATGGACTTGGTTTTTAAATATGAAAATCACTACTTTGTGCTGGATTGGAAAAGCAACTTTTTGAGCGATTATGGCCCCGATCAGTTGCAAAAATCCATGGAAACGAGCCAATATACCCTGCAAGCGGCTATTTATAACCATGCTTTGGAGCAATTTGTGAAACAATTTGACCCCGATGCCCTGGTGGGCGGCGCTATTTATCTTTTTTTACGAGGTACTCAAGCTCAAAGCAGCCAGGGAGTTTGGACTGCATCTTCTGCGGAGCTTAAACAGCATTGGCAAAAAGCCCAAGCGCAAATTCACAGTTTAATTCTTAGAGATAATAATGAATAATTCTGCTTTAAATTTTTTGAGATTTTTATCCGAAGCAAATATGCTTCATCCCCTTAGTCGTCGGCAAATTCGCCTGTTATATCAAGGGGTTTACCCGGATGAAAATTTGGTGGCTTTTATCGAAAATCCCCTTGAAAGCTGGGAAAATAGCTACCAAGATGGTGAATTATTGCTGTTTTTGACCTTATTATTTGTGCAATTGCAAAAAGGTAGCACACTTTTGCCTTTGAATGTCTGCGAAGTGTTACAGCGACACATCACTTTAGCAGAGCAGATTTTGGAGCAGAAATTTAGCGAAACGGAGGCTTTATTATCTCTAGGAACACAGCTAGCCGCAGTGAAATTTAGGTCTTGGTTGGTAAGTGAGGAGTCATCTGACGAAGAATCCCTCGCTCCTGTGCAACCATTGATTGTGCGCCGCAATGTGGGATGGAGTTTTCATCGCTTTTACACCGCCGAAGAAGTGGTAAAAAAGCAGTTTTTCTCCCGTTTGGAGCGCACTGACTACAGCGATTCCGCAATAAGCGAGGCTTTGCAGCAAATTTTTTCTCAAAATGAGTTTTCGCTCCATCAGCGCCAGTTAGCGGCGGTGATTTTAGCTTGTCAAAACCGTACAACCATTATTTCTGGGGGGCCGGGTACGGGAAAGACTACAGTCTGCGCGCAAATTATTCGCACTATAAAAAACTTGAATCCCGAATTAGAATCTTCTGATGTGGCCTTAGCTGCTCCTACTGGACGGGCCGCCGCTCGCCTTAAGGAAAGCGTGCAAAATCAGCTCCAAGATATGTCTAAATTCCATGACTTGCGTAGCAGCACTTTGCATATATTGTTGCGTTTTAGCAGGAGAAGCAACGATTTTACCTATAATGCTGACAATAAATTGCCCTATAAATTGGTGATTATAGATGAAAGTAGCATGATAGATTTAAGCATGTTTGCCAAATTTCTCGATGCTTTGGATCCCGAATGTCAGCTTGTGTTACTGGGCGATAAAAATCAGCTACCCAGTGTGAATGCCGGAGCGGTTTTAGGGGATTTAAGCGGAGCATTTTATGGCAATGCTACGCTTGCTACTTTGAGCGCTGAGCGCGATAAACAACTGCAAAAAATTATGGGCAAAGTGCCACACAGCGCCGAAAATCATAAATCCATGCGTTTTAGGGGGACAAATAATCCTCTGGTTGATAATATTATGCTACTGACCCACTCGTTTCGCTATAATCAGTCTATTGGGGAACTGGCCCAAGCGGTGCAAGAGGGAAATGTGGATAAATTTGAAGATATTTTGCAAAAAGGTGGTGAACTAAGCCAAGCCCCTGAAGATTTAGCCACAACTTTGCAACAGTGGATGGAGCTGCGCTATAAAAATGAATATCTCCGTAGCTGCCAACAGGATTTTGAAAACCACCAATTAAACGATGAATTGCCCCAGGATCATGCTGCTGCCCAAGCGGTGATTGCGCATTTGAATCGCAGTAGAATTTTGTGCCCTATTAAAGGTAGCGTTCAAGGAGTCCATGCTATTAATCAACATATACAGCACAGCTGGTTGCGTAGCCATGAATTTGTGGCTGGAACTCCGCTGCTAATTCAGCGTAATTCTTATAAGCTAGACCTTTTTAACGGGGATACTGGCGTGGTGGTAAAATGCGCCGAAGGTTTGGGTTTTTTATGTGAAATGGGCTCGAAGTTTCGTATTATATCATTGGCTAATTTGCCAAAACATGAGTTGTGCCATGCCATGACTGTGCACAAAGCCCAAGGTAGCGAATATGACAATGTGCTACTGGTTTTACCCTCCCAAGACAGTATTTTGCTCTCCCGCGAAATCATTTATACAGGGGTTACGCGCACCAAAGAATCTCTGCAAATTTACGGTTGGCAAAGAGAACTCGGCAGCCGCTGGTTGCACCGCACCCTCACCCGAGATAGCGGTATTTTAGATGACAATTTTGAGGGTTAAAGCGTTTTTAATTGATTAAGATGCTTTTCAGGGTTAAAATCATGGGCTATGCCGCTGTTTATACCTTCTTGAATGGCTTTTTTAAGGGCAGCGTGTTTACTTTCTTCATCTTCTAAGAGTCGCAATCCTGCTCGGATTACTTCGCTGACATTTTTATAACGACCCGTAACAACTTGATTGCTTACAAAATCATCGAAATGAGTTCCAAGTGATACTGATGTGTTTTTCATATTTCCACCTCTTTTAAATTTACCAAATTTTGGTAAATTAGCAAACTCTTAAAACAAACTTTGGACTCTTTTCAGGGTCAAAATCATGGGCTAAGCCGCCGCTTATGCCTTTTTGTATTGCTTCACGGCAATTTAAGCTTATTTTAAATTAAATGAATAGAAAATCGTTAATATCAATCATTATAGCTTCGATTTTGTTGTTGATTTCTGTTACAAATGCTTCCGACCAGGGGGTTAGTTTAACAGTAATAGCAGAAAATTTGAGGAATTCAAAAGGTGTGGTTCAAATAGCGCTGTATAATAAAGACGGGACTATCCCTGATGAACATTACAAAAATCACTTTAAAATGAAGAAAGTAGCTATTGCAAATGGGGAGGCTCAATACACTTTTACCAATTTGCCCAAAGGTGTTTATGCAGTGAATATTTTGCATGATGAAAACAATAACGGGAAAATTGATAAAGGAATGATTTTACCCAAAGAAGGGATAGGATTTTCAAATTATTCTTCGCTGGGATTGACTAATCGCCCAAATTATAAAAAAGCAAGTTTTGAATTAAAAGAAAACACTACAATTAAAGTGAAAGTGATTTATATGTAGGTAAAATTTTGCCCCCAAACTTCGATTTACTGGGTCGAAACGCTAAAAATTGGGGGAAATTGAGCTTATATTTTACTTTCCGAGCTAAAAGTAAATTATAAATATTCTTATTTTACTTTAAAAGGTGAAAGTAAAATAAAGGTTGTAATATATGGATATCTTTGGACCGACCCCGAAATTAATGACTTATTGGAAAAAGCCTCTTTTAAGCTAGGAGAACTGAACTCTTTTTCGCGTTTGGTACCCGATACCGATAGGTTTATCATTATGCATACCTTTAAAGAAGCGGTGGTTTCTAGCCGCATTGAAGGTGCGCGTACCAACATTGAAGAAGCTTTAAGTGAGGAAAAAGATATAGATCCAAAAATGCGAGACGATTGGCAAAAGGTAAACAACTATGTAAAAGCCATGAATAGCGCCTTGGCTAAGCTAAACAAGCTGCCTTTATCTAATCGGTTGATTAAAAATACGCACAAAGTGCTGCTTTCTGGCGCAAGGGGAGATCACAAAACTCCAGGGGAATTTAGAGACTCGCAAAACTGGATTGGCGGCGTAAGTTTAGCTGATGCCATTTTTGTCCCTCCGACGCATACCGAACTGCCAGATTTATTAGCTGATTTTGAAAAGTTTTTGAACAATCCAGAAATCAAAATCCCTCACTTAATACGCATTGCCATTGCTCATTATCAATTTGAAACAATTCACCCTTTTTTGGATGGAAATGGCAGAATTGGAAGGTTGTTGATTACTTTGTACCTAGTTAGCAATGGGATTTTAGAAAAACCCCTGTTGTATTTGTCAGATTTTTTTGAAAAGCACAAAAGCCTTTATTATGATAATTTGACGGTGGTGAGAGAAAAAAATGACTTAACTCAATGGCTAAAATTCTTTTTGGTGGGAGTGATGACCACTGCAGAAAATGCGGTAAACACCCTTAACCAAATCATCAAATTGAAAAGTGATACTGAAACTAACCATATTTTAGAAATGGGCCGGCGCTCTAAACATGCGCGACAAATGATTTGGTTGCTATTTTTGTAGAGCGTAAAATTTTGCGGGAAATCACGGGGTATCAGAGAAATCGCGTGTATGTTTTTGATGAATATGTGAAGTTGTTTTAAAAGGAGAAGATTAGTACTGCATTACAGCAACTGCAGAGCGGCGGCGTCGCAAATTGCGGCGAGCATGCGTTCGTGGGTGCAAACTTCGGGGGAAACTTGGCTCAGAGTTTGGGTGGTGGAAAATGTGATGCAGCCACATTCGTTGCCCACGCAGCGACGCTTTAATTCGCAGTCTTGGCAGCTTGCTTTGTCGGAATTTAAAAAAGCCTGAATTTCCCCGGTTTTAGAGTTGTCGATGCCGGTGAAAACATCGCCGATTTGGTATAAAGCGTCGGGTTGAGACGACACAAAACGGGTGCAAGGAAACAAGCCTCCCTGGGCCGAAACTGCCACAATATTTTGCAGAATAGAACAGGTGATCTTTTTATAGGAAGAGCCTTCTGCTTCCAAGCGGATTTTGTCTTGGATAGTCCCTAAATATATAGGACTATTTTGCTTTTTTAACGCCACCCAATAATCAGCGATTTGGGCGTATTCTCGGTGCAGTTCGGCAAAGTTTTCTGGGGTCCATTGGCCGTTAAAATCCACCGCAGTGGATATTTTGTTAAAACCTTGTTGCGCCATCCATTTAAGCGAGTCACTTAGCCCATGAATGTGTTTGTGGGTAATAATTCGCAATATTGTGGTATTAAGTTGGCTTAATGTTTTTAAATAGGGTTCAATTAGGGGAAAACTCCCTTTATGGCGCAGGGTGTATCTTTGTTGGTTGTGGATTTCTGCAGGCCCATCTAAGGATAAATAGATGTAAAAATTTTCTCGCTTAAATAAATCCAACCAAAAAGCGTTGAGCAAGGTGCCATTGGTGTTTACCGCAAATTGTAAACGCATATTTTCGGGTTTATATTGCTTAGCTAGCTCGATACCTTGGAGAATTAAGCTTTTTTTGAGCAGAGGTTCGCCGCCAAAAAAAGTGATGTTTAAAAATTGCTGCCCCAACTCCATAGCATAGTGAAAACCAAAGGCAATGGCTCGTTCCAAAATGTCGGGAGTCATGGAGTAAAAGCGTGCGGCTTGGGATTCGTTATAATAGCAGTAAGAGCAGCGCAAATTGCACTGTTCGGTAAGATTTAAGACCAAATTCATATTAGTTTAGGGTCGAAATAAAGAGAAAACTTCTCGGTTGAGCTATTATCTTACGATAGTGATGTTTTCCACATTTGTTATGGTGATGTTTCCAATGGTAGTAACACTGTCTCTTGGCACAGGAGTAATAGTCAAAGTTTCAAGAGGCATAGTAATGCCGCCGGCTAAAGGGGCTGAATCATCGATTGCTGAGGAGTCGGCTGTGATTGTATCAACAATGGAAAGCGTGTCGCTGATAGAAGCGCTGTCGGCCATAATGGTGTCTAGGGGCAAAGCGTTACTGTCAGCCACTGTTGAACTGTCGGCAGTGGTGCTGTCGTCGGGGAAAACTGGGTCTCCTGCCGTGATTACGCCACTGGTACAGCCCACTCCCAAAGAAGCGGCGATGCCTAAAGCTGCTAAAAGTTTGGCTTTATCGCCTGAGGAAAACGAGTTTTTTGCTGCAAATTTTTTGATTCTTATATTCATAACACCCTACTCACTTGATGTGGATAAGGTAAATATAAATTGAAAGGCGCAAATTAGCTATTATTAAATGGTGCTTGCCTGTAATTACAAACATTTTGGTTTAAAGGAGTAAAGATGCACAAATCTTATTTATGGCTGTTAATTTTGGTTATGCAAAGTTTTGGGGGCGAAAATTGCTTGCAACGACTTTATGAGCAACATTTACCTTATGATCAAGGATATTTGTTAGACTCGTTATACTATTTCGAATATAGCCAATACGCTCCTCCGCCTCATGATTCTAACACTTGGTCGCAAAAGTTTTTTAGTACTGAAGGAGTATATGATAGTATCAAGTTTTATAGCTTGGACCCTATAAGGTCAGGAACAGCGAAAATTTATAGTTCTAGGGAACATATACAGGGTAAAGGTGAAGAAATGGTGTTTGATGTACATAACATTGGGGATTCCGTCTATATTATGTTTGGCTTTTTTTATGATGGAGAATTAGGTGATAACTCACAAACCTTAATGTATAAAGATACTACTAATGATACCATTTTCTTTTTTGATCCAGCAAATTATAACATTATGGAAAAAAAGTACATAAGTGATGACACTTTATTTGTTTTTAAAGATAGGGTAGGAGATTTGCAATTATCTCATCGCATAATAATGCAGGATGCCAACACTTGCGTAGGTCCTAACAGCGATGAAAATACCCCCGATGCTGTTTATAACTTTGAGTTTTCTACAGCTGGTTATGTGTTAACATATCAAAGAGGAGGTTTCATCAGAAAAGAGTTCTTTAAACGCCTTGCCGACCCAGTGCCAATAAAAATCTTGCGACCTCGGGCTAAGCTTTACACTCCCTCCATCAAGCGGGACTTGCTAGGGCGCACGCGTTAGTTAACTTCGTGGTACTCCCCGTAAGCGCTGAGTGTGGCGAAGCGTTGGGCGAGCATTTCTGCGGTGCTGAGTTGTTTGATTTGCGCGATCTGGGCGGAAATCCAGTCGCGGATTTGGGCAAAGAGTTGCTCGGGGCTGGCGCTTTCAGAGAAAATCTGCTGTACAATCTGCTTTTCGGCTAAGTATTGCGAATCTAAGCGCAAGCTTTCGGCGGCCAGGGGCGCTTGGGCGGAGTCTTTGAACAAAATGGAGGCGCAACCTTCGGGGCTAATCACCGAGAGAAAGCTGTTTTCCAAAATAGCGGTGCGATCTGCAACGAGCAAAGCCAAAGCGCCGCCCGAACCGCCTTCGCCGGTGATAATGGCGATGATGGGGGTTTGGAGCGCAGACATTTCGTAGAGGTTTTGCGCGATGGCCGCCGAAATGCCGTGATCTTCGGCTTCGATGCCGGGATATGCGCCGGGAGTATCTACAAAAGTGATGATGGGCCGGTGAAATTTTTCTGCTTGTCGCATCAGGCGTAGGGATTTGCGATAACCTTCGGGGGAAGGCATGCCAAAGCGGTATTCCATATTGCTTTTCAAATCGGTGCCTTTGCGCGTGGCGATCACGGTTACGCCCTCGCCATTAAGCGTGGCCAAGCCACCCATGATGGTTTTGTCGTCGCCGCCATAGCGATCGCCGTGTAATTCCATAAAATCGGGGAAAATATTAAATACAAAATCTTGGGGTTTTAAACGCTCGGGGGAACGGGCATTTTGCACCATTTCCCAGGCTTTATTTTGCTTTTCCATAACTGCGAATCCTTTGCCACAGGCTTTTTACAGGTTCCAAAGAACTGGGTTTGGGGTGATAGGTGTGAACTTGCAACAATTTGTGCACGGTGGCTTTGCAATCAGCGCGTTGGACGATCATATCCACAAAGCCTTTGTCGAGCAAGTATTCTGCAGACTGAAATCCGGGGGGCAGTTGTTGCCTAATGGTCTGCTCAATCACCCGCGGGCCCGCAAAGCCGATGAGCGCGCCAGGTTCCGCCAAAGTGATGTCGCCCAACATGGCAAAGCTCGCCGACACACCCCCAGTGGTGGGATTAGTTAAAATATTGAGGTAAAGCAGTCCCGCGTCAGAAAACTTTTTGATGATGGCTGAAGTTTTGGCCATTTGCAGCAGGGAGTGCACCCCTTCGTGCATGCGCGCGCCACCGGAGCGCACCACCATAATCACGGGTTTTTGTTTTTCGAGGGCATGGGCAAAAGTCCGGTAAATTTTTTCGCCAGCAGAGCCGTTGAGCGAAGCCATAAAGAATTTGGGATTCATAATCCCCAAAACCACCCCTACGCCTTCGATGGTGCATTCACCTACGGAATAGGCTTCTTCGGGTTCGGATTTTTGCAGGGCTTTGAGCTTGGCTTGATATTCGGGAAAGTTCAGCGGGTCTGCGGATTTAACCTCGGTAAACAATGGTTTCCAGGATTTAGTATCTGCCAAAAGTTGGCGCCATTGCTCTACGCTCATGGTAAAATTATGGGCACAATGGGGGCAGACATGCCAAGTGCTGTTTAACTTTTTGCGAAAAATGGTCTCTTTGCATTGAGGGCATTGCACAAAAAAGTTGTCGGGGACATTCACCTCGTTTTCCGCCGGGGTATCGGGGCGAGAAAGCAAGGATTTAATGAAATTGGTGAAACTCATTTAGCCTCCGCTTTGAGCAACTTGGTTTCTACGAAGTTAATGTCGTAGTCGCCGCGGATAAAATCGTCGCTAGTGAGCACCTGAAGCAAAAACTCTCTATTGGTGGCAATGCCTTCCACTTGCAGTTCTTGTAAGGCGCGGATGATTTTGGCGATAGCTTGGGGGCGATCGGGGGCATGGGCGATGATTTTGGCCACCATGGAGTCGTAATAGGGCGGGATTTTCGCCCCGGTAAACATAGCGGAATCAATGCGTAAGCCGTTGCCACCGGGAAAGTGCAAGGTGGTGAGCGTGCCGGGGGAAGGGCGGAAATTATGGGCCGGATCTTCGGCGTTGAGGCGCACTTCGATGGCGCAACCTTGGGTCTGCACTTGAGCTTGGTTAAAGCTAAGCGCCTCGTTGCTGGCGATGCGGATTTGTTCCTGAATCAAGTCGGTGCTAGTAACCATTTCGGTTACGGGATGCTCCACTTGAATGCGAGTGTTCATTTCCATAAAGAACAGTTCGCCTTTTTCGTACAGAAATTCCACCGTGCCGGCGTTCCAATAGCCGATTTGAGTCAAAGCAGAGCACAATTTGGCGCTTATGGAGCGTCGCAAAGCATTGCTTAATGCGGGAGAGGGGGTTTCTTCCACCACTTTTTGCTTGCGGCGTTGGGCAGAACAGTCGCGCTCGCCTAAGCACACGCAGTTACCGTGCTGGTCGGCCAACATTTGAAACTCAATGTGTTTGGGGTGGGCGAAAAACTTTTCCACATACATTTGCGGATCGTTAAAGGCGTTTTGCGCTTCAGTAGATGCTTCTAAAAAGGAATTTACAAAAGTGGCAGGGTCTTCGATGACACGAATGCCGCG
The DNA here is from genome assembly GCA_012511955.1 of Fibrobacter sp. Taxonomy (GTDB): domain Bacteria; phylum Fibrobacterota; class Fibrobacteria; order Fibrobacterales; family Fibrobacteraceae; genus JAAZFC01. The sequence continues at coordinate 50,082 of JAAZFC010000113.1, read as the reverse complement.
CCCCCCACCTCCAGAAGCGGCTTTGATGATCACGGGAAAGCCAATTTTACGGGCTTCGACCAAAGCGACTTCGGGGTCGATAAAAGTGCCTTCGGGGCCAGGGATAACCGGCACGCCATAGCTTTTCATAATCTGTTTGGCCACCGCTTTTTGCCCTAATTGGGAAATAATCTGGGAATTGGGACCAATAAACTTGATGCCAATAGCCTCGCACATGGCGGCAAATTCCGCATTTTCTGATAAAAACCCAAAACCGGGATGCACAGCATCGCACTTGGTGGCCACCGCCGCAGAAAGGATCATATTGGCTTTGAGGTAGCTTTCCACTGGGCTGGGTGGGCCAATGCACACCGCTTGGTCTGCTAACTTGACTCCCAGAGAATCGGCATCGGCAGTGGAATATACGATCACAGCTTCCACGCCCATTTCGTGGCAAGCGCGGATGATGCGAACGGCGATTTCACCACGATTTGCTATTAAAACGCGTTGGATACTCATTAGTTAGCCTTGTTAATTTTTACCAAGGGGTAGCCAAACTCCACCAAAGTGCCATTGGCGGGAATAATAGCCACCACGGTTCCGCTACAGTCAGCTTCGATGGTGTTCATAACTTTCATGGCTTCGACAATGGCGATGGTGTCGCCTTTTTTAACCTTAGAACCCACCTCTACAAAGGGTGGCTTGTTGGGTGCGGGACTGTTGTAAAAAGTGCCAACTAAGGGACTGCTAACTACATGTGCGGTATCGGCTTCCTTAGGTGCGGCAGTTGTTTCTGGCACTGTGGTTGCTTCAATAATGGGGGCTCCTGCTACTACGGGGGCAGCAATGGGTTCGGTGGCGTTATTGTCAGGGGTAAATGGCGCAGGGGAGCTAGCTTTGTTAAGAGAGAGCTTGAAATCGTCGCATTCATAGTGAAAGTCTTGAATGTTGAGTTCAGCAAAAAGTTTCATAATTTGGGGAATTGACAAGTTGTCGTTCATAAAATCCTCATTGTGGTTGTAATTATATACCAACATGACTGTTCGTTTGTCAATGGGCTGGGAGCTTTAGTCCGGTTAAGTGCAAAATTAAATGATGAAAGATCATGGAGGGTGGTTAATTGTCTGGTTTTTAGATATCGCATAACTTAATCCTAAAATCCGCGCCAATGGAGTTGGGGGTGGCCCAGGTAATCGGGGCGGGGTTGGAGGTTGGCGGGAAAGTCGCCTACTGCGTTGCATCGCTGCACATACCAGGGCGAAGTGGTGGGGATTTGCGCTTGGATGCGCAACAAGTTGGAGGCGGAAAGCTCGCCGTACCAAGTGGTGCGAAATTCGTGGGGGATTCTGCTAGTAGCCAATAATTTCAGAGATTTTTTCATGGCGTTTTCCGTGCCATTTTTGCCTAAAATAGCACTTAAATCGTCATCTAAAGGGCCTTTTACATCCATGGCCACATAATCCACCAAATTATCCGCTAAAATTTGCTCTAAAAGGGCGGGATTGGTGCCGTTAGTGTCGAGTTTTACCTTAAAACCAGCGTTTTTCAGGCTTTGCAAAAGATTTGGCAAAGTGGCATGCACACAAGGCTCCCCTCCTGTGATGCAAACCGCTTTTACCACGGCTTGTCGTTGCAAAAGTTGACGCCAAATAATATCCCAAGAGGGAACTGCAGTGCAGCCCCTCAAGGGAATTAGTTGAGGGTTATGACAAAATGTGCAGCGCAAATTGCAACCTTGCAAAAAAAGCACTGCACAAGCTTGGCCGGGATAGTCCACCAAGCTCAAATTCTGAAAGCCCCCTAAAACTGGCAACATCATAAGGACGCTACTGCCAATTTAGGGGGTGTGAACATCACCCTTTCAGCAAATTCTTGTTGTTTGCCTTCGTTGTAGTTCGAAACCGGGCGCAAATAGCCCGTTACGCGACTCCAAACTTCAGTGATTTGACCACAAGTGGGGCAACTTTCCTGCTTACCTTTGAGATATCCGTGGGTATCGCATACCGAAAAGGTAGGGGTAAAGCTCAAATAGGGGATTTTGTACTGGGAAAATAGCCCCTGCAACAGGTTTTGCACTGCAGAAGGATCTTCTATTTCTTCACCTAAATACAAATGTTGCACTGTGCCGCCCGTGTAGAGGCTTTGCAGTTCTTCTTGATGGTCGAGCAAGGCGAAAATATCGGAGCTAAAATCCACGGGTAATTGGGTGGAGTTGGTGTAATAGGGGTTTCCGCCCCCAGAAATGAACATTTGCGGGTATTTTTTGCGATCCAAACGAGCTAAACGGTGGGATGCTCCCTCGGCGGGAGTGGCTTCGAGGTTATAGACATGGCCGGTTTCTTGTTGGAAAGTGCGCAAAGTGTCACGCATAAAGTGCATAATCCGCACGGCAAACAAGCGGTTAGCTTCGTTTTCGATACCTTCGCCCGTGAAGTTTTGCAAAGCTTCGTGCATGCCCACAATGCCGATGGTGCTAAAGTGGTTGTGCCAATAATTGCCGGTGCGTTCATAAACTTCGCTCAAATACGAGGCACAGTAAGGGTAAAGCCCGTTGCGCGTGTGCTTTTCGATGACTTTGCGCTTGATTTCTAAGGAATTACGCCCGATTTCCATTTGTTCGAGCAGGCGCAAAAAAAAGTCGGCTTCGCTGGAGGCCAGGTGCCCGATGCGCGCCAAGTTGATGGTGAAAACGCCCACAGAACCGGTGAGGGGATTGCTGCCAAACAACCCTCCCCCGCGTTTGCGCAATTCGGTGGTGTCCAAACGCAAGCGGCAGCACATGGAAACGGCATCTTCGGGAGAAAGATCGCTATTGACATAGTTGGCGAAGTAGGGAATGCCGTATTTGGCGGCAGTTTTGAGAAAAGCCTGGGCACTGGGATGTTCCCATTCGAAGTTTTGGGTTACATTAATGGTGGGAATGGGGAAGGTAAATACGCGACCTTTGGCGTCGCCTTCCATCATAGCATCGCAAAAAGCTTGATTGAGCAAGTCCATTTCGGCTTGATAATCGCCATAAGTGGTATCTTGTATTTCGCCACCGATAATCACCGCTTGGTCGAGCAGAGTGGAGGGCACGGTGAGGTCAAAAGTCAAGTTCGAAAAGGGGCAAGAAAAGCCGACCCGAGTGGGTACATTCAAGTTGAAAATAAATTCTTGCATACATTGGCGCACTTGGGCGTAAGTGAGCTTGTCGTGGCGCACAAAAGGCGCGCAATAGGTGTCAAAACTGCTCCAGGCTTGGGCGCCGGCACATTCCCCTTGGGTGGTGAAAGTGGAGTTGACGATTTGCCCTAAAAAGCTACGCAAATGTTTGGCGGGTTTGGATTCCACCTTGCCCGGCACGCCTCCAAAACCGCGGGTGAGCAGTTGGCGTAAGTCCCAACCGGCGCAATAGGGGCCCAAAAAGCCCAAGTCGTGTAAATGGGAGTCGCCACTTTCGTGAGCGCTGCGTACAGATTCGGGATAAACTTCGTGGAGCCAATAATGCTTGGTGAAGCTTTCGCGCACATAGTTGTTGAGGCCGTTCACCGAGCGTTGTTGGTTGGCGTTTTCTTTGGTGATCCAGTCGCTATCGTTGAGATAGTTGCTAAACATGGAGATGGTGGCCCCCACCAAAGCGTTGGTTTCGCGGGATTGTTTGCGCTGCTCGCGATACAAAATGAATGCTTTGGCGGTGCGCAACAAACCATTGCGCATTAAAACTTCTTCGATGCCATCTTGGAAATCTTCGATGGTGAGCACATTTTCTTTGAAATTAGGCTGGCGGGTGGCGCACAAAGTGATGGCTTGGCGGCCTAGCTTTTCAGCCATTTGCGGATCTTGATCCGTGGCCACCAAAGCTTTGCGAATAGCAGAGAAAATTCTGGTTGGGTCAAAAGTGACTATGTCGCCAGCGCGATTGCGAATAGATTCTATAAAATCCATAAGGATCTCCTTCCGTCGAGGTTAACCACTGGCAGGTCTTCGGACTTAAAGGCGCTTTCTTGCGAAATCCTACTGGCCTCGGCTTCCCGGGCAAAATGCCCAGTGCCTTTTCCCTAAACCGGGGGAGGCCTTCGTTCCTTATTACCGCTGCGGGACAGCCCCCGATTCACACGGGATTCCCTTTTAAGATTGCTCTCGCAATCACCAGCTTACTACATATAGTAGTAAATACTTTTAAGAATACAAGGGGTTGTGGTTAAAAGACGGAAAAAGAACCTCGGGCTTTAAGTTAAGATGTTGCAATAATGTTCATTGTGACCCTTCTTTTATTGTCCCAGTCTCTTCCTCACCCCACACTTCTTTAAGTTGTTCGGGGTCGTATTGATTGCGCACTTGGAAGCGATACAGCTTGACTTGGGCGCTTTTTAGAGCAATATCTTTGGTTTTGTCGCGCTTTTTGGCAGCTTTACTATTATGGGAATAGTCATCCAGCTCAATGCAGCTGATAATTTTACTGGTGGTGGGGTCAATAATGACAAAATCCAAGTGTTTGGACTTGATGCGCCCCCAGTCGGCGTAGCCTTGTTTGCCCTTAGCGGCTGGTTTAACCACATCGCAAAGGCGCACTTTCATCAAAATATGACGATTTTCTGGTTTGATAAAGTCAAGTTGGCTAAAAAAGCGCATTTCGGTCTTAGTAAGCGCAAATTTTTGTGAATTAAATTCTCCAATGGGGTATCTTTGCGAGTTAACACTCGAACTAGCGTCATTTCGTGAGTTTTTGGAATTTATTTTAGAGTATTGATAAATTGCGCCTACTGCTATGGCGAGAATGATTAAATATGTCATAAATTAAATTTACAATAAGTTAAGCCAAAACCTAGTGTGTGCGAGCAGGCGTAAAGTCCCAGAATTAGCTGTGAATTGTAGCAATATGGACAATATGTCCACAAAATCCCATGATTTCATGACAAAAAGTCAATATTTCAGCATAAATTATAAGAAGAAAGTTATGGGTCATGGTTTAAAGTTAATGCAGGTATGAAAGAAATCCAACGGAATTTCATGGTGCATTAGGAGTTTAAAATGCTTAAGAAAGTCAAGTATTTCATTATAATAGTGCTTATGGCAGCACTAAGTTGTTTCGGTCAAAATGCCAAAAATCCTATAATATGGTCCGATGTTCCCGATGCCTCCATGGTACGGGTGGGCGATACTTATTATATGACAAGTACCACCATGCATTTGAGCCCTGGTGTACCGATAATGAAGTCGAAAAATCTGGTAAATTGGGAGCTAGTAAATTACGCTTATGACCGTTTGGCTGAATCTGCTAATATAAATTTAAATAACGGCCAAGATGCCTATGGTAAAGGGTCTTGGGCTAGTTCTATCAAGTACAAAGATGGCACATTTTACATACTCACATTTTCTTACACCACGGGTAGATCTCACATTTACATAACCAAAGATATTGAAAATGGTCCTTATAGTGCCCATGTTTTAAGCCCTTTAGCCCATGATGCTGATTTGCTTATGGACGATGATGGTCGTAATTATTTGATTTTTGGACATGATAATATCGAAATTAAAGAGCTAAATGCCGAAGCCACCGATTACAAACCAGGGGGGCTTAATCAAGTGATAATTAACAAAGCTTCTAGTGTGGCTGGTTCTAATTTTATCTTAACCGCCGAAGGCACTCAGGTTTTTAAAATCAACGGATATTACTATGTGATGAATATCTGTTGGCCCCAAAACAATGGACGCACTGTAACCATTCACCGCTCCCGCAATTTAACCGGTCCTTACGAAGGTAGAGTGGCTTTGAGTGATCAAGGAGTGGCCCAAGGGGGATTAATTAGCACTCCTGAGGGTAAATGGTACGCTTATTTGTTTAAAGATAATGGAGCCGTGGGTAGAATCCCTTATTTGGTTCCCATAACTTGGGAAAATGATTGGCCAGTTTTTGGCATTGACGGGAAAGTACCTACTAATTTGGATATTCCGCTAAATGGTACGGATTTAAAAGGAATAATAGCATCAGACGATTTTAATGTTATTAATCACAAAAATAATGGTTTAAAGTTAGAGTGGCAATGGAATCACAATCCCGTGGCTGATGGTTGGTCTTTAACTGCACGGCCAGGTTATTTGCGCTTGATAAACCAACGCTTGGATCAAAATTTTTTAGCAACTCAAAACACTTTAACCCAGCGTTCTATTGGTCCTGAGTCCGTGGGGAGTATTGCCATAGATGTGTCAAATATGAAGGACGGTGATGTGGCTGGTTTAGGAGCTTTGCAGTTTGAATACGGTTATGTGGCGGTAAAAATGACTGGGAATACTAAAAGCATAGTTATGGTTCACGCCAAAAATTCTGAACCCACAGAGATTGCCAGCGTACCTTTAGAGCAAAATGAGGTGCATTTGCGCATTCGCATGGATTTTGTGAATCAAAAGGACGAGGCTAATTTTTATTACAGTTTAGACGGCAATAGTTGGCAAAGCATTGGCAATACTTTGCGCATGACATATAAGTTAGAGCATTTTATGGGTTATCGCTTTGCGTTATTTAATTATGCCACTAAAAATACGGGGGGATATGTGGATTTTGATCATTATATTATTAATGATTATCCTTTTGATGTGGTGGAACCCCCTAAACCTCACGCAGTGCCAGGCAAAATTGAAGCGGAAGCTTATTTCGCCATGGAAGGCGTACAAACCGAAGCGGATGCCGATGGTAATATAAATATGGGATGGATAAATTCGGGGGATTGGGCGCATTATCAAATTGAAGTTGCCGAAGCTTCGCATTATCAAGTTGTGTTTAAGGTGGCGAGTAATGTAGATGGCGACAATAGCATTGTGTTAAAAAATGGTGCTAATGAGCAGATTGGTAGCTTAAAGGTGGATAATTCTCAAACTGCGGGCTGGCACGATTGGTATCTCGATTCTACCATTGTGTTTCTCGAAGCAGGATCGCAATTATTAAAGCTGGAATTTGTAGGCAGCGACGATTATTTGTTTAATATCGACTGGTTAGAACTGCGCAAAACCCAGCAAGTCCCTACTAATCTTGAAAAATCGAAAATAACTAGGAGCTTTGCGGCTGTTTATGACCGCCACAGCTCGGAAATCAAGTTACAATTACCTGCAGGTATGTTTAAATATTCTATTTGCGATGTACAAGGGAAGTTAATATCATCTGGAACAATTGAGGCATCGCATAATAAGCAAAGGAAATCCATAAAAGTCAATGAAAACTACCATGGTCTTAGGTTTTTGAGCGTATATAATGCAGGAAAACTGCTTTATAATGTGAAAATCCCCATAAAGTAAAGCTAATGTCAATTTATATATGCATTATGCAAGCTATGTATAGAAAATTCAAAAGTATATACATAATGAAATTTTACGGCTAATGGCTAATTTGGAAGAGTATATAAATGACCCAAAAATCTGTGATATAGATCCATTAATTAAAATGGCAATTATTCATTACCAATTTGAAAGTATTCATCCTTTTTACGATGGAAATGGGAGAACGGGAAGGATTATTAATGTACTCTATTTGATAAATCAAAAACTGTTAAACTTGCCAATTTTGTATTTAAGTAGTTATATCATCAAGCATAAAAATGATTACTATCAGCACCTACAAAAAGTTCGGGTTGAGGCTTCATGGGAAGATTGGATTCTTTTTATGGTTAAAGGTGTAGAAGAAACTGCTCGTGAAACCATTGCTTTAGTTTTAAAAATTAAAGCATTAATGTTGGAATTTAAGCACAAAATTAGAGCCAATTACAAGTTTTATAGCCAAGACTTATTGAATAATTTATTTAAGCATCCTTATACCAAAATTGAGTTTGTTGTAAATGATTTAGGGGTGACGAGGGTGACCGCAGCAAATTATCTAAATAAATTGGCCAAAGACAATATTTTAAAAAAAGAAAAGTTGGGAACCGGCAATTATTACATCAATGAAAAGTTGTTTGAGTTATTGATAAGACGCTAAAATATTATCTTAAAAACTAATCCGATAGACGGAAGTCGATGGTGCGGGAATACCAGGCGCGAGCCGGTTGGCCTTTGTAACGAGGTGGGGCGAAGCGCCATTGGCGAGCGCTTTGAGCGGCGTTGTCACCAAAGGCGGGGTGGCCTTTCCATTCCACGATTTGCACGCTATCCACACGGCCTTTGGGGTTGACGAGCACGCGAACCGTGGCGCGCCCTTGAACGCCTAATTTGCGGGCCACGGCGGGATAGGTGGGTTTCAAGTTGCCAAAAGGTTTAAAATCACTGTTGTCTAGCTGGCCCACGCCGTAGGTTCCAGGTTGGGAATCACCACTGCCAAAGCGGGTGGCACGGGTGGGTTTGGCATCGGCTTGGCCTTGGGCAGAAACCACCGGAGATGCTGGGGGTTCAGGCTCCGCTGGGGGAATGCTATCCACTTCCGCCACAGTTTCGGTGGGAGCATCGGGGGGAATTTCTTCGGGTTCGGGAATCACCTCGGGCATGGGGGGAGGAGGCGGTGGGGGCGGAGGTGGAGGTGGTGGTTCCACAGGAGCTTCCACTTCGGGAATAGCTTCTTCTACCAATAAATCTACCAAAATCTCTTCCAAAGGCTCATCTGGGGGTGGGGGTGGCTCCCAACGCACAAATAGTAAAGCACCGTGGAGCAAAAAGCTCGCTGCGATGCCCCAATATATGTAGCGATTTTCCATAGTGCTTGTGAATTTTACCTTTGTCCCGGCTGGGTGCCAATGGCCATATTGCGCACGCCTTGGGCTTTAAGTCCATCCATAATTTGTATAAAAGGCTCCATGGGCGAGCGTTTATCGGGAATAATTAATATCACGCCTTCGGGGTTTTGACTGTGCCATTGTATGGACTCATGCAGAGCATCTTCCACTGGCACTAAATCCGTTCCCAACCAAGCTTTGCCGGTGGAGTCTAGCACGATTCTAAACTTTTCTTCATCTAAAGAAGTGGCAGTTTGAGCTTCGGCTTTTTCCACTTTAATAGCCTCGGTGCGATCCATGGTAGTGGCCACCATAAAGTACAGCAAAAGCAAAAAAACCATATCTATTAGTGGCGATAAATCTACTCTAGCTTCAACTTCTTCTTCATTAAAAAAATCATTCAGCGCCATGTCTTTCCCTGTCTTTTAAGGCGCGTGCACAGTATTGTTGCAAACTGGCTAAGATATTGCGATAGCGATTGCGCAAAAAGTTATGTCCTAGCAAAATGGGTAAAGCCACGCTTAGTCCAGCTTGGGTGGTGATCATAGCTTCGGAAATTCCATCGGCTAAGGCTCGAGGATCCCCAGTTCCCGCAGAACTAATCACCGAAAAAGTGGCAATCATACCAGAAATAGTTCCCAATAATCCCAATAATGGCTGAATGGCAGCCAAAGTAGCCAAAGTAGCTAGGGATTTTTCGAGTGCAGGTTTATATTGGTGTAAAACCTCTTCTACATTGCGCTCCGCTATGGATACATTGGGATGTTGAGGATCCCAAGCGGCGCGTAAAATATCGGGCAAAAGACCATGATATTCATCTAATTCTCGTAAAGCAGCATCTAAACTTTGTTTTTCTGCAATTTCAAAAAAACTTTGGGCTTGTTTGCGCAGAATTTTACGGGTTTTGGTATAAGTAAGGGCTCTTTCTATAAGCAAAGCCACCGCCCATATCGAACTGAACAATATGGGCCACATAAAAATGCCACCGAGTTTAAAATATTCTATCATAAATCCTCTGTAAGTTTACCAACGCAACTCAAAACCGCTAAAAAACACAGGAATAGGATAGCTTAAATCTGCATTTTTAAGAGCACCAGTTTCGGAATCGCGTAAAATAAAGTTGGGGGTGTTAAAGGCATTCCATACTTCCATAAAAGATACAGCTGGCAATCCAAAAAATTTAAAGTTGCGTTTTAGGCCAAAGTCTAGCCTATTGTAATAAGCATAGCGGCGATTGTTTTTCTTCTCTATTACAAAGAGCGTGTCGCTATTATCCACTTCAAATCCAAAACTATTAAAGTTAAAGTCGGTATATCCAGTATAAACTAGCCCTGCAGAATGTTCTAGGCGCACAGAAAACTCCCAGTCGCTGGGCATATCAAAATAGTTATGCAGTTTTATAGCCCAAGGTCGGTGACGCCGGAAATTGTACCACACTCCATCGCGATCATCTTGTCTTTTACTCATACTGATTTCCGCGCTGGCCCACCCTCGCCATATAGGTGTAGGGTCATAATTGAGTTTAAATTCGGTGCCCAAAGCCCAACCCACCGCTGCATTGTCATAAGCTAAAGTTTTTTCGCCATACATTAACAATACACTATCCCATTGCGCAGGGCTAACCGTTTTATGGTATTCGGACTCAGGCATATTCCATAGAACATCTCGGTCAATGTCATACATATTGTGCAAACCATCTCTGGCATCATATTCATCGATTTTTCCGGTGCTAACCAAGTGCCCTGCGGCTAAATCCCAGTATTTTTTGGCATAACTGCTGATTTCTATGCGGTAATCAGGGGTGATATCTAAGCTCCATTCGGCATTAAAGTGTCCAGCTTTTTCTGGTTTGAGTTTGGGGTTTAAATGGCGATAGTAAAACTCAAAATTATCCTGGGCATAAATCCCTGTGCTCAGAGACAATTCTTGGCGGGGAGAAAGGCGATGTAACCAGCTAATGCGAGGGGAAAAAGACAAGGAGTTGGCGGCGTTTTCAAAGTCCAAGCGCGCCCCTAAAGTTACTCTATTATTTTCGTCTAAAGTCCAGTTGTCTGAGGCGTACATTCCCCATTGAGTTCTATCCACGGAGCCCACATAATCCATGTAAATATTGGAAAAAAGCGTTTCTAAAGAGCGCACCGCTCCATCTTCCGTGATAACTATGCCTTCGGGAGCAACAAAAGTGATGTTTTCCATCATATCTAAGTTACTTTGCAAAAGAGCTTCGTAGGCCAAGCGGGGAATTTTCACAGAATAGTCAATATGATCGTACTCTCCCATTATTCCCAAGCTTAGAAAGTGACGACTATTGAGCCTGTACAAGCTATTTATATTGCCATGCCAGTTATAGCGGTCAAAGTCGTAAATGGGCCTTTCTCCCAAATCCATGTTGCCAAATTGCAACTTCCAAAATTGATCTTGGTAGGCTAAAGTTCCCTTGATATCCCATTTTGAATTAATGTTCCAGTGGGCGTTTAAACCGTGAATATTATTGGGAATTTCCACCAAAGCTACTGTATCCATGCGTATTAAAGTGGTTAAAATATTTTCGGAATTTGAGGGTTGAGAAGGGGCTGAGCCACCACCGTCAATAATTTCAGAATATTCTTGGGGAACTACCACACGATATATATCTAATGCCCTTAAATAGGTGTAATCCACACGCAAGGAGGGGGTAATCTGATAGTTAATACTGGCTTCAAAGTCTTTAAAGTTGGGTAAATCCACATATTCTTTAAATTCTTTTACGGTGTTTTTGTATTTCTTAGAAGAGGTAAATAGTGTGGTTAAATCCAGGAATCTTTTGATGAGAAAATCGTACCAAAAGCTTTGGTAAGCCACAGAAATACCAAGTTTTTCTTTGATAATAGGGGCTCCTACCCATGCGTGTCCTTTGAGCATGCTCATGGAAACCCATGCAGAAGCGGTGTCTAAGGGCGGCGGTCTGCTGGTTAAAAATATTGCCCCCGAAAGGGAATTACTGCCTTCCACAGGAAAGCCACCGCTGTAAAAAACCATATTATCTATGGATTCCATATTAAAAAGAGAATAGGAACCGCCAACATGAAATGGTTGCAGTATGGGAACTCTATTCCAAAAAATCCGCGTTTCATGCCAATCGCCACCGCGCACATAGGGTCTATTATTGGCATCGTTGGTGGAAGTTACCCCGGGGAAAGTTCGCAAAACTTGGATGGGATCATTTTGCACCCCCACTACTTCGCGCATTTCTGCACGGCTAACTTCGATTTTGGAGATTTCTTTGCGGTCGTGGAGAGGTTCACGGCGAGCTATGACCACCATGTCCGCTTTGCTTTCAGTTTCAGCCACAGCGCTGCGCTTTTTTTGCACTTCGAGGGTGAATTGCACAAATGATTGTTGGGGGTCTAAATGAAAGGTGTTTTGCACTAATTCCAAAGAATCATGGACGATTTGCACTTGAATATGCCCTGTTTGCGCAGGATGAGTGCTTTCTAAAAAGCCATCTTCGTCGGTGATAGCGGTATCGCCATCTAAAATGATTTTTTGGTGGGCTAAGCTTTGACCATCTTCACCGTGAAGCAATACCCAAAGCACAGAAATTTCGGTGTTCTCAGCCTCGGTTAAATCTTGGGAAAAACTCACAGAAGCAAGTAATAAAAACGAAAGAATAAAGCTTATCTTTTCCATTCTAGCCCCACATTAATTCGAGAATAAACCTTATCTATAGATGAGCCTTTGGGTGGTCTGATGCCAAATAGCATAATTTGAGGAAATCCATAATGGGCATTTACATGCAGGTAGGTGGGCAGCAAAGAGCTAGTGGCAGCGAAATTAACCCTGGTTCCTACGCTAAGTTGATGCATAAAACTGCGAGCGTGTTTAAAAATATCTTCCTCAGGTTTAGCATTTAAGGTTAAATCAGCAAATTGGGTGGAAAGCCAAGTTTCTCTAAAGTTTGCATAAAGAATATAACGGCCAAGTAATTCATAACCGGCAGCGTATTCCACAAACCAATTATTGTCAGCCCAAGCACCGATTCCCCAACCAGTGGATACATTGTGGTAAAAATTAGGGATTTTAAAGTTTGGTAAACCCCAGCGCACATCGAAGTCTAAAGTGCCAGGAAATTCAATGTGATAGCCAAAATCCACTCCAGTAAGCGGACCCCAACTTTCGCGCACACCTAAACGCCACCCAATGGAAAAAGATGGTACAGAGCTTTCGGAAATATGCTCAACTCCCCAATCACTTTCATATTCAACGCAATGGGAATGCCCTTTTGAGTCTTTTTCTAAATCCCCATCGCAAAAGTAGAGAGGCCCACGGGTTAAACCATAAGAATTGACTTTTTCTCCTGGTAATAAGATTTTACCAGTATTAAAATGCTGTGAGGTAAATAAGCAACTAGAAAGACTAAGCAATATAGCTGCAAATACACTCTTTTTTATAAAACTTCTCATGGGAAAGCCCCAACTTTAGGGTTTAGAGGAACTTTTTTTAAGTATGGGTTCGATTTTTATGGAATAAAATAACCCGTCAAAGGGGTCTTCTTCGGTGTAATCTTTATCAAGAATGTTTTGCACAAAGCGGCGCAGGCGATTCAATGCAGAGCCACTATCATATTTGGAAGATTTTATGTTTAAAAGAGGATTTTTTAGCCCTCTTTCTAGTAAATCACCCCAAAGTTGCGGGGGTAAATGCTGTATATCACAGCAAGTGGGAATTTTCGCCGGAATTACATAGTCTGGGAGTTTTCCATCCACAAGCTTTTTCCCATGATCTATACAATTAATATCTTTTTCAAAGTTAACCACGGCGCTATTTGCTCTTAAAAACTCCATTAAACGCTGGCGAGATAGTTCATCTATATCGCGCCTAACTGCCATAAAGCTCTTGGCCGAAATAAAAGTGGCATAACAGTGGGGGCAAATACGCATATTTATTTTGTTGTATTTGACTTGCTCCACTTGAGCCTCGCAATAAGAACATTTTTTACTCATAGCTTTAAAGTAGCAAAAGCATCGGCGATAAGTTGAGGGTCTAAGTGAAATATTTTCGCTAAACGGTGTTTTTGTTCTGCTTTAGAGATTTTTTCTACCTGGGAACCTTGGGCTGAGCGAGTGATTAACTTGTCTTTTTGAAAGTAATATTGCACTCCTTTTTCTCTATCCAGGCGATTTAGCACGGGATATTGCATCATTTCAAAGTAAAAAGAGGCTTTCCAATACACAAAAAACTCTTTTTCCCTGACACCTGCCAAATCGAAGTAAAAGCGAAATCTTAAAGTTTGTCCAGGGGATCCAGTCCACAGTTCTAGCAATTCCTGTTGGCGGCGCAGCTTAACCCAGTTGGGGATTAAAGCAAAGTTTTGTTCAGTAACTTCGTGGGAAGCCGGCGGCACAGTTAGGGGATCAAAAATTAAATATCCCGGATCGAAAAAGAGAGTTTTCCCTTCGAAATCTAGGCTTAATGCGCAGTGAATATTGCGTTTGCCCTTTTGATGCCCCATTAAGAGCTTGGGTTCATAGTCTAAAGCGCGCAGTTCTTGATATAAATGCCAAGTTATAGAAAAACAAGTTCCCCCGCCCATCCATTGGTCTAAATCATTTTGAAAAGCATCGTCTAGGCGCACAGATTTTTCACTGCTAGCGTGTTGGGCATAGCGCAAAATTTTACTCAAATTTTCGTAGGTAATCCCTGAAATTTGAGTACAAAGTTCTAAAATATCTGCTGGAATACTCAGCGCACCACTCCATTGGCCAAATACGCTTCCCAGGTGGTGAGTATCAAGTTGCGCAAGTTGCTATGTTCCGCTTGCCAGCCCAAGGTTTCTAGGGCTAATTTGGGGTCTGCCACCACTTCAGCGGGGTCCCCAGCGCGCCTTTCTACAATCTCGTAGTTTACTTGGCGACCGGTGATTTCTTCGGCCATTTTAATCACTTCTAGCACACTAGCACCGCTATTTACGCCTAAATTCACCACTAAACTTTCTTGTTTTTGCTCTAAATAGTCAAAAGCCATGCCATGGCCGATGGCTAAATCGCTCACATGGATATAATCGCGCACGCCTGTGCCATCGGGGGTAGCGTAGTCATCACCAAAAACTTGCATGCTTTTGCGCATGCCCGCCACGCATTCCATAACCACGGGCAATAAGTTTGCCGGATTTTTTTCTAAACCAGTAATGCGACCTTGGGCATCGTAGCCCGCAGCGTTAAAATAGCGCAAAGCGGCATATTTTAAACCTTTAAGCTGATCGTACCAGCGCAAATAATCTTCGATGGCCAGTTTGGTGTAGCCGTAGTAGTTTTCGGGATTAGTGGGGTGCTTTTCGTCCATGGGCAAGTATTGAGGAGCCCCATAAGTGGCCGCAGATGACGAAAAAACGAAGTATTTTACCCCCACAGCGGTACAAGCGTTGAGCAAGTTGAGGGAACCTGTGATGTTATTGGTGCTGTATTTTTCGGGATGCAGCATGGATTCCCCTGCGGCTTTAAAAGCAGCTAAGTGCACCACTCCCTGGGGTTGGAAATCTTCCATAAAAGCTTGTAAAGCCTGGGTGTCTAAAATATCGCCTTCCACAAATTCGGCGGTGGGAAGCAAATTGCTGCGATGCCCGCTAGAAAGATTATCGTAAACTGCCACATCGTGACCGCGTTCTAAAAGTTGCAAAACTGTATGGGAGCCAATGTATCCGGCACCACCAAAAACTGCTATTTTCATAAAGAAAATCTACATTCTTTATGTGCAAAATTCTAAAATCATTGTGTTAATTGCGATTTTTGTCCTTTTAGGGCTGGCTTGGAGGTATTTAGATCAGTATCGTCCTAGGCAAATGCCTGTGGCGCCCACTGTTCCTTTGGTAGAAGAGCTTTTAATTGCAGATTTATCAAAAAATTCGCAACATCCACAAACCGATAGCTTAGAAATTCAACTTAAACGCATAAATTTGCTATTAAATGAAAATAAATGCCTAGAAGCGGTGCCGCTTTTGCAAAAACTACTGCAAAAACAAGTCCATCCTGCATTTTGGGTGGCTTTGGGGCAATGCTGGGTGCTAGAAAATCAAGGGGATAGCGCTTTGCACGCTTTTGACCAAGCCCAGAGTCTAAATCCATCTTTAAAATTGACTTCTTGGATCAAAAAAGCTCGGCAATTGCAGTACGAAGCGCAAAATATGGCCCACTGGGAATCCCCGCATTTTAGCATACAAGTGGAGGGGCAAACCGCCATGATTGCAGAGGTGGATTCGCTTTTGCTAAGATTGGAACGCAGTTTTGACCAGCTTTCGTTGATATGGGATTTTTACCCCGAACGCAAAATTTATGCGGTGCTTTATGGCAAAGAGCAACTATTGCAAGGGACTTTACCCGACTGGACGGGGGCGCTTTTTGACGGTAAAGTGCGCATTCCTTACGAAGCTTTGGTGCAACATGGCGCAGGAATTGAAAGAATCTTGCTGCACGAAGTTAGCCACGCTTTTAATCATACTTTATGTACCGGAAATTTGCCTATTTGGTTAGACGAAGGCATAGCGCAGATTATTGATGGAACCGAGCTTAATTTGACGGTTTTAGAGGAGAAATTAGCCTCTTACGAAGATTTACAGCGCAGTTTTGTCAGGCAAAAAGATGTGCGCGAAGCTTTGCGTCTATATCAGACTTCTTTGGCTATGACTAGGGTGTTATTAGATGACTATGCCCTTGGCAACTGGCAAGAAATTCGTTATATCTTGGCCGAAATAAGCAAAAACAACGATTTTGAACAGATTTTAATGGAACGCTGGGCCATAAGTTCGGCGGATTTGTACCAACAGGTGCAAAAACAGTTTAGCAATGGTAGGTTTTAAATGATATTAATTCGTAATTTAAAAGAGAAAATTGGTGCGGAAGTTAGCTTGCAGGGCTGGGCGTGGAATGTGCGCGGTAGTGGAAAGATTAAGTTCATTAATTTCCGCGACGGTACGGGCTTTGTGCAGGTAGTAGTGCCCGCAGACGATGTGAGTCCAGAAGTTTTTGAGGTGGTGAGTCGTTTAACCCAAGAAAGCTCCATCAAAGTGAGCGGAAAGGTGGTGGCTAACAAAAGAGCGCCCAGCGGTGTGGAGGTTTTAGCGCAAAATGTGGAGTTAGTAAGCCCCACCAAAGATTATCCCATCACTCCCAAAGAGCATGGGGTGGAATTTTTGATGGATTTGCGCCATTTATGGCTGCGCAGTCCGCGCCAACAGGCTATTATGCGTATTCGCCATGTTATTATCCGAGCAATTAGGGATTATTTTGACGATTTAGACTTTACTTTAGTGGATAGCCCTATTTTTACCGCCAATGAGTGTGAAGGCTCCACTACGCTTTTTAGCACGGAATATTTTGGAGAAGAAGCTCATTTAAGCCAAAGTGGGCAACTCTACGCCGAAGCTGCCTGCATGGCCGTGGGCAAAGCTTATTGTTTTGGGCCAACTTTTAGAGCCGAAAACTCCAATACGCGCCGCCATCTCACCGAGTTTTGGATGGTGGAACCCGAAGTTGCTTTTATGGATTTAGCTGGAAATATAGAGCTCGCTCAGGGATTAATTCAGCAGATTGTGCGCCGAGTTTTAGATTTGTGCGCCCAGGAATTGGCGGTGCTAAAAAGAGATTTAGCACCTTTAGAAGAAGTGATTGCCGGAGAATTTCCCCAAGTTACTTACGATGAAGCGGTGGAAATTTTGCGCGCCGAAGGCGTTGATTTTCAGTGGGGCGATGATTTTGGAGGTGGCGATGAAACCATTATTTCCGGAAAATTTCAGCGTCCCGTGGTGGTTACCCATTATCCCACCGAAATAAAGCCTTTTTATATGAAAAAGACCCCCAAAAACCCCAAAACCGTGTGCAATATGGATATTTTAGCACCCGAGGGTTACGGAGAAATTGTGGGAGGCAGTCAGCGCGAAGAAGATTATGAGGTGTTGCTGGCTGCACTTAAAGAAGATGGTCTTAACCCCGAGGATTACAAATGGTATTTAGATTTGCGCCGCTTTGGTAGCGTTCCCCACTCTGGCTTTGGTTTGGGTTTAGAGCGCACCGTGGCTTGGATTTGTAAATTAGCCCATGTTCGGGAAACCATTGCCTTTCCTCGCTTACCTCACAGGCTTTATCCCTAATTTTGATTTTTTATCTCATATTAACTAGTCCAAATTTTGATATTTTATATTTTTGTGATAGATAAGGAGTTTATTAATGAGAACTTTTAAGTCAGTATCTGTTATTTTATCGTTTTTTGTAATGGCGAGTTTTGCGCAAATGTTGCCTAATATTCCTAGCGTAGAAAAGGATGATAAGGGTAATCCTAAAAAGTTTGATTATAGCATTCCCCTCGAAGGTATTAGCGATCCTGGGATTTTACTCAGTCATTTTAGTCAGCGCAATCTGTTGATTTACTATTTCAGCCCCATGTGTGGCCATTGTCAGGCTTCTTTCCCTAAATACCAAAAAATAGTTCAGAAATACGAAGCTAAAGGCTTACAAGGAATGGCGGTTTCCGTGGGGCAAATGAAGCGCAACAGCATTCGCATGTTTTTAGATAATTTGGACAATAAACAACCAGTTTTTGCCGACAATGCTCGCAAATTCAGCGATTTATACGGTTCGGGTTATGTGCCTTTAATAGTGCTGGTAAAAGCCAATGGAGAATATATCCGCTATATAGAAAGCAGTGATCAAGCTTTGAAAGATTTGACTGCAGAGTTAGAAAAAATCTTTAAAAAATAGGTGCATACTCTTCCTAGCGAACTGCGTTTTAGCAGAGAAATTAAGGCTAACCACCATGGTTGGCCTTTGTTGCAATTACTTAGTCAAAATTTTAGCTATCACAGCTCCGAACGTTGGGGGGAATTAATAGAAGATGGCTGTGTTTTGCTCAATGAGAGTGTGGCAAATGCGCAAAGCGTGGTGCAAAAAGGCGATGTTTTGGTTTATATCGCAAAAAATTACTCAGAACCGGAAGTTTGCACAGATTTTGAACTGATTTATAGAGATAATGATTTTGTGGTGGTGGGAAAGTCTGCGGATGTGCCTGTGCACAAGACAAGTAGCATTTTTTGGAATACTTTCACTGCGATTTTGCGGCGGGCTTTGCAAGAACCAGAGTTGGTGCCTTTGCATAGATTGGATAGAGATACCAGCGGAATAATGCTTTTTGCCCGTTCTCGGGATAGCGCCAAGCGTTTTCAAAAGCATTTGCCCCAATTTATGCTGCGACGAGTTTATTTGGCGGTGATAGAATTGGCAAATGCCAGTCAAGAAGATTTTTGGAGCCAATATGCGGAGCGCGAGTTGCGCATAGATGCGCCTTTGGCGGAACGTAAAGATGGGGAAATTCGCGTGCAAATGCAGGTGGATCCCCAGGGTAAGCCTTGCACTACTCTGTTTCGCTGGCATGGCGCTCAAGATTTTCGCCCCGCAGGGGGAGCTAAACGGCGAGTGGGCGTGGTAGAAGCGGAGTTAATTACGGGGCGTAAACATCAAATTCGCGCTCATTTAGCCCACTTAAATACCCCGATTCTTGGCGATCCCATATACAGCCATGGGGGAAAATATTATTTGCAAAGAATTCAAGCTCCCCTAGATGATAAAGATATTGCCATATTGGGGAGCAAAACGCAAATGCTGCACGCTTGGCAGTTGTTTTTGCATTTACCTGCTTGGTCAGAGCCGCAATGGCTAAAATCCCGTGTTTGCACCGCCGAAATGCAAAAAATAATCTCCGCCGTTGATTTGAAAATCAACACTTAGTTGCTTTAGCTGTTGAGTATAGTGCACAATGGAATAATCTTTATAAGTAGAGAGTTATAGGATTATAGGAGATTGTTATGAAAACATTATTTAAAAAAGCCATTATTAGTGCTGTGCTTATGGGAGCATTAGTGGTTCCTGCTTTTGCCACTCGCTATTTAGAGAATTTGGATAGGGGAGTGGTGGCGGTGCATACCGGGGGCAGCAATGTCTTTGTGAGTTGGCGTTTGCTGGGAACGGAACCTCGCAATTTAGGATTTAATTTGTATCGCGATGGTACGAAGTTAAACAGCTCTCCCATTACAGGAGCTACCAATTACGAAGATAAGGGCGGAAGTATTACGGCATCTTATGTGGTGAAAACCGTGGTTAATGGTCAAGAAGTAGAGGAGTCCAAACCAGTTAAACCTTTTGATACAGGCTTAACCAAGCGCATTCCTTTGGATAGGCCTGCTGGAGGTACAACCCCAGACGGAGTTGATTATACTTATTCTCCCAACGATGGTAGTGTGGGAGATTTAGAT
The DNA here is from genome assembly GCA_012511955.1 of Fibrobacter sp. Taxonomy (GTDB): domain Bacteria; phylum Fibrobacterota; class Fibrobacteria; order Fibrobacterales; family Fibrobacteraceae; genus JAAZFC01. The sequence continues at coordinate 30,153 of JAAZFC010000113.1, read as the reverse complement.
GGCGATGGACAGTGGGATATTGTACTTAAATGGGATCCTTCTAATTCCAAGGATAACGCTCATTCAGGACATACAGGCAATGTGTATTTAGATGGTATAAAGTTGGATGGTACGCAATTATTTCGCATTGATTTAGGGAGAAATATTCGCGCTGGAGCTCATTATACGCAATTTGTAGTGGCGGATTTTGATTTAGATGGCAAAGCGGAAATCATTGTAAAAACTGCTCCAGGAACCAAAGATGGCTTGGGTAATTATTTATCTACTGGCCCTGCAGCCAATGCAGATCACAGTAAAGACTATCGTAATTCAGGCGGATATGTGCTCGATGGTCCCGAATATCTAACTGTTTTTAGGGGTACAGATGGTAAAGAACTAGCCACAGTGAATTATAATCCTGGTCGTGGCAGAGTAAGTGATTGGGGGGATAATTACGGTAATAGGGTGGATAGGTTTTTGGCCACTGCTGCTTGGTTAGATGGTAAAAAACCCAGTGCAGTGATGCAACGGGGGTATTATACTCGCATGGCCATTGCGGCTTGGGATTGGGATGGAACGAAATTGACTCAAAAATGGTTTTACGATGCTAATCAAGCAGGTAAAGAGTGTTTTGGTCAAGGAAATCACCAATTAAGTGTGGCCGATGTGTATGGCAATGGTCGCGATGTGATTATTCAAGGTTCTTGTGCCATAGATAGTGATGGTAAATTTATGTATAGAACAGGTTTAGGTCATGGCGATGCTTTGCATGTAACCGATATAGATCCCAGTCGCCCTGGTTTAGAAGTTTGGCAAGTATTAGAAGATAAAGGTGCCGCTTATGGTTATGAAATGCATGATGCTAAGACTGGGGAAATTTTATGGGGAGCTTTTACAGGTACGGATAATGGGCGGGGAATGGCTGCAGATGTTGATCCATCCACTCCTGGTTTAGAAGTGTGGTCATCAGCAGAAAGCACTATTTTTAGTGCTACGGGTAAGGCTTTAGGATCTAAACCCTCGGTGAACTTTCGTATATATTGGGATGGAGATTTACAAGATGAACTGCTCGATGCCACAGGTAGCCCTCCTAGTTCTATGAAAATAGAAAAGTACAATAACGGCAGAATTGACCGCATACTCACCACTGATCATCGTTATGGACAGTTTTCAGGAGTAGCTAACAATTGGACTAAGGCAAATCCTGTGTTGGTGGCCGATATTTTAGGCGATTGGCGTGAAGAAATGATCTTAACCGCTAGCACTAATGACGCTTTAATTTTATATACCACCAAAGAACCTACCCAGCATCGTCTTTATACTCTAATGCACGATCCCCATTATCGCGCCAGTATATCTTGGCAAAACACCGCTTATAATCAACCCCCTCATTTGGGTTTTTATCTAGGTGCGGGGGTGGAAAATGCTCCCACTCCTGATATCGCTTTGGTGGGGGCTGGTGGAGGCTTACCAGTGATAGAACCTAGCGATTGTGCGGGTGTGCCTGGCGGTACAGCCGAAATGGATCAGTGCGGAAGATGTGTTGGGGGTAGCACAGGGCTTTCCGCTTGCGCTAGTGTGGTACAAGGTGAAGATTTCTGCGAAGGAGATGGGGTTTTTGAAGATATTAATGGTGGGTTTTTGGGTACGGGATATTTTAATTTGCACAATGAGACAGGAACAAAAGTGCGATATTCTGTGAATGTTTCCATAGCGACGAAAACCCCTATGTATTTGCGCGCCGCCAATGGAGGCAATGGTCCTCGCCGTATGTCTGTGAGCGTAAATGGTAATTCTGTAGGTGATTTCAATACTCCTGTGGGTTCATGGACCCAATGGGAAGTGGAAGAAATGGAAGTGGAATTGCAGGAAGGTGGCAATTTCATAGTATTAACTTCTTTAGACGCAGATGGAGGACCGAATATCGACTTATTGGGTTTTGCGGCAGCTGGTATTAATAAAGGTAATTGTGAAGAAGGATCTGTTTCTTTAGTTCCACTCAAAAACGATAAAAACAGTTTGCAGTTTACTGGAGGCGAGTTGCGTTTTAATGGAAAATGGAGTGGCGAGCAATTAGCCGTTAAAATATTTGATATCAAAGGCAATGAGTTAAAGGTCTTTGAAAAAAGCGCTCAAACTAGCTCTTTGAAGTTAAACTTATCCCAAGGTATTTACCTAGTTGAGTTTAAGAATAACGATGGTGTAAAACACCAGAGTAAAATCGCCGTAAACAACTGATAGCAAAGATATTTCATAATAAAAGCACCTGCGGGTGCTTTTTTATTTGAGTTTTACTTTACAATGATTTTTGTGCTCTGTGAGCCTAGTCGTAAAATGTAATATCCAGGTTGTGCCACAGGTATTAGAGTTGTTGCAGAAAGAACTTCACTTTGTTGCAATGGTTTGCCGTGAATATTAAATAAAGTGTAAGTAGATCCCACTGTAGCGCTATTTAGCAATATGGTTTTGCCTTCTACTTTTACCATAAGCCTGGGTGCAGAAATATGATTTACAAAATTTGGGTTCTCAAAACTATTGGAGCTGTTAGGCCATACGAAACTCATGGGTGGTTGTCTCCATGCGGAACTACTGGATTGAGTGGGCGGTTGTTGCCATGATGAGCTACTGGATTGAGTGGGTGGTTGTTGTTCTGCTGAACTACTAGAACTTATGGAAACAGCATCCACGCAGCGTACATCATCAATATAAAAGCTTTGAGCGATGTTGTGGTTTTCAGCGAATTGCCATACCAAACGGTTAATTTGAGTTTTGTCAAAGTCAACTTGATCTCCCCAACCTTCTTGGCTTAGAGTATGGGGGTTTAAATTAATAATAGAAGTTTTCCAGTCCCTAGTTTCAGATACTTTAACACCATAATTATCATGGTCAGTGATGGTGACTTGATTTGTTTTAAAGGTGTGTTCTGGTCCTTTGTGTCGGTACGAGATGGCACCACAAACCGTTAAGTCTTGAACAGTTCCAGAGGAATTTAAATTTGTGCTTATTCCTGCATAGGGGTGTTCAGCGTTATTGCGAATAGTGAAATTTACATGTAAAGCTTCAGCCTCTATATTGCTGCTGATAGTAGAGTTGCCATTGTCAGCGGCGTCGTTATAAACTTCCCATTGTCCACCCCAGTAATTAACAAGTGTGTTATCAGAAAAGTCGTCAATTAATTCTGAGCCAGGGCTAAAATCCCCTGAGCCATTATTGTCTGTGCTAGAACTGCTAAGTAGCGGTTTTGTTGAGCTAGAAGAATTTATGGGTTGGTTTCCATCAGCACATGCAGTGTAATTAGAGGGATTACTATTAAGCAAATTTTTCACATAGTTTCCAGACTCCGTATAAGACCATGTGCCCGAAGGGTTAACATGGCTTTGAAAAATAGAGGCGCCTTCAGACTTGTTAGAGACAGACCAGTTGGCCCAAGATAGCTTATGATTATTCATCCAAGCTTGCCAACCATCATTTGAGCCCGAAACCCCACCATCGCCGTTGGCATTCACCGTGCCCCATTCGCTGACAAAAACTGAAAGTCCAGCATTCATGGCAGCTACCGCAGAGGCTCCCTCATTATTGATTGAGTGAGAACCGGCGTAGTAGTGAAAGGCGTAGGAAATATTGGTGGCATTAACCGGATTACCCACTGCGTCACCGGGTTTTTGGTCCCAAGCAGGTGTGCCCACAATAATTAAATTGTCTGAATATTTGCGAATTTCTGCGCTGACTTGATCGGCATAAGTTTTGATAGTATTCCAAGGAATCTGCAAAGGCTCATTGTATATCTCGAAAATCACATGATCGTAAGAACCCCATTTTTGCGCCATGGTGCGGAAAAAAGTTTTGGCGTTTTCCACATTTTCGTGAGCTTTGTGGGAATGATAGTCGATAATTACATAGATATCGTTTTTAATGGCCGCTTCCACCACCGCATCCATAAAAGCTTGATACTGGGATGTATTGGTAAAGTAGTTTCCATGGCTCCAATCTTCATCTACCCCCATGGGAGCTCGCACTAGTTGCACATTCATTTCGCTGACCAATTTATTTATTGTACTGGCATTCCAAAAATTACTGCCAACATCAGGGACAATGCTCCAAAACAGGCTCATGCCTTTAATTTGAACTTCTTTGTTGGTGGTTATTCCCTCACAAGAGCCATAAATTTGCCCTTTGCCTGCAGAGTTTTTACCTGCTAAAAGTTCGCCATATTGGCTTACGGGACCCACTCGCTGTGGAGCAATATTGGCATAGCTAACCAGAGTTAGGCTTAAAATGAAAGTGGTTAAAATTTTATTCATATTTACAACGCTAAATTCAAATTGGAACAGTCCGTCTAATATAAAGTTATACTAATTTTTCATAAAAATAAACAGAAACAGTTAAAGTGTATGCTAAAACAGACCAACTGCATAAAAAAAATTAAATTTGCCCCATGACTAAGTTTCGCGAAATAAAAAAAGAAGAAAGTTTTCCAGATATAGAGACCCGCACTTTAGATTTGTGGGATGCAGATGATAGTTTTCAAAAATCCATAGATCAGCGCTCCGCCGATGAGGTTTTTACCTTTTACGACGGGCCTCCTTTTGCCACGGGTTTACCCCACTATGGGCATTTGTTAGCTGGCACCATTAAAGATATTGTACCCCGCTACTGGGCTATGAAAGGCAAGCGTGTTCCCCGCCGTTTTGGCTGGGATTGCCACGGTTTGCCCATCGAAAGCATTGTTCAAGACAACCTTAAACTATCCGGTGTGGCGGAAATCAAAGCTTTTGGCGAAGATAAATTTAACGAAGCTTGTCGGGGGGAAGTGCTCACTTACACCGAAGAATGGCGCAAAACCGTGCGGCGCATGGGACGATGGGTGGATTTTGACAATGATTACAAAACCATGGACTTAGATTTCATGGAATCGGTGTGGTGGGTTTTCAAACAATGCTTTGATAAAGGCTTGATTTATCAAGGCTATCGCATTCAACCTTATAGCCCCGCTTTGGCTACGCCGCTTTCCAACTTTGAAACCAACCAGGGCTACGAAGATCGTCAAGATCCTTCCATTACCTTGAGCTTTCCTTTAGTTTCCCAAGCTGATGGCAGCGATTTACCCACCAAATTTGCTAACAGTGCGCTGTTGGTATGGACCACCACTCCCTGGACTTTGCCCAGCAATATGGCTATTGCGGTGGGTGAAGATATTGAGTATAGTTTGATAGAAACCCATGCCAAAGAGCGTTTTTGGGTGGCTACAGCGCGTATAGAAGCGTATTTTAAAAGTAAAAAAGGTGAAGATAACTTCGCCGTGATAGATACTTGCACCGGGGCTGAGCTAGCTAGTTTTAAATACGAGCCGCTCTTTCGTTTTAGCGATGCCCAAGCTAGCCCCGCAGAATTGCAAAAGCGTTATGAAATTTACGCCGCAGACTTTGTGAGCACCACCGATGGTACTGGAGCGGTGCATATTGCGCCCAGTTTTGGTGAAGAAGACTTTGAACTCGGAGCTGAAATTGGCTTGGGATTGTTTGATCCACTGGATGCCGAGGGGCGTTTTACCGCCGCCGTGCCTTTGTGGGAAGGCGAAGGTGCCAAAGATGCTGATCGGGGTATTATCAATCACCTCAAAGAAGAAAATCGCGTTTTTAAACAAGATACCTTGGTGCATAGCTATCCCCATTGCTACCGCACCGGCGTACCATTGCTTTACCGCGCGCTCAAAACTTGGTTTTTGAGCCTAGATGTGGAAGTTAGCAACCCCCAAGGGGAAACAAAAACCGTAAAGCAATGGATGATCGATTCTAACCAGCAAATCAACTGGGTTCCCGATCATATCAAAAACGGTCGCTTTGGCAAATGGTTAGACAACGCGCGAGATTGGAATATTAGCCGCAACCGTTTTTGGGGTACGCCGTTGCCAGTATGGCTTAGCGAAGATGGCGATATGATCGCCGTGGGCTCCATCGCAGAATTAAAAGCTCTTTCCGGGGTAGAACTCACGGATTTGCACAAGCATTTTGTAGATGAAGTAGAAATTCGCACCAGCGATAAAAAGACTTTTGACCCCAATGGCAAGCTTTATACTCGCACCAGCGAAGTGTTTGACTGTTGGTTTGAATCCGGGGCGATGCCCTATGCGCAAAACCACTATCCTTTTGAGAACAAGGAGCTGGTGGAGCGTGGATTTCCAGCGGACTTTATTGCCGAAGGCCTAGATCAAACTCGGGGATGGTTTTATACCCTAACCGTGCTAGCCGCAGCTCTATTCCAAAAGCCCGCTTTTAAAAATGTCATTGTCAATGGCATTATTTTGGCCGAAGATGGCACCAAAATGAGTAAAAGCAAGCGCAACTATCCCGATCCCAACGAATTAATCGACCGCACCGGCGCCGATGCTGTGCGCTTATTTATGATAGATAGCGCCGCCCTCAAAGCCGAAGATTTGCGCTTTAGTGAAGAAGGTGTGCGTCAAATTGTGAAAAGCGTGATGTTGCCTCTGTGGAATGCTGTGGGTTTCTTGATATCCAATCACAATGCGGATCGTGGCAAAGGTCAGCTCAGTTGGCAGCCAGGCGATACTTGGAGTAGTGACAACGAGCTGGATCGCTGGGTAATGGCAAAATTGCAACATTTGATCGCCCAAGTGGAGCGAGAAATGGAGTCTTACGAACTCTACAATGTGGTTCCCGATTTAGTGGCATTTGTGGATGGGCTTACCAACTGGTATGTGCGCCGCAGCCGTCGTCGTTTTTGGAAATCCGAAAATGATGGGGATAAAAATGCCGCTTACGCCACGCTTTACACCGTTTTGGTGGAATTTAGCAAGGTTTTAGCGCCCTTTTTACCCTTCTTGTCCGAAGAAGTCTATCAGATTTTAGTGCGCGAAGTGGTGGCTGATGCTCCCGTTTCCGTACATCACTGCGATTTCCCCGTGTATAATACCGCTTTTGCCGATGAAGAGCTTGTGATAAATATGGATAAAGTGCGTAATTTGGTGGAAATGGGACGGGCTATTAGGGCAACTCGGGAAATTAAAAATCGTCAGCCTTTGGAAAAAATCACCGTGGTGGCTTACGAAAGCACCGATGAAGAAGTGGTAAAATCCATGCGCTATTTGATTTTAGAAGAACTTAATGTGCGCAATTTAGAATTTTTAGACGATGAAACTTCGTTGGTGAGTTTGAGTGCCAGACCGAATTTTGTGGCTGTTAAAGATAAAGGCATGGAATATGCCAGAAATATGAAAACCATCCAAGCAAAACTCGCCACTTTAGATACTTCAGCTATTCAAGCCATACAAAATGGTGAAATGCTAGACTTTGAATTTGGCTCCATTGGTATAAACGAGATAATGGTGCAGCGCCAAGCCCCTGAAGGTGTAGCGGTGGAAGCAGATGCCTATTTTACCCTAGCCATGGATTTGAATATCAGTCCAGAACTCAGAAGAGCTTGTATGGCGCGGGAATTGGTAAATCGCGTGCAAAATAGGCGCAAAGAGCTGGATTTTGACATAATACAACGCATTTCTGTGGAAATATCTACGGAAAGTGATGAGTTAAAGCTCGCTTTAGAAGAAAACCAAGGTTATATCAAGGGCGAAGTGCAAGCGGATAGCTTGGAGCTAGTAAAAACCACTTCGGAAAAAGCGATAAATAGCGATGCCGATGGCGAAAGTTTTGCGATGAACATAGAAAGTGTTTAAAATCAACGAACAAAAGCTGTGTTATATAGTCAAATAAAAATGAATTAACTAGTTTTGTGAAACATTTTTAGATATTTGCTCAAGGTTTCATTTTTTGGAGCTGTTTACAATCAATAGGTAAAGCATGAAAAAAGGTATAGGTACCCGCGGAATATTTATTTTAATCGTATTGGGTTTGTCCCTTTGGAGTTTGTGGCCTTCTATTCAAGTGCACAAACTTACAGGCGAAGATAAAAAAGAGTTTATGAAGCATAACCCTAAAGTGGTTTCTAAAGCGGTAAACTTTGGTTTAGATTTGGCTGGTGGTACCAATATTGTGGTGGAGATTGACAAATCCAATCTCAAACCTGACGAGGCAGAAGATGCCCAAAGTCGTTCGCTGGAAATCATCCGTAACAGGGTGGACCAATTTGGACTTTCTGAGCCCATAATCACTAAATCTGGTGAAAACCGCATTATTGCTGAATTAGCTGGCGTAGATGTGGATCAAGTGACTGGTTTAATAGGGGAAACCGCTCTTCTCGAATTTAAATTAGTGGCTCCCCAAGAGCGCTTTGTGCAAATTTTAAACACCATTGACGAGTCTTTGCAACGCAGAACAGCGGGTATTACCGTAGAAGATAGCGTAGCTGGCGAAGAGGAAGAAAAAGATGATGCCAGCAGGTTCTTTGGAGATGATATTTTAGCGGACACCCAAAGCACTGCAGATAGTGCCCAAGTGGCTATTGCGGATTCCGTTGCCCAAGATTCTACCCAAGCACAAGTGGCAGATTCTGCTACCGATTCCAACCAAATTGCTGTGGCAGACTCCTCTGGGGATTCTAGCCAGGTGGCCGCATTGGTCGCTGATAGCGTGGCAACTGACACTGAAATAGTTACCGATCGTTTTACCGAAGATCTAGCCACTTTTAAGCAAAGACCTTTCTCTTCTATGCTCATGTCTTATGGCGGTGATGTGGCCGTGCGTGAATCCGATGTGGAGCGTATAAGACGCACATTGGTTGAACCATCCATTGCCGCTTTGATTCCTCACGATGTGCAATTTGCATGGGGTCGCGGTTTTGAAGAGCTTAGCAATGGCGACAAGGTTAAAAAGCTTTATTTACTCCGCCGTCGTGCCGAAATGGACGGAAAAGAAATTTCCGATGCTCAACCTCACCGTATTTCTGATGGATTTTCCGCTGGACAGTTAGCGGTAAATATGAAATTTAAAGGTATAGGTCCCAAAAAGTTTGCCTCTGTAACCGGAAATAATGTGGGCAGACAGATGGCTATTGTTTTAGATGATCAAGTGGTGAGTGCCCCGGTGATTCGCGATCGCATTGCCGATGGAAATGCGCAAATTACTGGCATTGGCGATATGAATGAAGCCAAGCAGTTGGCGGTGGTGCTACGAGCTGGTGCTTTGCCTGCCCCCATGGAAGTTATAGAACTGCGTTCCGTGGGTGCTTCTCTGGGAGAAGACAATATTCGCAATGGTGTTTTCGCAGCGGTGGTGGGCGTTAGCTTAGTCTTGCTCTTTATGATTATATATTATCGCACCGCAGGTTTAATTGCCAGTGCCGCTGTATTGTTTAATATGGTGATTGTGGGCGCGGTGATGTCCATGTTTAATGCCACCCTTACTTTACCAGGTATTGCGGGTATAGTTTTGACCGTGGGAATGGCGGTTGATGCCAATGTGATTATATATGAGCGTATTCGCGAGGAGTTGCGGGCAGGTCGTACGGCCCGAGCAGGTTTAGCCGCGGGTTATGAAAAAGCTTTCTCTAGTATTTTTGACTCTAATGTTACCACTTTCTTAACCGCATTTATCTTGTACAAAATCGGGGCTGGTCCAGTTAAAGGTTTTGGATTGACTTTGATGGTGGGTATAGCCTCTTCAATGTTCACCGCTTTGGTGGCAACGCGCTCCATATTTGAAGGGATTTTAGCCCGCAACAATGCCACTAAAATCAATGTGGGTAAAGGTCTTGATGCATTAATTAACGCTAATTTGCCCATAATCCCCAAGCGCAAGGTCTTTATGACCATTTCTGGGGTCTTATTGGTTGCAGCCATTGCTTTGATTGCTGTCAAAGGATTCCAATACAGCATTGACTTTACTGGTGGCCATGTGCTTACGGTGCAATACGAAGACGAAGGCAATCATGTGGAAGAGTTGCAAAATGTGTTGAGTAAAGAATCTTTGCCCACAGCCAGTGTGCGTAATTTATACGGAACTCAAGCCAATCAGTATATGATTTCCTTGCAAAGTGATGGTTCTACTAGCACCGATGCCCGTAGCCAGCTCGAAGAAGCTCTACAGAAGCACAATATTGCGGCAAAAATTGTCAACGAAGATATTGTAGGTCCATCCATAGGTAAAGAGTTGCGTAATGATGCTATTTTAGCGGTGTTTATCGCTATGCTTATAATTATCATGTATATCTGGGTGCGTTTTGGTAAAAACGGTCTAGGTTTTGGTGTCAGCGCCGTAATTGCTTTGATGCACGATGTGGTTATCGCTTTGGGTATATTCTCATTACTGGGAATTTCCATTGACACAGCCATGATTGCCGCTATTTTGACCATTGTGGGTTATTCGCTGAATGATACCATTGTGATTTTTGACCGCGTGCGAGAAAATTCAGAAAATATGGGTAGAGAATCCTTCGAAAGTGTAGTAAATCGCTCTATCAATAGCTCTTTATCTCGTACGATAATTACATCTTTAACCACCTTCTTTGTTACTGCCGTATTGGCGTGGCGTGGTGGCTCCAGCATCCAAAGTTTTGGTATAGCTATGAGCGTGGGTGTAATCCTAGGAACTTGGTCTTCTAATGCGGTGGCCTCACCCATGGTGACTTGGTGGACCAGGCGTTTTAGCAAAGGTCGCTAATTTTTACAAATAAGATTGTAAAAGCCGTCTCCGTGTTTGGGGACGGCTTTTCTTTTAAATAGTGGAATATATTTTTATAGCTAAGTATATTTAAGTTGTTGAATAGCTTTTAAAAAGAGGTTTTATGCGGGTATTTGTAACAGGTGCCACAGGATTCATTGGTTCTTATGTGGTAAATGCGCTTTTGCAAAATGGGCACGAAGTGGTGGGGGTATATAGAGATGAAAATCGTATTCCCCAGTGGGAAGGATCGGTAAAAATAACTATGGTGAAAGGAGATTTGGCAGATGTTCGCGCTTTGCGCCCGCATTTGCAAGGTTGCCATGCTTGTGTGCATATTGCACTGGGATGGGGCGAAACGCCTACCACCATGGCGCAAAATGACACTTTGGCCAGCTTGACCTTAATGGAGATTGCCGTCGAAGAAGGCGTTGAGCAGTTTATAACTACATCGTCCACCGCCGCTATGGGTCAAATGCGGGCTATCATGGACGAAACCGTACGCAATATTCCCTTAGATTTGTACGGTGCGACCAAAGCGGCTACAGAAAGCTTTATGCTTGGCTATAGGACCACGTCCATGCGACGCAACATCGTGCGTCCCGGCTATACTTTTGGCAATCCTGTTGCGCCCCAAGGCCGTAGCCAACCCGACCAGCGTTTCCAAAAAATCGCCCGCGCTGCATTGGCCGGCGAAGACATCGAATTAACCAAGCACGACGGAACCCAATTTGCTTGGGCAGGGGATTTGGCCCAGGTCTATCTCGCCTTGGTGGAAGGCAATTTAAACGAAGAAGTTTTTCTTGGTCTTTCGGCAGAATGGGTTTCATGGCAACGCATTGCCCAAGAAATGGTGGAATTGACAGGCTCTCGCAGCAAAATTAAGCTTATGGATCTAGGATGGGGGGCGGAACCCATGCTCTTTTCGGTGGATAAATTGCGTACCAAGTTGGGCATAACATACCAAGCATACCCACAACTAAGCGAGCATATTAAGTGGGTGCTTAAAAATGCTTGAGTGGGCATAAATATGCTTAACTGTGCTTAATAATGCTTAAATGGGCTTAATAACGCTTTAAAAAGCTTCGGAAATTATTCCGCCGCCAAACACCATATCGTCCAGATACAAAACCAAGCTTTGCCCCGGCGCCACGGCGCGTTGGGCCTCTAAAAACTCAACCCTAGCGCCGCCCTCTGGGGTGCGGTAAAGCTTTGCAGGGTGGCCTTTGCGTAGCAAGCGCGGACAGGCTTCCACTTCCATGCCTTCCGAAAACAAAGACTCATCATGCAAATACAGGTTTTCGGTAATAATGTTTTGGGAAAACAGCTTTTCGTTGTCGGTAACCACCACTTGGTTCTTTTTTGCGTCTAAACGAAGCACAAAGAGCGGTTTTGGTGAAGATATGCCTAAACCCTTGCGTTGCCCTATGGTGTAGTGAATAATACCTTTGTGCTGGCCTAAAACATCGCCGGAGGTGCTTACAATGTCTCCAGTCTTGATTTCCGAGTCTTTAAAAAGCGGCGCGTAACTGCCGCCATCCACAAAATCTTGGCTATCAGGGCGATCAGCGCTTTGTAAACCATATTTTTGTGCTAATTCACGAACATCATCTTTAGTCATGCCACCCAAGGGGAAGTAAAGCTCCTTAAGCTGTTCGGCGGGCAAGCCCCACAAAAAATATGTTTGATCTTTGGGGCGAAAAGCGGCTCTACTTAAACGTTTTTTTCCTTGATTTTCAACAATTTGACAATAATGGCCCGTGGCAAAATAGTCAAACTCTATACCTTGTTCTCGTGCTTTGCTCATTAAAAACCCAAATTTTAAGCGATGGTTGCATACCACACAAGGGTTTGGGGTGCGTCCGCTTAAGTATTCTGAGCGGAAATATTCCAAAACAGTGGCTTTATATTCTTCTTTTAGATCAATAATATGAAAAGGAACGCCTAAATCTTGGCAAAGTTGGGCAGAAATTTCGTTGTTTTCTTCTTCTCCTGGCCCAAAACAAGCCCCTTTAGCTCCGCTGGCGATAACGTCTATGTCTTCGTTTTGAATAGACATGGTTAAGCCTAAAACATCGTAGCCTTGTTCCTTTAGTAAACGAATAGCTAGAGAGGAATCTACACCTCCGCTAAGGCCTACAGCGATGCGGGAACCAGGAGGGGGAGTAAATAGAGAAGTCATAGGCAAAATTGTGGGGTTTATTTAAAGAATAAATATATTTAAAAACAAAAAACCGACCCAAAATTGGATCGGCTTTTAATAAAATATGCTGGTTTAAATTAGAACCAAAGGCGTACACCTATGTTAGCAGGGATGTAGAAAATGTTGGCACCTATTAAATCTTCACCTTCTGCGAGGTTAAAAGTTGCCCCAGGTTGCCAAGCAATTTGGAGATAGGCTTCTAAAAAGTCGTTAAAGAACTTTGCATTAAGTCCAGCCAAAAGGCGACCACCAGCACCAATACTAACTTTACTATCGGAAAGATAAACTGTTCCAGCTACACCCCAACCGAAGTACCCATTTAAAAATGCTACTAGATTTGGGTTAGCAAGCCACATGTCTGCTGTAACGCCTATGCCAAGACCATCGCCAAAGCTTGCGTTACCTGCAAAAACCCATGGTAATTGGTCTAGTTTAAGAGTTAAGCCAGGACCACCTGTAGTTTTGCTACCGACACCTAGACCACCTTGAACACCAATTCCAAGGGCAAATGTGTTAGCAACACCAAAAACCATAAGAGCTGCGGCTAATGCCATGATTTTATTTTTCATTTTTATCTCCTTTTAAAAGAGGTTGAATTCAATAAAAACAAATATAAGAATAAATCTAAAATGAGCATTCTATAAGGTGATATTCACGACAAACCAAGGAAAAAAAGGTATGAACACGGAATTTTAGCGTTTAAATAAAAAACCGACTCCTAAGAGTCGGTTTGAAAATCTTTTAAAGTATAAGTTTTACTGCAGTCGCATCATTTCTATGCGTCGGTTTCTTTCTCGACCTTCTGCGGTCTTATTGGACGCGATAGGTTTGGTACTTCCGTATCCTATGGAGCGCAGCTGTTTACCAGGAACACCTTGAGCAATCAAGTAGCGAACCACGCTTTCAGCCCTTTGGGTAGATAGCCTATTATTAATAGCCACAGAACCACGACTGTCAGTATGCCCACTAATCTCTAGGATAACATCGGGTGAATTGCGCATGGTGCGTGCCACTTCATCTAATTTTTCAAAACTTTCAGGGGTGAGGTCTGCAGATCCAGTGGCAAAAGTTACACCGTGCATCACTACTTTAGCTTCTTTTTCAATAAGTAGAGTGTCTTTTTGCACTAAGGTATCGGTGTGTATGTGAACTAAGGTGTCAGTATGTATTTGAACCAAAGTATCTACTTGTACTAAGGTATCTTTTTGAACTTGAACTAGCGTGTCAACATGGGTTAGGGTGTCGGTAACAACTTTAACTAAAGTATCTACACGAACAACGGTGTCAATTTGGACAATGGTGTCGCGAATTATTCTAGGTTCGGGTTCCACAGGGGGTTTGGGTTTGATCAAAAAACCAGACCAAGACAAAGTGGCGCTGATGCCTAAGTCTGCAGCGGGTTTTACTTTATATGAGTAGTACTCACCATCGCCTGTGCAATTTGGGCATAAAGGATCGCCAGATTTGGGGCCAGGGTTGGGGTCTAAGCGTAGGGTTTCGTAATTTTTACCACGGGCAATACCCCAGTCCAATGCCAAGGAAAGAGTTACTCCGTTCTCAGCGTTAACAATGAATCCAGGGCTTAAAAATAAAGGATCATCTCCTAATTTAAATCCTTTAGCAAAGTTTGATGTTCTGGTGGCTCCAGAAAATTCTAGGAAAAGAGCTAAAATATTTCCAGATGGTTTCCAAACTACCGAGGAGTTTAGTAAAAAAGAATTATCTAAAATCGGACTAGATGTGGTGTGTAAACCAAGATTTAAGTGCCATTGTATCTGCGTATGGGGGTTAATTTTGGAAAAATCCAATGAATTTAACCATAAAAAAGCCATGGTGGGCATTTGTGCAGAGTAAAAGCGGGTATTGGCTGAGTTAGATTTAGGTATGTAATATATTTCTTTGGGTACAAAACCTTTTTCAGCGCTACCTGTAGGAATAGTTAAAATGCCCATAAAGGCCATTTCGTAGGGACCAGTATGCTCATAAGGTGGGTATTGCAATTTTCCTATGATTTCTAAGTCACCGGGCCCTGTGGCTGAAGCTTTGCTTAATACTGGGCTATCTTTTATGGACATGCCAGTTAGCCAATCAATGTGTATAGGCATAGAAACACCTAAATCAAAGTAGTCTGAAATACCAATAGTGGCGTATATTCGCGCTGTTAAATCAACTAATTCATCTACGGAGGTGGTGTCTAAAGCTTTATCTAAGGGCACCATGTTTTCCTTATCGTAGCCTATTTGCATTCTTGCAACGCCGCCACCAACCAGTCGATCTTTATCGTAGGAGCCTCGTCCTGAGACTCCGAATACCAGTCGGCTTTTGCCTAGGGTATTTGCGCTATGAGTGCGATGGGTGCCATCTGCTCCTAAAAGACTAGGACTTGAGAAGCAAACCTCTCCAAAAGATGCAGAGATTAACAAAAGAATAATTATTTGGAATATATTTCGTACCTTCATACTAGAAAAGTAGTATAATTGTATCGTGACTCACATTGTACAAAAAAAAGGTTTTCCTAATCGACTTTCTGGCATAATGATTGCTTATGCTAGAATTTTACCCGGAGAATCCATCGAAAAGTCAGATTTCCCGTGGGATGAGGCCGTTCACAACAATCTTTTAGTAGTTTCTGGAGACTTTATAGGGCAGAGCAGTTTAAAAGATTTTTTAAAAAAAGAATTTGGCGCAGGTGCCAGTGAAGGCTTAGAAAGTTTTGCGGAGCATTTGCGAGAAATGGGTTCTGAACTACCAGAGGGGTTAAATCCTGACGAACTGCGAGAGAAAATAGAATCTCTTTCGCACATGGATATAATTCCTGTGCCCGCTCGCATAGTGCAGTTTGATTCTGAAGAACAAATTTTAGAACAAACTGCTGATATTTTTTGGGTGGGCGATTTTCGTGGTTTAGCCCAAGCTCATCTTGCGGTAACTTCATTTCCTATACTGTATCAAGCTTGGTATAGAGAACAAATGTCTTCTTATTTGCAATCGGATATAGAAGATTTGTTGAATCAAATAGCAAAAAAATCTTTGGCAATAGAGAGTACTTCGCCAGAAGTTCTTAACTTAGAAGGAAGTTTAGAATCTTTTGAGGGAGAGTTGTTGCAGCTCTTGAATAGTGAAGTAGTTCCTAAACTTATGTATGCAAAAAACGACACTGCTACTTTTAAAATGTCCATGAATAATTTTAAGAAGTTTATGGAGGCGTATAGTAGATTGGAAGATATAGAAGGTTTTGAAAAAGCTTTGAACTTGTTGGCAAAAGGAGATGATTCCCAGCGCGAAGCTGTTGAATTATGGTGTAAATTAATAAGCGCTTTTCATCATGAACGCTTTGAAGATATACCTTCTATACAAGAAAAATTAAACAAGTTTGCTAGTTAATCTTTAAATTCTTTGCAAAAAACATAGATTATAAATAAGGTGATATTGTGCTGCAGAGAATTTTACGTGAAACAATCTTAATTTCACTCTTTTTGAGTTTGTGGGTGTTTGCAGAAGCAGTACCTGGTGTAATAACTGATTATGAAGGTGAATGGTTCGATGTGTTTTTTGTACGCATGCAAAATGACACAGTGGAATATTACAATCTAGACAACCTCAATTTGTTAAAAAAAATTTACAAACTGGATTTAAGGCGTATTGAACTAAAGACTAGTGATAGTGTTTTACAAGTTGATTTAGATTTAAGTGATTTTGAGTGGGAAATAACTAAAGATTCGGTGGAGCAAATAGCAGATGTAGAGGAACCTGAAAAAGGCTTTGCGTATTTGCTTGTGAAATCAAATCCTGAGGGGGCGCGGGTTTATGTAGATGGTGTTTTAACTGATGGGGTAACACCGTTGATACTTGAAGATTTAGCAGCAAAAAAATCTCAAATAATGGTGCGCAAATATTTAAAAGGTGTAGATTGGTGGGGAAGTTTGGAAGTAGAGCTTGTGAACGGTGATACGACTGAGGTGGAAATTAAGTTGCTAAAACCCCATACTCAGTTTAGTGTGCAGACTGTCCCTACTGATGTTGAAGTTTATATTGATAATAGACCTAGTTTAAATACTATGCCAAAATATATTAGCGACACAGTTATTACAAATATTAGACCTGGACCCCATAGACACATAACTTTTTTTAAGGAGGGTTATTACGACACCACGGTAGTGGTTGATATAGAAGCTTTTATGCCTAATTTAATAGGAGTAGATTTGAGAATAATCAAAGAAGATTTGATTAAGTTAGATGAGCAATTAAATTTTGCGAAAAGTCGCAAAAAAAGGTGGGTGGGGCGCGGGATGTGGTATTCTGCAATAATTCCCGTTTTGAGCAGTGGTGTATTATACTATTTGGCTAATTCTGATTGGGCTAAAGCTGCGGATTACAAATATATGTACGAGGATGCGGCTTTTCATTCCACAGAAACAGATAGATTTATTAAAGAAAACAGCAATTTAAACGATTCTGGCGATTTGAAAGCCAAAATAGCTGCAGGCATAGGTACAGTGGGTTTAGCACTAGTGCTAACAGGGATCGTTCTGCATTTTTAATGAGGTGAGTGATGACAAAAAAAGTAAAATTAATGGCTTTGTTATGCGCTGCTATATTTTTTGTTGATTGCGCACGGGAATCAGGCATTGTAGAGAATCCCTTACTCAAAAATGGAGTTATGCAGGTATTGGTTCTTAAAGAAAAACCCAAAGATGTGAGAGTTCTTTTGGATTCCATAGATCAAATTCCTAAAAGCGATTTGGCTAAGAAGAAATTTATTATTGAAGACACTGTTAGCGCAACTATTAACGATACTTTATGGGTGGTGGGGCGTTTAAAAGATGGCAAACCCGAACGAGTACGTAATTATTTTTGGGAGATAACCGGACGAGAGACCATAGATAAAAGAGAAAATAACGACTTGCTTCCGGTGGTTTTTACAAAAGAAGGACATTATCAAACGATTTTCAAGGCTAGGGATGATTTAGGAGGGCGGGATAGCGCTGGTGTGGGGCAGTGGATTAACATCATAAATACCAGCCCTACATTGACTTTTAATGCAGATACAGTTTGGGCAAATCACAAAGGTCCCGCTGCAGTGCAATTTGTGGCTCAAGATTCTTTGGGTTATATAGACTCAGTTTGGGCAAACTACAGTTTGGGGAAAAATTGGGACGAAGGGCAGGTATATAATGGAGAGTTTGCTGAATTTAGCATCCCCAAAGTGGAAAAGTATGTGGATGACCAAGGCAATCAAAAAGTCTATTTTGGCGCTCGTGACGATGATGGTAATGTAAGCAAAGATTCTGTGTGGGTGCATTTTAATTTTCCTCCAGACCTAACGCAAAGCTATCCCACAGAGGGGGTTCTCGCCAATATTTTCAGTCGTTTTGCATTTTACTGGAGCGCCAAAGATGAGGATAATCCTGAAGATTTGCGTTATACATTGCGAGTGGGAAAGGTCCCTGTTTTAACCAGCACTCACACGATTTTGACCAATATGATGGAAAGATCATGGGAGTTGATAGATTCTGATGGAAAATTATTAGATGAAAGCTTAAAAGGGCACTTATATTGGCAAGTCATAGCCTATGATGGTTACGATACGGTGGTTTCACCGGTGCAAAAGTTTTATTTAGGGGATCCCAATGTTAAATTTGCCCAAATCCGCGGACAAGCACTTATGGAAGGGCGAGATAATCACAGCGGTATTCGCATTTCTTTAATTAATGCAGAGGATGGCGGCCGTCAAATTACCCGCACTGCTATTGATATAAATAATCCGAGCCATTGGATTTTTGATGAGGTTGAACCTGGATGTTACCATATTGAAGCCATTGATACTGTGGATTTATACTATAGCCCTGCCAGTGTGCAGAATGTGTGCGTAGATGTGGGTGATGATAAAGAAATAGACACTTTATGGTTAAGAGATAAAAGTAAGCCTATTATACGCGTTAATTCAATATATGATACCTTAGTTACCAGTAGAGACCTTGAATGGAAAGGGTTTTTTGTGGATTCTGGGTCTTTTGTGAACCCTGATTCTGTGTGGGCTTGGATAAATGGTATAGCTTTGGAACTAACTGGAGTTTCTGCTCAATATTGGATTGCCCCGATGCAAAATTTGTCTGATGGTCCCAATAACTTTAAGATGGTGGTCAAAGATAATGTGGGTAATATTTCAGATAGCTTAAAAATCAATTTTATGGTAAAAGCCACCAAGGTAAATATGATGGTAAATGGCGGCGGGGGCGTACTAGTGTTAGAAAATGACCCTTTAAACTTTGCTTTAAATGTTACAGATCCAATTCCTGCGCCAAAATATGTCTATTGGTATTTATTAGGTAATGAAGAAAACTATCATCGCAAAGATAGTGTGGCTAATATTGATGGCAAAGTTTATACCTATGCTTTTGATACCACAATCACAGAGACATTTGCTAAGCCTCGTCAGGCTATAGCAGTCTTGGAGTTAGAAAATGGTTATTTGCATAAAGATACGGTAACTTATTGGGTTAGGAATCGCGATAAGATTTCTGCGCTAATTATTAGTCCAGGAGCTGATACCATTGTCAATTTGCGTTCTCCTGTGGTTTTAAAAGCTATGGCCACGGCAAGTGAAGGTCATGAGATAACTGAAGTGGCTTGGGATTTAGATGGAAGTGGCAACTTTGCTACCGTTTATCCCGATGTTGCTGGGCAGCCAGTGTTTTCATCACCTGCGGTGGGAGTTTATCAGATAAAAGTGAGGGTTAGTGACAATAATCCAGCAGGCGAAGTAGCTTACGATTCAGTGAGCATTGATGTTGCCTCTTCGCCGCCTTTTGTGCGAGTCGGCAACAAAAATGATACGGTAAAAATCAATGGCGATATACATTTAAACGCTACAATAACTGATAATGGAATAATTGAAAAAATTGAATGGGATTGCGGAGGAAAGGGATGGGTTGAATCTAGTACTCCAGCAATAACTATCATAGCTCCGCCGCAGCATGGCTTGATTAATTGCATAGTGCGTGCCACTGACGATGATGGCGAAAGTAGTCAAGATACTACTAAAGTTTTGGTAAAGCAGGATATTCCTTATGTTAAAGTTTTACGCAAATCCGCCACTGTCACCATTCGTGACTCTTTAAAGCTTAATGCTACAGCCATAGATACATTGGGTACCATAGAGCGTATAGAATGGAGTTGCGGAGTGCCTGGAGTTGGCGGAGTCAGCACTTGGCAGCGAGTTTCTAAGCCTGATACTTTAATGTTTGCTCCCACTACCCCTGCGGATAGTTGGCTATGCGTGATTAGAGTAACAGATGATGATGGACAAACAGCTAGAGATACCACTAAATTTAAAGTCCTTTTAGACCCTCCCCGGGTTAAGGTAGTGGATGACTCTTTAGTGGTTAAAATCAACAGCAATATTAATTTAGATGCCATTGCTTTTGACAGTTTGGGATACATTGTTAGTTATGAGTGGAGTTGCGGTCATGCAGGGACTATTGGAAGTGTCCAAAGTCCATGGATAAATTATCCTAGCCCAAAAGTTACCGTAAAAGCTCCCAGTGAGGGCGATCCAAATTATATGTGCGTGATTAGGGTAATGGATGATGATAGTTTATACGCTCGGGACACTACTTTTATCCGGGTTAGCCAAGAAGCACCCCAAGTGTCGGTGAAACGCAAAGAAATTTCTGTGCGGGTTAATGAACAGTTTACCGTGGATTGTGAGGCCAATGAAACCATGGGAGCCATAAGTCACTATGATTGGAGTTGCGGTTTGCCTGGTGTAGCTGGAACTGAGGGTAATTGGGAGTCAGTGCAGACTAGTTGGTATATTAGTACAGCTCCTTCTAAATATGCGGCTACTTATTATTGTATTGTTCAAGTTTTTGACGAAGACAATTTATCTTCATTAGATACCACTAAGGTTATAGTAGTTGAGCCACCTACCGCAAATTTACAAGTAACAGATTCCGTAGTCGTGTGGAGTGGAGATACAGAAATTCCAGAATACTATCGTTATTGGGGTGAGCAGATAAATGCTTCTGCCACTGCCATTGGGCGACCTTATGGCGATGTTAATAACAAGCAATATTGGTGGAATTTCAGCAATTACCACGATGTATGGCTCTTGGGTTTGGATGATGGGACCATTAGTCATGAATATGCAGGATTTAATGAGGCGTTGCTACGCCCTACTCAAGCGGGAAATGTTACTGTGCGTTTAAATTTCCAAGATTCTATTTTGCCAGGCGGTGAGCATGATCCCCAAACAGCCCAAGACTTTTTTATTCGTCACTTTGATGCGGATGAAGTTACGGTAAACTTTTATCGCGCTTGGCACAATGTAAATCCTAAAGGTGATACCGTGATACAAAAAGGAGAAAGAGCAGTGGCGTTGGCCGTAGATAATGAGTCGCCTATTATGGCTTTTAGGGCCACGGATGGAAAAGGCTGGGTGAAAAAGTGGAATGGAAGTAGTTGGCAAAATATTGGCGGGGGTAGCTTTGTTAATTCCGCAGATAGCATTAGAATGGCACGAGATAGCGTTAATAAAGATATTGTGGTGGCTTATCGCGCATCTACAGGTCAAATTGAAGTTAAAAAATCTGCTGGAGGTACAGGAAATTGGTCGCAATTAGGTGGTGTGCCCTCAGTAAATGGAAGTAATGCTAAAAGCATCGCTTTGGCTGCTAATAAAGGAGAGATAGCTTTGGCATGGGTGGGGGGAAATAATAGAGCGTTATTAAGTCGCTGGAATGGGAGTGCTTGGCGTTGGGGGAGTTCTGGCTCTGTAGAAGTGGAGAGTTCGGTGCAAAAAGTGGATTTAGCTTTTTCTAAAAACGCCGATAGTTTGGCGGTGGTTTATGGCACTACAAATAATAGAGCTAAGTTACGTGTTGCTCGCTTATCCAACAATAGTTTAGCATCAGCTACAACAGTGAGTGAAGCGGCTGATGCAGTAGCTGTGGCTTATGCTCCTAATGGGCGTATTCATGTCTCATATAATAATAGGGAAAGTCAAAGTCCGAAAGTGGCGTATTATGCTAGTAATCGTTGGACAACGGTTTCCACCAGTGGTTATGCCAATGGTGATGTGAGTTTACACACTGTGGGCCGTAAAACTAATATCGTGATTGATAAAGATAATCGTCCTATCATAAGTTATGACGATAACTTTTTTGCGCCGTATATTAGCGTTTGGCGTTATGAAAATAGTGAATGGGTTTTACAAGGAGAAAGTAAATTACCTTATTTTGCTGAGCCTTTTTGGTCTGAGAATGGTTATTACATATATGGTAGCAGTCCTAGTTTAGCTATAGGTTCATCTGGATCTTTATATCTAGGATTGATGGGTATTGATGCTAGAGGCGCCAATGCTACTAATAATGGACCTATGGTTTTTAAATATCAGCCGTGATAAAACCTAATTATCCCGATTTACCAGTGGTGCGCAAACGCGCAGATTTTCTGAGTTTATTAGAAAAACATCAAGTTATTATAGTGCGCGCCGATACTGGTAGCGGAAAAAGCACTCAACTGCCTAAGTTTTTGCTAGAAGCGGGCTTAGCCAAACATGGACAAATTGGGGTTACCCAGCCTCGCCGTATTGCTGCGCTTTCCATTGCCGATCGCCTAAGAGAGGAACTAGAAAATAAGGATTTGGTAAGCTCCCGCATTCGCTTTTGGGAAGAAGGCGCTGCCGATGCACCGTTAAAAATCATGACTGATGGGATATTGTTACAAGAATTTCGTCGAGATAGATATTTGCGTAATTATTCTGCCATAATGATAGATGAAGCCCATGAAAGATCGCTCAATATCGATATTTTGTTGGGGATTTTGCATGGTATTGTGCACAAAAGACCCGAATTTCGGGTGATAATATCGTCTGCTACCTTAGATGCTAACTTATTTGCCAAATTTTTCCCTAATTCAGCTACTCTTGAAGCGGAAGGGCGTACTTATCCCGTAACAGTGGAACATTGGACCCCTGCAGAACATGATTTAGAAGCCAAGGGAGATAGTGGCCTATTAAACGAAGCTGAAGCTGCTATAATGGCTTTGTTAACCGAAAAGCCAGACAATTTGCTGTGTTTTTTGCCTTCAGAAAGAGATATTCATGAATTAAATGCACTTTTAAGCGAAAATATTGATCCACGCCGTTATGAAATCTTACCATTATTTGGCAGACTTAGCCCCCAAGAGCAAAAAAGAGTTTTTAGAAATACTGGAGCCGTGAAAATTGTCTTGGCCACGAATATTGCAGAAACTTCGCTGACAATTCCCGGCATAGCTTATGTAGTAGATACGGGATTGGCTCGCATTTCTCGTTACAATGCCCAAACTCGCATTCAGGGCTTATTGGTGGAGAAAATTTCCCAGGCTAGCGCACAGCAACGCATGGGCCGTGCGGGGAGGGTAAAACCTGGCCGCTGCATACGACTTTACAGCGAAGATGACTTAAAAAATCGCCCAGCTTATACGGACCCTGAAATTCGCCGCAGCAATTTAGCCAATGTGATTTTGCAACTGAAATCTCTTCGTTTAAACCTTAACGACTTTCCTTTTATCCAAGCCCCGGCTCGAGGTGCTTTTAGGGGGGCGTGTCGCCAACTTCATGAATTAGGTGCTCTTCATAGCCCAGATATTAACTCTCAAGTGCGACAAATAGGCTTAGAAATGGCGCGTCTGCCCATGGATGTAGCTTTAAGTGCGGTGCTTTTAAAGGCTAAAAGACAAGGGGTATTGCACAGCGCTTTGATAATAACATCGGCTTTGTGCATCCAAGATCCGCGAATATTTCCCCAAGAAAACCCTGAAAAAGACAAAGCTCGACAAATACATAATCGTTGGCAAAAAAACAACAGTGACTTTTTGGCATTACTGCAATTATGGAACTTTGTGCATGAAAATTGGAAAGGGGGAAGTGCCAACTTACGCCGTTTGTGCAATAAAAACTGGTTGCATTTTATGCGCATGCGGGAATGGATGGATTTATATGAGCAATTTGGGCGTATTTTACGGGTTAAATTCCAACAGTTACAATGCCCTTTAGACAGTTTTCACCACGATATTTTGCACACAGCATTGTTATCCGGATTTTTGGGGGGGATTGCCCAGTACCAACCCGAAAAAAATGCCTATCAGCTGGTGGGTGGGCGAGAAACTCACATATTCCCTGGTTCTAGTTTGGCGCGTAAAAAGCCAGAATGGCTTATGGCCGCCGAAGTGCGTGAAACTTCTCGGGTATTTTTGGTGCGTGCCGCCGAGATAAAGCCCCAGTGGATTTTGCAAGTGGCAGAAAAGTTTTGCCAACGTCGCTGGTATAATCCTGAATGGAATCCACGCAGGGGTTTTGTGGAAGTGCTAGAAGAAGTGCAGTTTCGCAATTTAGTGATTAGTCGAGGCAAAAAAGTGGACTATGCGCGCATAGATATAGATGATTGCGCAGATATTTTTTGGCGTGAAGCCATTGTAGAGAGAAATAGCTTGCAAAAGTTTAAATTTTCCCAGCAAAACCATAAATTATGGCATTATTTGCAAGCCCAAGAAACCCGCCAACGCACTTGGGGAATTGCTCCCGACGAAGATCAGTTGGTGGAATGGTATAGACAACAAGCTCCCCAAGTGCATTCCATAAGGTCTTTGAGAAAACATAATGAAAAGCACGGCGAAGCGAGTTTGGTGCAAAAAGCCCAAGATTGGAAGCATTTAGCTGAAAATGTGGCTAAAAATCTACCCACCCATAAGGGAAGCTTTAAATTAGGCGAAGTGTGGAAAAAGGATTTGGCTCCTGCTCATAGCCCTGCAGCAAGTAAAGCTTTTCAGCAAGGCATAGAACATTTTGTGATTTTAGGGCAAAAAGTTCGGGGCAAATTGATTTTTGACAATAGCAACCCCCTCGATGGGTTAAGTTTATACATTCCCGCATCACTTTGGGTGCGTCTAAGCCCCGCCACTTTAGCGCTGCAGGTTCGCCCATGGCGCCAGTGGATTTTAGAATCCACTTTAAAAACTCTGCCCGCCAATGCTAAGCAAATCATCGTCAACCAGGGCGAGTTTTTAGACGAGCGTTGGGTGGAGCGCATGGAAAGCGATCGCTCGTTGGCGCCCCTCCACGCACTGCTTTTAGAGCTGCGCAGCTTGAGTGACCTAGACATTTACGCCATACAAGACTCAGAAAACATATCACATTTGCAGTTGCATTTGCATCTATTAGAAGCTTCCGACGAATTTATGCTCAATGTTAGCCCGCAAAGCACTTTGGCAGCTTACTTTTTGGCGAGTTACAAGCAGAAAGAGTTGCAAAGATTTTGGAATTTAAATAATGATTTGTGTTGGGGGCTAAAATACTCTTGGCAAAAGCAAGGCAAAGTTTGGAAACTCCAAAGCAAAGAAAATTTTCAAGAATATTCATGGGCTCAACATTGGCAAACTTGGCAGCAAAATCGCGCTAAAAAGCCTCGAGAAAGCTTGTTAAATATATTACAAGAAGATATTGATTATCTTCTTAACATATTAGGGCAGAAATTTGACTCTACACTGATTTTGCAGCGTTTAGCGCAAACAGTACCTAATTTACCCTTAGAAAAGCTCAAATTGAGACGGTATCGTCCCTTAAAAAACTTGCGTGGGCAAACTTTTCATGATTTTAGCGCCTTGGGAAAGCGAGCTGATAACCAAAGCATAAGAGTTAAAAAAACATTAGCCCTTTTAACGCTATATGCCGGTTTTTGGGGATGGAATAGTTGGGTGAAAATGTGGAAAATATTGCAACAAAGCTTGGAAATAAGTGATCAGGGTAAAAAAATGCCTGGGGCATGGCTACAATGGACGAATTGGTTAGAAGGGAGCGATTTTAATACGGGAATTAGCTTGGCTGCTACTATTACGCAAGCTGAAAAAGCAGACTTTCTACCAGAGCGTTGGGAACATTGGCCCGATTGGCACAAAGATAGAGAAAGCTTTTATAGAGAAAAAAATAAACTTTATAAAGCATGGAGTATTAAGCAAAGGGTTTGGTTAGCTAGAAGTATAATCAAAGCAGAATTTAAAGAAAAAATGCGCACTGATCTAGAAAAGCTAGAGAAAAACCAAATTTCTTGGCTAGAAAAGAATTTATTGACCTTAAAATGGCAGGACATAGTTAGCCAATGGGAAGTTATGCTTTTATGCAAAGCTCCCATCAGTATAAATAAAGATGAAAATAAAGTTAGTTCAGACGCTTTGCAAAAACTAAGAGATAAGTTTAAAAACCAATAGTTTTACAGAGTCGCTAAAAACTTACGAGCATTGACAGCCAAGCGACTGTCTGCGTAAACCTTTACTAAATGTTCGGCTTTAGCTTTAGCTAAGTCGGTTTTTTGCATTTCGTTGTAACACAAAGTCAACTTCCAAAGTGCATCGGGAACCATAACAGAAATATCAGCTTTTTCGTTTTCGCTATAGCGTTCTTGTAAATTACCGGAGCGCTTTCCGTATTTGCGGACAAAGTTTTCCAGTAATCGCGTGGCTAAATCGTAATTTTTTTGCTCCATGGCCGCTGCGGCTAAACCATGTTCAGCAGCGCTAGCAATTAGTACAGATTTACCAGCGGCGTTGACACTTTGTTGATAAAGGTTTTGGGCAGCTACAAAATCATTGCTTTGAAATTTAATGTTGCCTAGTAATAACGAAGCTTTTGCTAAGTTCAAGCCTTTAGATTGGGTGATAATCTCAGCTAAAACTTGTGAAGCAGAATCTGATTTGTTTTCATAAACAAAGTTATAAGCTTGGCCCATTTTTTCGTTGAAAAGAGCAGATTGTGCTTTTTGATGTTGAGAGTATTGATTAAATCCAAAGATTCCTAAAGCGATAATAACCGCAACTACCATAAATTTGGAACTATGGCGTTGGAAAAATTCTTTATCGAGATTTTGCAACCAATTCTCTGCAGCATTAGTTCCGTAATTGCCAGTAGAATTTTTAACATTTGCAGGTTTTTTGTTAGACATAAAGCATCCAAGAAAAAAATTGAGTAAGATTATAGTATAAGATAGAAAAACTAGAGGCAAATGCGGTTATGAATATGGATTCCCCTGAGTCCTTGGAAATTAATTTGGCACAGCTATTACAAAAACAGCTGGCAACTTTTGCAGTATCCCATGAAATTGGGCGTGCTATTGTGTCTGCGGTGGATTTTCCTTCATTGGTGAAGTCCTTAGGAGTGGGTTTTAAAGAACTCATGGGTTTTGAGCGCATGGCGCTGTTTCAAATAGATAAAAAAGACCAAGTTTTAGTACCCATTGGTGAGCATGGATTTGCTGGGGAATTAGCAGGGGTGGAATTTAAGCTGGATTTTATGGCGGGAGAATATTCCGATGCTGTTTTTCGCAATAGGCATATCATAGTTGAAAGCGTACCTTCTTATGATTCTTTTTCGCAGATAAATTGTGAGAGCTATATTGCCTTTCCTTTGGTGGGGCGGGTGGTGGCCCATTGTTGGAAAGAACGAAACTGCAACTGTGCATATTGCCCTTGTTATGATTCTCCCAATCCTTTTTGTTGGGCCACTGAAGGAGCATCGTGTTTTACAGGCGCTTCTGACGAAGATGAACGCCGGGTGGCATGTATAAATTGCTCTCAGTTTCAGTGCTTAGGTATTTTATGGCTTGATCTCAGTCATCGCAAGATGGTTACAGGAGAAGATGTTTCGGCATTGAGCACCATTGCATTGCAAATAGGTATGGTTTTAGAAAACTTGCAAATGTACGATGCGCTCAAAGAAAGCAATCAAATACTTAGCCAAACTAATACAAAGTTAGAAGAAGCACAAAGAATAATTCGCCGAGACTTGGACCAAGCGCGCAAAATTCAAGAAAGATTATTGCCGGTGAGTTTTCCCGATGATTTAGCTGATGTGGCTTGGCATTACGACTCACAAATAGAAATTGGGGGAGATTATTTTGACTGTTTTCCCATAGATGAGCAAAATTTTGGGATAATAATCGCAGATGTTTCTGGGCATGGCGTGGCAGCGGCTTTGGTAATGTCCATGTTTAAGGTGTTGTTAAAAGAAATGGTAAATAGCACGAATAGTCCAGCACTAACATTAATGGCTATTAATGAAACTTTTATTAATGAATTGAAGTCCGATCAGTTCGTTACGGTGTTTTATGGGGTGTGGAATCGCCATAAACGGACATTGCAGTGGACAAATGCAGGTCATCCTCCGGTGTTTTTGCAGAATTTGCGTTCAGGAGATTTAAAAATGCTTGCTAGCCGCGGTCCTTTCGTAGGCATGTTAGATGAACTTAGCTTACAAGATGAAACAGAATCATTATCAGATCAATATCGTCTGGTTTTATACACAGATGGCATCACAGAATCCGAAAATCATAGTGGAGAGGCTTTTGGGGACGATCTTTTGCATAAAATTGTCCAATCTACCCACCGCAAAAGTGTGGATGGGGTAAAAAGTCAAGTTTTAAAAGCTTTGCAAAAGCATCTGGGCTCAAAAGCTAATAACGATGATATTACACTTTTAGTCGTAGATATATAAATCCAAAAAATATTTTTTTTAGATTTGAGCTAATTAGTTTTTTAGGAGTTTAGATGATCCTTTTAGTGGCTTTTTTAATTGTTTTAGCCATATTATCTACCAAATTGAGCGATAAATACGGTCTTCCTTTATTAATAGGCTTTATTTTGATTGGCGTTTTGGTGGGTAGCGATGTTCTTAACTTATTTTATTTTGATAATGTACACTTATCCAAAACCATAGCTGATATATTATTGATTTTCATCATATTTGACGGCGGTTTTAGGGTAAGTAGGGATTCATTTAAAACCGTGGCTGGGCCTGCGCTTACTTTAGCGACTTTGGGAGTGGCTTTAACTGCAGCTTTTTTAGGCGTACTTATACATGTTGTTTTTAAGTTTGATATAATCTATTCCTTTATTTTAGCTTCTATAATATCTTCCACTGATGCAGCTGCGGTATTTATGATTACTAAGGCTAATCCCATCAAAAATAAACTGGCCACTACCCTTAATGTGGAATCCGCAGCCAATGACCCCATGGCAATTATTTTGACCGTTACTTTTATCCAAGTAGCCACGGGAGCTTTTAGTTCTCCGATTTCTGCAGTAGGATCTTTGGCATGGCAGTTTATAGGTGGAGTAATTGTCGGATATATTGCTTTTAGATTAGCGGTGATAGTTTTTCATAAATTACGCTCCGATAATAGAGGAAATTATAATGTTTTAATGATAGGCTCCATTCTTTTTGCCTATGGCATGTCGGATTTAGTGGGAGCCAATGGGATAATTGCCGTGTTTTTCATGGGATATTGGTTGGGAAATGCTAATTATCCGGCCAAACAAAGTGCTAGCAACTTTTTAGAAAGTATATCCACCATTTTCAATATTACTCTGTTTATAATGCTGGGGTTATTGTCTTTTCCCCATCGTTTTGGCAATATTTGGAAAGAAGCCTTAATTATCGTAGCCATTATGATGTTTGTGGCGCGCCCTTTAGCTGTTTTGATTTCTACCATTCCCTTTAAATATTCTTTTAAAGAAAAGACATTTTTAATGTGGGGAGGTGTCAAAGGGGCTGTACCCATTGTGTTGGCTACATATCCCATGGCTAGTGGCTTAGATGCCAATGGCTTTATTTTTGATAGTATTTTCTTTGCCGTATTCTTATCTTGCGTAATTCAGGGTACTACCTTGGGTCCGCTTTCTAAGTTGATGAACTTTACTGAAAAACGCAAGCCAGAGTCTCCTCACACCGTAGAATTGCATTCCTTGCAAGTGTCAGATATAGATATGTTTGAAATTCATGTGGAGCCCAATGCTGCAAGTTGCGGTAAAGTGATTTCAGAATTAAGCTTGGATAAAGAAATATTAATCAGTTCAATTGTGCGCGAAGGTCATATAGTTATGCCTAAAGGAAACACTATGATACAGGCAGATGATATTCTTTACATATTAGCTCATACTGAGAAGATTAGCGAAATAAGCGATTTGATCAATAATCCAATAAACTAAAAACAAAAAGAGTCAGGTTCAGTACCGAGTCAGGGAAGTTGTCCTGTGTTTGGATGAGTCGGAAATTTGCCAGAGGCAAATTGGGCACTGAGCCTGACTTTTAAAAGTTAAATAAAAAAAACATAATTTAGGGGAAAAAAATAAAAAGTTGTCTTTTTATTGTTTTTTTAAAATTGGTAAGGTGTATGTGATGGCGTGCATTTCCTGAATATCATTGGATTTAAGATGTACTTCACCGCTGCTTTGCACCAAATTGCTATCTAAACCTTTATCTTTAAAAACCTCCCAAATAAAACTATCACCGGGATAAAAAATCAATGTTTGGGTGCTATCGGCTAAACCATCGATATGGAACTTCATATCGTTACGGGTATGAAT
>JAAZFC010000112.1 GCA_012511955.1 Fibrobacter sp. | reverse complement strand
GCATAAACCTGTATATGAGCTTATATCCACTGGAGTTTTTTCTTCAGCCTCTCCATTGTCATACCAATCAAAACCTACAGTGGCTGAAATATTCACTTTTTCACCAACAATATACGATACAGGTAAATATCCATTGGTTTTAATTGTGGTATTCATCATAGCAGGTGAAGGGCTAACTTCAGCACCTTCATCGGCAAAGCTATACCAATAGCCCCCTGATGTACCATAAGCTATTTGAGAAGAACCATCTTCTCCCAACCAAACTGAGGGCTTAGCAAACACCCCAAAAACAGCTATAAGACTGAAACAAATAATTTTTCTTAGCATTTTTTTCTCCTCTTCCTTAAAACTTCCCCAAGTTTAATCTCTTATTATATATAATATACTATTAAGTAAGGTTTTTCGTAAGGGTATTTAATTTTCATCTAAATTTTGTATTCAACCTTCTAAAGCTTCCAGTTCTTCTACAGTGGGCAAGTGCAAACCTGCAGGTTATGCTGTTTGAGTCGCTAGTGAATTACAAATCCATTGAATTTTTATAAAATTCTGATGACTTTTAAAGGAATTAGCGCTTGGAACCCAAAACAATAGGAATTCTAAACCACCAAGTTGCGACAATAGTCTTTGATTTGCTCGCGCACTTGGGCAAATTCTTGGGCAATTTGTGCGGGACTAC
This sequence comes from Fibrobacter sp., assembly GCA_012511955.1. GTDB lineage: Bacteria > Fibrobacterota > Fibrobacteria > Fibrobacterales > Fibrobacteraceae > JAAZFC01. The sequence goes on along the minus strand of JAAZFC010000112.1, from coordinate 32,957 downwards.
CCTGGGCTTTGGCCGGGTCGGGGAAATTGTGATGCAATTTGCGGGTGGCATTGCTAAACACCGGGCAGCGCTCCTAGGCGTGATCGCAAACGGTGAGCACTAAATCAAATTTGATATGGTCATATTCATCAATGTGATTAGAGGTGTGATGGGAAATATCGATGCCATCAGCCGCCATGGTGGCCACCGCGTTGGGGTTTAAACCATGAGTTTCCACCCCAGCACTATAAACATCGGCGTGCGTGCCGGCAAAATGGCGTAAATAAGCTTCAGCGATTTGACTGCGGCAAGAGTTACCAGTACATAAGACTAAAATTTTACTTTTCATGGAGCGTATAACCTCGATTTAAGAAACAAACTGACACGCACTAACAATATCAATCCCGCGGTTTTTCCGCATAGATGCTCAAACTGCGAATTACCGTTTCCCGGGAGCTATACGCAGCAATTTCATCAGGGTTCAAGTAATCTTTTAAAATATGTTCGGGGACAATAATCGGTTTGTTTTTTTGAATGGTTAAGTTGCTGAATCCCGCTTGCTTAATTATTTCTAAGTAGTCGCTTTGCAAAATGGCGCTGGCCACGCAACCGGCGTACATTTCCGCAGCATTTTTGATTTTGGCAGGCAAATCCCCCGTGAGCACAATGTCCGAAATGCTAAAATGCCCTCCGGGTTTTAAAATGCGAAACACTTCGCGAAAAGCTTGGACTTTGTCTGGCACCAAGTTCATCACACAATTACTAACCACCACTTGGGCGGTGGCCTTGGGCAAAGGAATGTCTTCTATATCGCCCACGATAAACTCCACATTGTCAAAATTCTTTTGCTGCGCATTTTGTCGAGCTTTTTGCACCATGGCCGCGCTGAAATCTATGCCAATAACCTTGCCCTTGACCCCGGTTTCATGGCGGGCCACAAAGCAATCATTGCCCGCGCCGCTACCCAGATCCACCACCACATCGCCTGGGTTGATGCGCGCAAACTTAGTGGGCAACCCGCAACCTAATTGCAAATCTGCCGCAGGGTTATAACCGGCCAAATTATTGTATTCATCGGTCATAATATGATAGATTTTTTGCGGAGAGCTATCCTGAGCACAGCAACTATTTTGCGAGGCTGGGCTCTGGGCGGCGATTAAGCTGTATTTAGCCTTGACCATTTCTTTAATGGCAAAATTGGCAGCTATATTTCCCTTATTTCCACAGCTTTTTTCTGGCTCTGGGTTCAAAGTTTCCACCATGTTTTGCAAATAATCGCGTAACTCCGCCACGTCTTGGGGATCTATGCAATAGCAGATGGTGTTTCCCTCGATGCTCCCCTGAATTAGGCCCGCATTTTTGAGTTCTTTTAAATGCTGGGAAACGGTGGGCTGCGCCAAGGGCAACTCATTGACAATATCTCCGCAAATACAAGCGTTGACTTTGAGCAAATGATCCATAATAGCTACCCGGGCAGGGTGTCCCAGGGCTTTTAGCACTTGCGCCAAGCGCATTTGGGTTTCGGTATAAGCAACTTTTTTCATATCGCAAAGATAACAACTGCATTGCTATATTGCAATAATGCGATAGAGGTTTTTGTCATTCATATTTGATTATCAGTAGAAGTGAGCTAAATTATTGTAATTTCGTATGAGGTTTTATAGCTTAACAGCTATAAAACCCCAAATTCAGGGCGATTTAATCCATAGCTCTGACTTTTTCTTCGATAAAGTCAATTTCCGCTGGACTTAGACCATATTTAGCATAAAGTTGAGCATCAATTTCTGCACTAGTTTGGGACCAGTCTATATCGCTTTGGGGACTAAAGTCCTGAAGGGGGACATACACCCATTTTTCTCTTGGATTATGTTGGGTTACTTTAAGAATCCCAAGCATGGTGCGTGCAAATTTTGATTTAACATACTTAAGGCAATTTTCAGCTTCTATTTGTGTATCAAAAGCGCCAATGCTGATAAAGGTTTCAGCAAACCCGACGAGGGGTGTGCTTAAAACTTCTCCAATGGCTCCTGAACCATTAGCGTTAGGAATAATAACCTTAAATTTATCAAAGCCGGACGGAGCTGACAAATAATCCCTTTTAAACCATTTATAACCCCTATCATTTTCTATTCTGCCATATATTTGCACATATTCACTATTATCATCTGGCTTTTCATCTGTGAAAAATGTAGGAAACCTTGAAAAAGCGCTCGGTGCTATTCTTGGATCAGATGTCTTTATCATTTCTTTTGGATGTTCATTGTACATCAGTTTTGAATATCTATATTGGCCACGATTTGAAACGATAGAGTCAAGCGTATCAATAGTTTGCCTCGCAACTTTATTTGCAATTAAATTTAATTCTTCTAAAGTAGTAAATACTCCTATTTTTTCGAACTCAACAATATCATCACGATAAAGTACGGCAACTCCTCCTTTAATATCAGTCGTAGGAAAAATTTTAGATGAGTTTTGCTCATAATGTACAACTTTAATATGCTTGTCGTTTAGCATCTTTTCATTCCAATTTTTTGGAGTTTTCCCTGCATTAAATAAAAATCTTGCAGGAGAAATTAAGCAATATTTATCAGCCGCTCTTTCTGCTAATTCATAAAAATGATAGTAAATTGAATTGTCGCTATTATTATCACCTACAGATTCCTCCTGGTACGGCGGATTGCCCACTACTACATCAAATTTCATCTCTAAATCTCCATTTTCCTTGGCAAGTTCGGTTAAATCGCGGCATTGCAAATTTGCGGGGTTAATTTCAGCAAACTGACCATAAATAAAACTTTTGGCAATGGCATAAATAATCTCGCTGGGTGCAAATCCATATAATTGCTTTTCTAATATATGCTTTAGGCGTTCACTGTCTTGGGGTATTTGGTTTTTTAAACCCACATACAAGCGTTTGGTTATTTCTGTTAAATACAACCCATCTAGGGGTAAATATTTGGTTAGTTTTTTGCGGCGGTATATAATCAAAGATATCTTCGCTTTGCTCAGGGTCAAAATAGTTAGCTAGCTGTTCTTTTTTGTTTAAAAACTCCTGCACCGAATGATCAAACACCGCGCTATCAAAAAACTTGTGCTTATCACGCAAAGCCCTAAACTGTTCTAAATTGATGCCGGTTACATCTTTAAAAACATGGTCGGTAATGTGTTTATCAAAGTTTTCCAGCTGGGTTTCACTGTTGCCATAGGCCATTAAAAAAGAAGGTATGGTGCGTGCAAAACCTCGTAAACGCGAAAGCATGGTTACTCCTAAAATCGTTGCACTTCCGAGAAAAATCGGCTTGAACAGATTTTTCTCGGAGAAGGACTCACAAAGGGAGCCCGAAGGGCACTGAACACGATGTTCAGTGTCAAAAAACGGTGAGGAATACACAAGTCTCAACCATGGCTTAACCTGTGTATTAATGACTTCCGAACTCTCTGCCGATTAGCTGACGCGAATCGGCTAAGAGCTTTTAAACTAAGTTCGGAGATACTGCAGCCTGACGAAGCATAGCGCCCGCGGAGCCCGCCACCTCCGAGAATAGTTCTTCGGAGCGAGCGGGATGCTAGGCGAGGCGCACAAGAAAAATAACGCGAGTAATACACATAGTATTTCGAGCGTTATTTTACCGAATTCAGACGAAGCATAGCGCCTGCGGAGCTCGCCACCTCCGAGAATAGTTCTTCGGGCTACGCGGGATGCAATGCAAGGCGCACAAGAAAAATAACACGAGTAATACACATAGTATTTCGAGTGTTATTTTATCGCAGTGCAACGCGGCAGTGCGCCCGCGTAGCCCGAAGAACGCCATAGGGAGTAGATGAGAGGATAAACCAACAACTCCATCGCCACGGAACTCACCACGCCACCCACCATGGGGGCGGCGATGCGCTTCATGACATCGGCGCCGGCGCCATTGCTCCACAAGATGGGCAAGAGGCCGGCTAAGATCACGGTGGCGGTCATGACTTTGGGGCGCACGCGACGCACGGCACCTTCTTCTATGACTTTGTACAAATCTTCGTGGGTGCGCAATTTTCCCTTCTTTTGAGCGCCGTAATAAGCTTTGTCCAAATAGAGCAACATGATCACGCCGGTTTCCGCATCTAGCCCTGCCAGGGCGATTATCCCCACCCATACAGCCATGCTGAGTTGGTAATCCAACAGGTAGAGCAACCAAAAAGCACCGACTAGGGAAAATGGCACCGCCAGCAATACGATCCCGGTTTTCACAAATGACCCGGTGTTGATATAGATGATCAAAAGGATAATCAACAAGGTCAGGGGAATCACCACCATTAGGCGTTGATGCATGCGTTCCATGGATTCATATTGCCCGCTCCAATGCAGGGAATAGCCGGTGGGCAGTTGCACTTTTTGCGCTAAAATCGGCTGGGCTTGTTGCACATAGCCGCCCAAATCACTGTGATCTATATCTACAAAGACATAAGCGTTGGGGCGGGAATCTTCGCTGCGAATGGTCATGGGCCCCGCCACGAGTTTAATTTCTGCCACTTGCGCCAAGGGAATATGCCCCCCGTCGGGCAAATCCACCCATATTTTCCCAATTTTTTCGGGGGTGTCACGCATTTCTCGGGGGTAACGCAGGCTCACACCGTAGCGTTCCAAGCCTTCCACCAGGGTAATCAGGGGCATACCCGCCAGAGCCAAACGCACCGTGCTGCGAATTTGCGCAATGTCCAAACCGTAGCGCGCCAGGGCTTCTCGCTGGGGGTGAATTTCCAAATAAAAGCCCCCGGTAGCCCTTTCTGCAAAAGCTTGCACTGTGCCGGGAATATGGCGTAGCACATTTTCTAATTCTAAACCCAAGCGTTGCAAAGTATCTAAATCCGGCCCCGAAATTTTGAGCCCCAAGGGCGTTTTAATGCCGGTGGAAAGCATATCAATGCGAGTTTTGATGGGCATGGTCCAAGAATTTGTGAGCCCCGGAATCTGTACCAAGGCATCTAGCTCGGCCACGATTTTTTCGTAGGTCATGCCCGGTCGCCACTGGGATTCGGGATGCAATTGAATCACGGTTTCGAGCATATCCAAACCCGCCGGATCCGTGGGACTTTCCGCCCGCCCAGCTTTGCCAAACACTTGCTTAACTTCGGGCACACTTTTGATCAGCCTATCGGTTTGTTGCAACAGCTCTTTGGCTTGGCTCACTCCCACTCCAGGTAAAGTGGTGGGCATGTAGAGAATATCCCCCTCGTGCAAGGGTGGCATAAATTCGCTACCCAATTTGCTATAGGGGTAAATGGTCAAAAGCAAAATCGCCGCCGCGCCAGCCAACACGGTTTTGGGATGATGCAAAGTCCAATCCATCACCGGGTGATACATTTTCTCTAAAATGCGATTGATGGGATTGCGATGTTCGGGGATGATGCGCCCCCGCACAAAATAACCCATCAGCACCGGCACCAAAGTTACCGCTAAAATGCTGGCCGCGCCCATGGCATAGGTTTTGGTAAAAGCCAGAGGGCTAAACAAACGCCCCTCTTGGTCGCCCAGGGTAAAAACCGGAATAAAGGATACGGTAATCACCAACAGGGAGAAAAACAGCGAAGGCCCCACTTCTCGAGCCGATTGAGCGATTAAATCCCAATGTTCTCGTCTTTGTTCGGGCGGTTTTTGCTGGTCGGCTTCCAAATGCTTATGGGCATTTTCGATCATAATCACCGCCGCATCCACCATGGCCCCAATGGCGATGGCAATGCCCCCCAAAGACATAATATTAGCGCTCAAACCCTGCCAGCGCATCACCACAAATGCGGTCATCACCGAAAGCGGTAGCACCACCACCGCCACCAAAGCGCTACGCAAATGCAGCAAAAACACCAAGCACACCAAACCCACCGCCACAATTTCTTCTAGCAGTTTATCTTTAAGGGTCTTGATGGCGCGGCTAATCAAATCCGCCCGGTCATAAACCGGCACCACTTCTACCCCAGGGGGCAAACTAGCCTGCAAACTGGCCAGCTTTTTTTTCACCCCTTTAATCACCTCCATAGCGTTAGCCCCGGTGCGCATCACCACAATGCCTCCCACCACCTCGCCTTCGCCATCTAAATCCGCCAGACCGCGCCGCATTTCGGGCCCCACATTGATCTGCGCCACATCGCGCAAATACACGGTGCTATACCCCGCACCGCCTCGGGAGCGCCGTACGGGAATCTGGCCAATCTCGGCGGTACCTTGTAAATAACCTAAAGCGCGAATCATATATTCGCTTTCGCCCAGCTCAATGGCTTCGCCCCCCTCATCGCCATTGGCGCGCATAATCGCCTCTTCTACTTCGGCCAAGCTCAGCTGATAGTGGCGCAACAAATCGGGATTTACCACCACTTGGTATTGCTTGACATAGCCGCCCACGCTGGCCACTTCACTCACTCCCGGCACGCTGGAAAGCTCGTATTTCAAAAACCAATCTTGGAGGGAACGCAGCTCTTGCAAGCTATGATTGGGGGATTTTAGCACATATTGATACACCCATCCCACGCCGGTAGCATCGGGGCCGAGGGTGGGAACCACCCCAGCGGGCAGACGCTTTTGCGCGGAGTTTAGAGTTTCGAGCACGCGGCTGCGCGCCCAGTACAAATCCGTGCCGTCTTCGAAGATCACATAGACCAGGGAATAGCCAAAAAAGGAGTAACCCCGCACGGTTTTGGAGCCCGGCACCGAGAGCAAAGTGGTGGTCAAAGGGTAGGTTACCTGATCTTCCACCAAGCGGGGGGATTTTCCCGGATCTTCTGCAAAAACAATCACCTGCACATCGCTTAAATCGGGAATGGCATCCACCGCAGTATTTACCACCGCCCAATAACCCACCGCTCCCAAAAACACCGCTGCAATCAGCACCATAATGCGGTTGCGAATGGACCAATCAATGATGCTCTTGAGCATGCTGGCCCCCTTGGAACGCGCTGATAGCGGTTTTTAAATGACTTTCGGAATCCAACACGAACTGAGCCGAAGTTACAATGGAATCTCCCACCGCTAAGCCTTGGGTAATCTGCAAACTATCCCCCAAATCCACCCCTAATTGCACATCGGTAGGAGCAAAATAACCAGCGCCCAAAGCTTTGATCACCACCGCCCGCGTCCCCGTGCGCAACACCGCTTGCTTATCCACTGCCACGCCCCGACCCACCCCGTAATTTAGGCGCAAATCCGCCCACATCCCCGGTTGCAAAGCGTAATCTCTATTGGCCAACACCGCTCGCACTTCGGTGGTTTTGGTAACTTCGTCGGCCCAAGGCGCCACATATTGCACAGACGCAGCTATAGCTTCGTTGCCATGATGGGGCAAATACACCAGCAAACTCGCATTTTTACTGACTTTGCGCAAATCTTGGGGATAAACTTGCCCCACCACCCATAGTTGCGCCAAATTTGCCAAAGTATAGAGCGCGTGCCCCGCAGCCACTGCTTGCCCTGGCACCGCCGCCGCACTTAAAACCACCCCGCTCACTGGCGCCGCCAAAGGCACCAAGCGCAGCACTTGCCCACTGCTATCCAACTGCTGCAAACTAGCCTCGGACATGCCCAAATTGCGCAAGCGCTGTTGTAAATTTCCCGCTAAAGCAGCATCGCCCCAAGCCTTGGCTTGCAGATAATCCCCCTGGGCTTGCTCCAATTCGGGGCTATAGAGCCAAGCCAAAACTTGCCCTTGATAAACCCGCTTACCCACCGCCGCCACTGAGACTTTTTCGAGCCAACCCGCTACGCGCACATTGATTTCCACCCGATTTTCAGGGATAATTTGCAGCTCTCCCGCAAACTTTAGCTCCCCAGACAGCTCCGCCGAATCCACCACTTGGTATTTGACCCCCATATTCTGGGTAATGGCGGATTCCACTCGCACCGCATGGGCGGGAATATCCCCGTGCTCGCTGGGCTTGTCGTGATCTTTGGCCGGGACCAAATCCATGGCGCAAATCGGACAAGTGCTAGGCTTGTTGCTAATAATTTGCGGGTGCATGGGGCAAATATAGGTGCTGCTTCCCGCAGCTATTTCGCTATGCCCCTGCCATTGTTGATAAGCCAGGGCGAGCAAAAAACCCACGCCCAAGGCTAAAATAATGGTAAAAACTTGTTTTTTCATAATTCACCTTCGCTGCCCGTCCAGGCGGGCCACCAAGTTAAAGGACTGAGACCCGCCGTTTCCGCCAGGGCCACCACGGTTTGCCAATATTGGGCTTGGAGTTGAATATGCTCCACCAGCAAAGCGCGTCTTTGACTTTCCACTTCTAACCACTGGGTCAGATTAGCTTCGGCGAGCAAAGTCCGCTCTATAGCGGCGCGCGCTTGTTGCAAAGTGGGCAACTGCTCTGCAGCAATCAGCGCGATTTGTTGCGCTAAACTTTGCGCTTGGGCATACAGGGAGCGAATTTGCGCTACCAGATACTGCTCCTGGCTTTTGAGATTGAGTTCCGCCGCCAAGCGCTCGGCTTGCAGACTTTGGCGCGCACTGCGATTTTCGCCATTGGCCCAAGGGGCAAACGGCAAACTGATGCCCACCATCACCGACCAATCCCGCACGTCAGCTTGCCACATATAATTGCCCTGCACCAGCAAATCCGGCCGTTGCGACCAAGTGATCTGCTCTTGCTGCGCCGCACTGACTGACAAATTTTGTCGCGCTGCTTGCAACTCACTTTTGCCGCTCACCTGGGCTAAAATTTCATCTAAACTGGGCAACTTGACTCCATCGGGAGCGTGCCACAAAACCGGTTTTAAATCTGCGCCCACCAAAGCTTGCATCTGGTTCCACAAAGCCCACCACTGCGCCCGCAACTCCGTCTGTTCGCGCCGCACTTGCGCCACTTGGTTTTGTAAAAGCAACACCGATGCCACCTGGGGCTGGGCCGTGCTGCGATTATGCCACAAGTTTTGCAACTGCTGCAAGTTGCGCAGAGTAGAATCTCCCCCCGCCACCGCATTTTGCAGCGCATATTGCTGCACCGCCAGCGCAATAATTTGATTGCGACCTTGGCGTTCCACCCCTTGGCGCTCTAGTTGCGCACCTTTGATCTCAGCGTTTTTCACCTTAGTTTTGCTCTGCCTTTTGCCCGGCAAGGCAAATTCTTGCCCTAAGCTCATGCCACCGTAAATTTGGGAGTTTTGCCCCAGGGTAAAAGCTAAATCGGGAGCCGCCCAAGTGGTTGTTCCGCCTAACTCCGCCTCTAGCGCTTGCACTTTAGCCTGCTGAGCCTGCAACGCCGGCGCATTTTGGGTGTAAATATCCACCAACTGCGACAGATTCAGCTCTGCCGCAGCTACATTTAATGCGCTCATAGCGCCACAAACCCAGTACAAAAACATTTTGTACCGCATTGTATCTTCGCTAAATGCTAGTGATGAGAATGTTCATCCGCAGCGGGTTCCGCGGAGTTTTGACCTTGTAAAATCGCCATGTATTTTTCGGGCTCGCGGTTAAAATCCGCCACGCATCCTTGGCAACACAAGTTGATCACCTTGCCTTGATAAGCCACGGTAATGGGCTTGCCCATGGAGCCAATGGGAGCATTGGTTACGGGGCAAATAGTGTTGTTCACAGCTTCTCCTTGGGCCACAGACGCAGGAGTTTTTTGTTGAGCTGATTCTTTGGAACCGCAAGCGACCAAAATGGCGCTAAGACCGATAAATAAAACAAAAAATATTTTTTTCATGATAAATCCTTAAATAAAATGTGAAATGAGTACTAAAATCGCCAAAAGTGCGAGTATCAAATCACCAAGGATTGGTATAAAATGCGTAAATCTCTATCCTGATGCTTAGGCGCATCTGTAGTTGCAAAAGTTGTGATAAGCGTAGGAGCCACCAATGCAAACTGAGGTAATGTCGGGGAAATAACGCCCAATGTCAGCGCTAATTCGCTCTGCACCGCTTGCCTTTCCCAGCCCGCTAACCAAGAATTTTGATCGTAACAGCAGATTTCCCCCTGCCACGCCAAGCTAAAATCAGCTTCCCCCGGGGCGCAAACTTCGGCAGTTCCATAAAAGCTAGTCGCCACCACCTGGTCGTGACAATAGTGCTGCTGCAGCGGCATACCCACCAAAGCCACCAGCATTAGCCCCGCCAATAGGGGGACTAAAACTCGCTTTTTGGTATGCTGTATTAACTTCATGTTTTAAATATACAAAGATTGTTCATAAAAACAATGAGGATACGCAAATTTATGAAATATGAGTTCAACTTGCTTTTATAACATGCTTAACTTATCTTTTGGATGAGCAAATTTTTAACAGCATTGAGTAACTATGAAATCCATTCCCAAGCACGAAAGTAAAACTGTTGAGTTTAAAGCTGAATTGACCGACAATTTTGAAAAAGAAGTTGTAGCTTTTTTAAATTCTGCCACTGGCGGTGATATTTATCTTGGCATTGCAAATGATAGCACCATTGTTGGAGTTAATAACGCAGACGATTTACAACTAAAAATAACTCACAGAATTAAAGCTAACATATTGCCCACCGTACTGGGCTCTTTCGATGTATTTACAGAAAGCATTGACGATAAAATCGTAATTCGCGTGGTGATTTCTAGGGGCGTGGAGAAACCCTATTATCTTAAAAAACATGGTCTTTCACCCCAAGGAGCTTTTATAAGAGTAGGGACTTCAGTGCAACCCATGGAACCTAGCATGATAGAAGAATTGTTTGCCACCCGCACTCGTAATTCTCTGCGTAATATCCGCTCTCCCCGAGTGGGAAACCATAGTTTTAGTCAACTTAAAATATATTACGAAGAAAAAGGTTTTGAAATCAACGATTCCCTATTGCACAACCTTGATTTTTACACTCCAGACGGCGAACTCAATTATGTTGCCTATCTCTTTGCTGACACTAATAGTGCGTCTTTTAAGGTGGCAAAATATTTAGGCACAGATAAAATTGATTTAATAGAAAATGAAGAATATGGCTACTGTTCTTTGATTAAAGCCACCAATCAGATTTTGGACAAACTCGATGTGGAAAACAACACTTTCACAAAAATTACTGGTGCCCCACAGCGCTTACAAAAAAGAAAAATCGACCCCACGGCTCTAAGAGAGGCTCTTGTCAATGCAATGGTACACAATGACTACAGCCGCGAAGTAACACCAGTGATAGAAATATATGCTGACCGCCTCTGTATTACATCTTACGGAGGTTTAGTGGAAGGACTAAGCCGAGATGAGTTTTTTAAAGGGCGTTCCATGGTGCGCAATCGTGAAATTATGCGCATATTTAAAGATTTGGACTTAGTCGAGCAGCTAGGCTCTGGAATGAATCGTATTTTAGGCAAATACCCCCAAAGTATTTTCCACTTTAGCGAGCATTTTCTTGAAGTGGTTTTTCCTTACGCTGATGATTTTTACTCCCAAGTTAAGCAAAATGGCGACAATTTATTGGCTGAAGCCCCCCAAGAAAGTCTCAAGCACCCCCCAAGCACCCCCCAAGCACCCCCTCAAGTAAAAAACTTGATTTTAGCAGTTAGCCAAGAGCAAAGTCGCGAAGAATTACAAACCTCTTTGAATTTAGCTGATCGCAAAAACTTTCGCAAAAATTACCTACAACCCGCCATAAGCTCAGGATTGCTAGAGATGACGGAGCCAAATACTCCCAATAGTCCCACCCAAAAATATCGGCTTAGTCCACTGGGAATAAAATTACAACAACAGCTAAAGCAACTACAAAATTGATTTTTAACTCTCAAAACCCAAGTTTTTGCATACAAAAAACAATAAAATGAAGAAAAATGCAAAAAAGTGAAACAAAATTCAAAAATATTCGTCAATATAGGTATGACATATTTTACTTGTTCTCCAGATTCAGCAGCGGAGCCCTGCCGTAAGTTATTAGAAATTGCTGCTCCGAGCAATATTCCCGTATTAATTCAAGGCGAAACCGGCTGTGGCAAAGAAGTGGCTGCACGGAGTTTGCACCATTGGGGACGCAACCCCCAAGCGCCCTTTATAGCCGTAAACTGCGGAGCAATATCCCCATCTTTGCTAGAAAGCACACTTTTTGGAGCGGTGAAAGGCGCTTTTACTGGCGCTCAGCAAGATCAGCTAGGCATGGTTCGCGCCGCCCACAATGGCACACTCTTTTTAGATGAAATTGGCGAATTACCTTTAGAAGCCCAAAGTCGTTTATTGCGCACTTTGCAAGAGAAAACCGTAGTTCCCGTGGGGGCTCACCATGAAATTCCTGTAAATTTCCGCTTACTATGCGCCACCCACCGGGACTTGGTGCAATTACAAAAAGAAGGTCTATTTCGTGAAGATTTACTGTACCGCATCAGCGTGTTTCCCATTCGCATCCCCCCGCTGCGCGAACGCGCCATAGATATCCCCTTAATAGCCCAACAAATTTGGCGACAATTTTGCACAGAGCAAAGCAGTTTAGACGAGACCCTCAGCGCCCCTGAAATGCAATTAATCCAAGAGTTTCCCTGGCCTGGAAATGTGCGCCAGCTGCGCAATGTGCTGGAAAGATGGGCTTTGTTGCGCCCCCATGGTATGAGTTTTTCCGCCGCTTTGCAAAATGAATTTCATCTTGCCCACCAAGCAAATGAAACCCAGATCCGAACTAAAGTCCAAACCATAAACGCAACCCAAATTCTAAATGAAAACCCTAGTAGCCCCCAAGCCATATACCGACGCCGCCAAGCCAGGCCATGTCCCCAAACCATAAGACGCGCCCTGCAACTGCACCACAACAATCGCTCACAAACCGCCCGCTACTTGGGGATTTCCCGAGGCAGCCTGTGCTATCAACTCAAAAAACAGGGATTATAGCATCTTGCTCAAAATAAGAATATATCTTTGTTATACCCCAACTTTAACACTCAATCTAAAAGGACACAATATGAAAAAAAACCTCTTATTATTAATATTGACTCTGCTTTGGCTGGGTTGTTCCGACAAAAAACCCACAGCTGGCGATGACGAAACCCCCATAGACAGCAACACCACTGATAGCACCATTGACACCAGCGGAAACCAGCCCCCAATTAGCTCAGAAATTAGTTTTAGCCCAGTAACTCCTAATTCCACCGCAGAAGCAGAAAAGTTATACAACTTTTTAGCAGTCAACTACGGTAGTTACACCATCTCTGGCGTGCAAACCGGCGATTTAAACACCGCTGCTACTTTATTGGAGCAAGAAGACTTATTGGCCGTTAAAAATGCCGGCGGAAAATTTCCAGCTCTAGTGGGATTAGACTTTCTTTTCGCCAATGGCGTAGAAGCTAGCGGTTCCTGGCATCAAGAATACACCAACCACTCTGTGGTCTTAGCCGAAGAACTGTGGAACGCTGGTGGAATCCCTGCCTTTTCCTGGCACTGGCGCGACCCAAGTCACACAGTGGATGCTTTTTACACCAAAGGCGCTGGCGATCCTTACACGGATTTTGACTTCACCAAGGCTTTTAAAGCAGAAAGTATGGAATGGGACACTGAATCTGAAACTTATGCGCAATTAATTAGAGATATTGATATTATTTCCGAACTGTTTTTAACCCTACAAGGTAAAAATATCGCCGCAATTTTTAGGCCTTTGCACGAATGTGGCGGGAAATGGTTTTGGTGGAGCACCCAAGGTGGCGCCGCTTATGCCGAACTTTTCCGTTTGGTTTATGACCGTATGGTCAACAAAAATGGCGTAAAAAACCTCGTGTGGGTGTGGAATCCCCAAAAAGAAGTTTTCACCGATGCCGCTTGGAACCCCGGCGCTGATTATTACGATGTAATAGGCGTGGATATTTACAATAATTCCTTTGATTATCAAAGTAATAAACAGCAGTTTATAGATATGCAAGCTAATTATGGCAAAGGCAAAATTTTAACCTTATCTGAAAACGGTCCCATTCCCGATGCTTCGCTTATGTATGCCGATGGCTTTGTTTGGTCCTGGAATATGCCCTGGTACGAGTCTTGGGGCAGTAATTTTGTGAGTAAAACCGCTGACGATGTATGGGAAGCCAATCTCCACAGTCCTTGTGTGTATAGCTTAGACAAAATGCCAGGTTGGGATAGTTATTCCATTAGCCAAAGCCCCGTGGCAAAATGCCCTGATGTGGGCTACAAATTGGGTGATTTAGACACTACTGTGCAATCGAAACCTGTGGTATTAGACACCGCTAACGGCAATGGTTGGCTGCATGTGGGTATAGATAACATGCACACTCAAGTCAATGCCAATGGCGACACCACCGTACCTGCCGCCGCTAATTTATTCTTGCAACCCCCCGCAGATTTAAGCGGAGCAAGCACCGCTTCTTTTGTGGTTAAAAACACCAGTTTCGACGGTGTGTGGATGAGCATAGCTGTTTTGACTGGAGCCGACGCAAACCCTGCTTGGGAATGGCAAATGCCCCCCGATGGTTGCTGGATTAATGGCGAAAGCCAAGAAACCTGCAGCTTTGATGTGAGCGACTTGAATATGGCTGAAATGGACAAGATTTTTATCATGGTAGCCACCGAAGGCTATACTGGCGACCTTTACTTCGATGATTTTACCAGCGACAAAGGGTTAATTGCCAGCTTTGACAACGAAGATGATATCCCTACCCGCGAAGAAGCTGGCGCCGAAGCTTATGTGAAAACTTTAGCCATCATCGGCGGAAAATAGTTTTTCACAAATTCACTAAAATTCAATACGAGCCACCTAAAACCTAGGTGGCTTTTTTGTCACCATAATAAAGCAAATCCTCAACATTTTCGAGCAAAGTTATCAACTCCCGAATATCATAACTTTCAGGAGAAAGCTCAAGGTTCCCCTTAGCATCGGTAATTCTGATTTCTACTGACCCAATCTTTTCCATAATCATAAAGATAGTTTTACTCACCCATCAACGCAAGACCAAAAGCCACCTATTGGTTGTTTCCACTCTATAGTCTCCCCTCGGCTGTGAAACCAGCTGATGTAGCTTTGTTAAAGGAGGGTTGGCCTGCCGGAAACTTTAATATTCCACGCCAAAAGTGGGAAAGTGTGTTATGCTTTTAAAAAAACACCGCTAAACTAAAGCTGTGGTTAGCAGCGGTATGGCTATTGGTTTCGTAGCCATAATCCAAGCTGAATTGTTGGGTGCGCAAGCCTAAACCTGTGCCGTATAAATTTTTATGATTCCCCAAAGCGGCTCCCAAGCGCAGGTATATAAACTGTTGCCAAGCGATTTCCAAACCGCTATTAAGTCGGGGATCTTCATCCACATAGCGTTGCAAATCTAAATGCACGGTGGAGCTAAAAGCGCGGTAATGAGTGCGATAGGACAGCCCCGCTTTTAGTTCGGCAGGTGGCGTTTCACTAGCTTTGTCAAATTCTCCCGCCCAGCCCCAATTAAAAGCTCCGGCGCTAAAATATAAGCGTTGAGCCAGTTGATAGCCCCAAGCCAGATTCACTAAAAAAGCATGGGACACAAATTCCGCGATTTGTTGCTGGGCATAGCGAATATTTAAGCCTTGGCGCCAGCCAGTGGCGCTGCGATGGGCCAATCCTCCGCGCACAGACCAAGTCCCAGCCCCAAATTCACCGGTGCTATGTCCAAATTCATCACGACCTTGTAATTTATCCCACTGCAAAAAATCGCCACCGGCAAAAATCCGCCACGCACCTAAGGGTTGCGACCAAGAAACCTGGGAAAGCGAGGCACCTATATGCTGTGAATAAATGCGCTGATTTAAAGATACTTGAGCAATGCTATCAAAAGTTGCGGCTAAGGGGTGCCAAGAAACATCGGTGCTTTGGGCTAAACCCATGCCTGATCCTGCCAAGGCTGCTTGACGGGCAGTGGTGGCTGTTTTCAGGTATTTAAGCGTGGTAGAACCAGGAGCTAAGCCAAAGCTAGGCCAAGCATACAGGGCATGGCACGCTAAAATTAACACTAAAACCGCTTTTTGCATTGTTTTTATTCTCACTTTTAAAAGATACAAAGATTGTGTTAAAAGTTAGTGCGCACTCCCACACTTAAAGGATTCCATTGTTGGGCATTGGCCTCCCACAGCAAAGCCCAATCCACAATTAAGGGCCATTGCCGGCCATCGGTGCGAATGCGAAACTCATAACTTGCGCCCCAAGCCCAGTGTCCATGATGAAAGCCTGCGCGCAAAACTCCACGCTCCAATGCTTGCCACTCAATGCCCATTCGAGCTTGTTGCTCATGCCAATCATTATCCCACACCCACAAAGTGTCCGCCAGCTGGTAATCCAACACTTCTAAATACAAAGCTAAGGGCTGATTGTACAATTTTTCGGAATAACGCAGGGCTATTTGCAACACTTTGGGCCTAAAAGTGCGGGAAGAAGGCAAACTATTATCGCGACTGGTTACTTGCTCCCAACGGGCACTGAGCTTAGAATTAAAGCCCACATTGCGCAAAACCACTCCCAGATTCCACTTCCCCCCCCAAGAGCGATGATACCCTATGGTCAACGCAGAATTTCCCTGCTGGGCATCTACCATATCTATATCCGAATAAAACTTTGCCACGCCTAGATCCACCCACGAAAAAGCCATGGAGACTCCAATTTCATCGCGCCGGGTCAAACGCCAACCCACTCCCACCCAACCCATGCCCAAAGAGGGTTTGGCGGTACCCAAAAAGTCGTCTTCTTCATCTATAACCGCAAAATCTCTATCCATGCGCACCGCCATAACCGCCCCCACGCCCGCCCGGCGGCCCACAGCTCCTTGGGCTCCCAAAGCATAGCCCAGGCGATCCAAACTGCGCTGTTCAGCTCCCGCCACGGCATTTACCCCTGCGCTAAGCGCCAACAGAGCCGGATTCCAATAGGCCGAAGTGCCGTGGGTGCTAAAACTCGCCCCAGTATTGCCCCGACCCAGTTCCTCTATGCCTACCCCCATGCGTTCCACCACGCCTTCCATGCCGCCTAAATTTGCCCTTTTGCCAGCTTGGCTAAGACTGACCAGCGCCATTAGCACCCAAAACCCTCGTGTTATAATGCCCTTAATCATGGCCTATCCCCCAACCACATCACTTTGCCCAGAGCGTGCTTAGCCTTTTGTGGCTTTACCCGCACATAATAAATTCCCAAGGCCACAAAATTGCCAAAATCATCTTTGCCATCCCAAAAATCTTCTTGGGGCACGGTGCTACGAATGGGATCTGCCGTGCGCGGGCTATCTTTGATGATAGTTCGCACCCGCCGCATATCGTAACTTAAAATCTCAATGGTAACACGATCGCTCTTATCTAGGCGATAACCTATTTCCGCAGTGGCTCCATGACCGCGCATCACACTAGGGGTTAAACGCACTTCAGCCAAATTTCCCTTTATGGGCGCCAAATTCATGATAGTGCGCCAACTTTCGCCTTCATCTACGGAAATGCTAAAACCCGCCCCATAAGTGGTGGCTATTAAAGCCTGACGATCTTGGATATCCACCGTACTCACCGCTGTTACCAACACATCGCGCTCCATCACCCCGGCTTCTATTCCCCACACCCAAAGGGAAGAACTTTCGCGTTTTAAATCCAGTTCTTCGCTCCACCTGGTAGCCTCGCCATCGGCAATACGCAACAAGCCCGAAAGGTTATTTTCTATGCCCTGCACCGCCGCCCATATATAGTTTTCGCTAAAAGCCACGCTGCTAACTGAAACTTCCAAACTATCATAGGCTTTTTTCTGCAATTTACCCTTGCCATCCGCAAACTTTAAAGCCGCAAAGTTTTTACCCCCATCGTAAGAGACAAATAATTGCGAAATGGTTTGCAAGCTTTCCACATCGCGCCGAGAAGTTTCCACCAAGATATTACTTTTTTCTAACCAAATACCTGTAACTGGCTCGGCTCCCACGGTTTCATTGAGCTCCAAAGTGCCATTGACATCGGTGCCCCGCCACAAACCCTGGGGTGTTCCCAACCAGAAAATCTCTTGCACACTATCCACCGCCAAGGCCAAAATCTTATCTAAACCGGCGGTATCCACAGGATCGCTTATCTTTTGCCCTTTTAAAGTCGTGGATTTTTTGTACCACAGCCACACGCTATCCTTCGCACCGAGTAAAGTTCCGTATTCGTTCCATTCCGCTTTAGAGGGAATTTTCACCAAACCTGCCTCCCCGCTGGCCACCCACAAATTTTGTGCTTTATCCACTCCCAAACCGCTAATGCGCTGCTTAGGCAAAGGTAATTCAGCATCCCAAATTCGGTAAGCATCAGCGGAAATATCGTTTATACGCAACAAACCCTGGGGATCCAAAAAATGCTGATTAGAATCTAAGCCCACGGCGGGTAAAATCCACTCATCGCGCCATAAAACTTCCGGAGTGCGCCGCCCCGCCCCAGTCAAATCTGCAAAAACTAGATCGTGTACCCCCACCAAGTCTTCGGCAAACAAAATTCCATGCATATTTTGCAGTTGCACATCGTTGCCTGATAGCTTAAATTCCGCCCGCGTAACCCCATTGCTCAAATCGCCCCGAGATAAAATCCACGCCGAATTTAGACGCAAACCCGGAGCTGCTCCAAAAGTGTAATTGCTCACTAAACCATCGTTAGCAAAGGCATTTATACCCCAAGCCCACAGGCATAATTTTATGATTTTTCTCAATTTCATCGCTTTTCCTTAGCGCATATCAATTTCATCTACATCGTCAGAGGCAGGAAACTTGAAAGTATGGGCTGTTACCGCAACATTGGTGCGTACATTGCTGATTTTATAAGTAATAATATTGTCCGAAGTGTCATGTAAAAGGATTTGCACCGGTAAATGTTTATTATTGAGCCAAACCGTGAGCTTTTGGAAGCCTTTTAATTGCTGGCGCGGGTCTAAACTCAATTGAACCACCGGCTCCTGTTGTAATTGAGTGCGTTGGGCTGCAATCACAGGGCATTGTAAATATTTAAAAAGCACCTCTGAAGGGTGAAAAGCACCATCGAGATCCACAATGTTTTTGATTAAAACCTGCTGTTGCACTTCGGAGTACTGCCATAAAGTTATCCCATCGCTGTAGTACTTTTGGCCGGGCATTTCTAGCACAAATTGATCGTTGGGCCCCAAAAGCAAGCTACCTTTTTGGGGATTTTGCTGATTTTTGAGAGCATCGACCACTTGCACCTGAAACTCCAAAGAGCTGTGACGACTTTTTTGCAAAACTTGAGCAGATTTGGCTAAAAGTTTGACACCATCTTGCTTAGAAATGGCAAAACTAGAGGCTGATAAAACTAATAAACTCACAAATATGTTGCGTATCATGTTGCTAATTTACAAATTCTACTAGCACTTGTTAAAATTCAGCTAAAAAAGTTTAAAAAGACATTATAAAGGCAAAGAGCAAGTTTTTTTGTAATTTTAGCATAACAGAATTTATTTGAGGAAAATATGCACAAAATTTTTATGTTTTTGCTGATTATTAGTTCAGCTGTTCTGGCTTGGGAAGTGGATGTTGAAGGCTTTGTTGGAGCCGACATTGCCACTTATTTAGATGAGCAATGGAAAGCACAAAACTCTGCCAACCACAGGGTAGAACTTAATACTACTTTACAATTCGACAAAAAAGCCAGCTTAGAACTGCGTATTGAAGCCACTTCGCTCACTGCCGATGGTGAAGAGTCTTATTTGCGTAATAGAGACCACGCAGCGCCTGTAAACGATGAAGACGCACAAAAAGGCCACCTTTTTATAGATGGAATTGTGTTTAATTGGGAATTTACGCGCTTAGTTTCTTTGCAGTTGGGTGATTTAGAGTACGATTTAGGTCAAGGCAGTCACTATAGCTTTAAACATGACGATTTTGCCACCATTATGGCTAACACCGTGCTCAGAGGTTTTGGTTTTAGCCTGGGCGAAGACGGACAGGTGATTATCGGTGTACCCGACAGTAAAAAAGATGCTATTTGGGGTTATGCCGGCTACAGATTGCCCATTATTGACCGCAATGACCATAAACTTGCGGTTAAACTAGCTGGAGACCTCGTATTTAAAAATGGCGGTCGCAATCAGCGCTACACCGTAGGTGGCGAAGTGGAATACTCTCGGGCTTTAGAAGATTTGGATTACGGGATTTTTGCCGCAGCAGGGTTGATTCCCTTTGACGACAACAACACCTACACTTTGCTATTAGAGCCATCCATGTCTTATAAGAAGTTTTCTTTAGGCGCTTCTATGTACCAAGCCTTTTTAGCTGATAAAAAAGAAGAACTATCTTTGCAAACAAATTTACCAGTGCAACGCTATGCTATCATCGAGCCAAGCTTTGCTCCTATCAAGCAGTTTGCCTTTGGTTTAGCTGGAGAATTTCACGATCGGGATATAGAAAGCAGCGGCAATGAATATATTGCGCTTACCCCCAACTTTTACTTGTACCCCACCCCCGAATTTGCTTTTACTCTCTGGACTAGCTATCGCTGGAATATGAAAGCCAAAGACACCTTCGCCGTGGGCCTAAGCTCCGAAGCGCATTTTTAAACAATCGTTGCAAAGTTTTGCATGGCTTTGTTAACCAACAGTAGTTGTATATATTTCTTCTATGATCAAATACGGTAAATTTCGCGATTTGCTAAAACTGGTGGAAGAACAACATCACCGATTACAAGCGCTAGCAAAACAGGCGGACACAGAATTGTGGGTGCTGCAAGCGGTGAAAGAATCGGCAGTGCAACGCTTTGAAACTTGCTGGGATTGTCTTTGGAAAGTGCTGAAACGCTACTTGAATGAAGAACTCAACTTACCCGAAGTTCCCAATGCTCCCAATCCTATTTTGCGCTTGGCTGGGGGAGCTTTGATTTTACCAAGCTCAGTGGGGCAGTGGCTAAAATACGCCCTGACTCGCATCGACACCAGCCATGATTATAGTGGCGAAAAAGCGGACATCGCTTTGGCTATCTTAGATGATTTTGTGAAAGATGCGGTGGCTTTATACGAAAAAATGACCCAGGAACGGTGGCAAAGTGACCTTTAATCCGCAAATATCCCTTAGTGCTGAGCATCAGCAGCAGATCAAAGACTTGCTGCACCAATATTTGCCTAATGTGGAAGTGTGGATTTACGGGTCTAGGGCCAAAGGAAGCTCCAAACCCAGTTCGGATTTAGACATGGTGGTTTTTGCCACCCCTCAAAGCTATGCTGCAGTACAAGAACTACGCGAAGCATTTGAAGAAAGCTATTTGCCTTTCAGAGTTGATTTATTCGTTTGGGACCAAATACCCGCAAGTTTTAAGCCCCAGATAGAGCGAGAAAAGGTGGTTTTTTAAGTTTTAGGTATTAGCTTACAGAAAGCCTTTCCATCGATACAGTCGATACAGTTTTGCATGAAAACATTATTTAAATTCCGGTGCGTATCCAGGCGGTGCTAAGGTACACTTAGCCGAACAGCTTATGCTGGAGATCTTTGGAATTTGCGGGATGCAATACGAGGCGCACAAGAAAAATAACATGAGGAATACATATAAGCTTGGTTGTGTATGATAGACTTCCGAACTCTCTGCCGATTAGCTAATGCGAATCGGCTAAGAGCTTTTAAACTAAGTTCGGAGATTTATCGCAGTGCAACGAAGTAGTGCGCCTGCAAGTTATAAGAATAGTTTTTTCGGTGCGAGCGAGATGCTAGACGAGAAAGGCAAGAAAAAAAGCTTGAGGAATACTAACTGTATTTTGAGAGCTTTTTTATCGTAGCCTGACGAAGTATAGCGCTCGCACAGCCCGAAAAAAATTAGAAGCCTTGACCAATGAGAAAGTTAAACTCCATCCCGCCAATGCCAGGATTGTCAAAACCGCTATAAGACTCGCCTCTGTCCAAAGGCCAGGCGAAGTCGAAGCCGATGATTCCCAGCATGGGAACTATCACTCGGAAGCCGAAACCTACATCTTTTTTGAGGGAAGAGGGATCCCACTCAGAAAGCGGTGAGGGTTGGTTTTTTGACACTAATTCTTCGGGATCATAGCGCTTACCAAAGACATTTCCGGCATCGAAAAAGAAGGGTAATAGGTAAAAGCGGTTAGGCGCTAAAGGATAAACTAATTCAGCAGAGAAAAACTGGTAGGAACGGCCTAAACGGCGATATCCTATGGATCCTGAACTATAACCGCGCATTAAACCTTGATAACCTAAGGCTCCTCCCATTTGATATAGAGAATGATATTGTAAGGCATCCCCTGTAATAAAGCCGTATTCGTTGGCTAAGCTTAGGGACAAAGTTTCGTCATTGACATCCATGATGGGGAACCACCATTTAAAGGAGAAGTCTGTGCGAATAAATTTAAAATCTCCGCCCAAACCTGTGTATGCCACACTGGTTACAAAACGAGAACCGTCCGTGGGAAATATGGGAAGATTTTTATCATCGCGTATTATGGTAATACCAACGGTGGATTCCCAACCACTATTTAAAATCAAACTATTTTCCACATTGGGGCCTTGTTTATTGCGCTGAATGGAATAATGAGTTTGAGCGTAAAAATAATCATCGGGCCATTGCAGCCTTTTACCTGCAAAAACTTGACCACCGTAACGCACTATATCGTAATCGTATAAAATACCTTTGTACCAAGTATAGTTTAAAGCACCTCCCACGGTAATGGGTCTATCCCAAAGCCATGGTTCAGTGAATCCCATGGTTAGGTTTTTCTTTTCTGCACCGTATTCCACATTGAGGTCAGCTCTTTGGCCATCACCCATGCAACAGTTGGGAATGGATAAGCCTAAAGTTCCCACCAAGCCATCGGCTGCACTATAAGCCATACCTGCTGAAAAAGTCCCTGTACCCGCCTCGCGTTCCTGCACCACAAATGCAATATCCACATCTTGGTCACTGCCTTCCACCGGCATAATATCTGGCACTAAGTTGTCAAAATAGTTTAGCTGAAACACATCGCGAAAAGACCTTTCCAAAAGGGATTGTCTATAGGTATCTCCAGGAAAGAGCTTAATTTCTCGGCGTATAACTTTGTCTTTAGTTCTGGTATTGCCCGCAATATGCACTTTGCGCACTTGGGCTGGTAAACCCTCGATGAGATCGAAAGTTAAATGTATGGCAGAATCTACAAAAGTGCGTTTTTCATCAAAATTGGCAAAAAGATAACCATCTTCCCTATAAGCATCCATTAAGTTGCGCTTAGAAGCTTCGTATTTACGGAAATCAAAGACATCGCCAGAATCTAATTGCATATAAGCATTTAATAACTGAGAACTTAATACTTCATTATTTAAGAAATAAATACCCCCAGCATAATATTGGCGACCTTCTTCTACCTCAACATTTATCACTACTTGGGAACTTGTTCCAGAACTTTCCCAGTTTTGCAAAGTGGGGTAGCTCTCTTCAAACATCAAACGCACCAAATGTCTTTCTTCAAAAGCATTGCGTTTCTTTTGGTCCAATATTTTTTGAATATCTGAGTTTTGCCAAGTGGTTTCTGTATGCAAATCTAGCCATAGGGCTCGCAACTCCGCATCTTGAATAATGTCGTTTAAGGTCTTCACCATCTGCTCTTCATTTCTGAATTGCTGGGTGGCCACTGCTTGACTTTTGCGAGAAAATCTTTGCCTATGATGGCGATAATAATGCTTATTACGCATCTGTGACAAGTGACTAAGTTGAGCCAAAGGCGACTCTGCACTGGCTAGTTCCTGATTCATCTGACTGAGCAATGGAATCAAAGCATTTTCATTTTTTACTGTGCGCCCCATATAAAATTTAAAGGTAGAGTCTGGTAAAAACTCAATGTGATAATCCTTTAACTTCGCATCTAAAAAGCCCTGAGCTTTGCAAGCCATAAGCACAGAATCTTTGTCGGTCTCAAAAACATCTTCTTTAAATTCTCCAGAACCATACCATTTATAAGTACTGGTTTCCATGGATGAAATAATATCATCACTCAATACATTATCATTGCCTTTTACATTGATTGAATGCACTACCACCTTTTCACCTTCGCGAATAACGAAAGTAACTTCTCTGGAAGTTTCGCCTTCACGACCTTCTTTTTCATTAAAACCTATTTCTGCAGTTAAATACCCATTGGAGCGGTAGTGAGAAAGTAATTTTTGCCTATCTCTTTCCAACTGTGCGCGGCTATAAACTCGGCCTGGGACCAAGCTTATCAAATCTGTTAAATCATCTTTACTCATTGCAGAATAGCCTTCGAGCTTGACCGTATCTAAAGAAGGCAACTCACGAACCACAAATATCACATCTAAATCCGTAGGCTTATCTTGGTTAAAATCGTAGTAAGCCTCCACATCATCGAAAAATCCCGTTTCAAAAAGAGCACTTACCGATGCACTTACTTTAGTTGATAATACTGCAGGGTTAAGAGATTTTCCTGTTTCCACATGCACTCTATTGCGCATGGAAAGTTCATCTAAGGTAATTAAACCTTCGAAATAAACATTTTTCACTGTATTTGTATTAAAAGCAGCAGAGGAAACATCATCAACAAACTGCCCCATCAAGGGAGCAGTGAAAACCAATAAAGCAGCCAAAAAGTAAGATATGCGATTCATTTTGAGTAAATAATACAAAATGCCACCAGTTAAAGCACTTCTGAAGTGAAACTAAGTTCAGAATCTTCCAATTTTATGGTGATAATTGAGTTATCCGTCAAAGAACCACCTAACAATCTTTCTGCCAACTGATCTTCCACCAGTCTTTGTATGGATCTACGCAATGGTCTTGCCCCCAAAGCGGGATCATAACCCTCTTCAACAATATGCTCTTTAGCAGAGTCTTCTATTTTTAATTTTATATTGCGATCATCGATGCGCTCTTGCAAGTCACCCATCAAAATATCTACAATGGCCATTAAATTTTGACGATTTAAAGAGCGGAACACAATTTGATCGTCGATGCGGTTTAAAAACTCAGGGGAAAACACCCTTTTCATTTCTTCGCGCACTAAACTTTCCATACGCTCGTATTCATCGGCCTCACCAGCTTTGATAAATCCCATGCCCGCGCTGTTTTTTACTTCTCTGGCGCCCACATTAGAAGTCATAATAATTATGGTATTTTTGAAATTGATTTTACGCCCATAACTATCAGTTATTTGACCATCATCTAATATTTGCAACAAAATATTGAAAATATCGGGATGCGCTTTTTCAATTTCATCGAATAAAACCACCGAATAGGGTCTTTTACGCACTTTTTCTGTTAATTGTCCAGCACCGTCGTCATAGCCCACATAGCCAGGAGGTGCACCGATTAGTCTGCTCACCGAGTGTTTTTCCATATATTCACTCATATCAATGCGCACCATGGCATCTTCGGTACCAAATAATTGCGTACTGAGCACTTTGGCTAGCTCAGTTTTACCAACCCCAGTGGGGCCTAGAAACATAAAGGAGCCCGTAGGTCGGCGCGTGTTATGTATTCCAGCTCTACTACGGCGAATAGCCTTGGAAATAGCCACCACGGCTTGGTCTTGTCCCACCACTCTTTTCTTAAGTTTGGTTTCCAATTGCAACAGCTTTTCAGTTTCTTCTGCTTCTAAACGAGATAAAGGCACTCCTGAAATCCGCGAAATTACATCGCGAATATGGTCTTCCCCTACTTCAGGCTTATTATTAGTGCGGCTTTCCTTCCATGCCGTACGCATTTCTTCAATTTCATTTTTCAATTCTTCTTAGTGATCGCGAAGTTTTGCCGCACCCTCAAAATCTTGAACCGACACTGCTTCTTCTTTCTTTTCGATCACATCTGTCAAATCTTCTTCTTTTTGGCGCAATTCATCGGGCATTACCATGGAAGCTAAGCGCACCAAAGCACCAGCTTCGTCTAATATATCTATAGCTTTATCTGGCAAAGATCGTTCAGTAATATAGCGTTCTGATAAATAAACCGCTGATTTTAATGCGTCTGAAGTATATGAAACATGATGATGTTCTTCGTATTTCCCCACTAATCCCACCAAAATTTCCAAAGTCTCGTCGGGACTAGGTGGATTGACTAAAATGGTCTGAAAACGCCTTTCTAAAGCGCCATCTTTTTCAATATATTTGCGATATTCGTCTAAAGTAGTGGCTCCAATGCTTTGTAATTCTCCCCGGGAAAGAGCGGGTTTAAAAATATTAGAAGCGTCGAGGGAACCTTCGGAGCCACCAGCTCCTACGATGGTGTGCAATTCATCTATAAAGATGATTATGTCTTCATTTTTCTGTAACTCAGTCATCAAAGCTTTGAGGCGTTCCTCAAATTGCCCGCGATATTTTGTTCCAGCCACCATAGAAGCCATATCTAGGCCTACAATCTGCTTACCCTCTAGTATTTCAGGTATGTCTTTATTTACGATTTTTTGTGCTAAACCTTCTACTATGGCGGTTTTTCCCACCCCAGGTTCGCCAATTAATACGGGATTATTCTTTTTACGGCGACACAATATTTGTACCAAGCGTTCAATTTCTTCTTCACGGCCAATAATTGGGTCTAGCTTAGCTTCCATAGCCAAGTTGTTCAAGTTTCTTCCAAAATGATCCAGAAAAGGTGTTTTTGATTTCGAAGCAGCTCCTGGTTTGCCTCGTCGCCCTGGTTCTCTGCCCCCTGAAAAACCACTTTCAGAAACAGTACTCAATAATTTTTCTACTTCTTCACGCACTTGGTCGTAAGTTACATCTTTAAGAGTTTTTAAATTGCTTACTATGGACTCACCATCTTTAACAATGGCCATCAATAAATGCTCTGTGCCTATATATTTATGCTTGAGCATACGAGCTTCTTGGGCAGAAAGTTCTAAAATCTTTTTGGCGCGGGGGGTAAATGGAATCAACTTTCCTATGGTAATTTCATCTGAAGAGGCTATGTTAGATTCCACTTCATTAAACATTTCTTTTAGATCTACGCCCAAATTTTTAAGCACAGCTATGGCTACGCCTTCGCCTTCTCGTACCAACCCCAACAAAAGGTGCTCCGTACCCAAATACTCATTACCTAAGCGAATAGACTCTTCACGAGCGTAACTCATGACTTTTTTTACTCTATCGGTAAACATGCCGTTCACAAAAAAACTCCTTATTTAGGTTGCTTTTTATACAACTTTAGATACAAAATGTAGAAAAAAGCTCCAATTTTAACTAATCCTTTAACTGAGACTATCCAGGATTAATCCTTTTTTTATATGTACTTGTCGATGGGCCAAGTTTGCAAGGTTCTTATCGTGGGTAACTATCAAGAAAGTCTGTCCCAATTGCTTATTTAAATTTTTAAACAATGTGTGCAATTTCTCAGCATTTTCTTCATCTAAATTACCCGAAGGCTCATCGGCCAAAACTATGTCGGGATTCGCCATTAAAGCACGAGCAACTGCCACTCTCTGCCTTTCTCCCCCGGAAAGCTCTTGGGGCAAATGTTCTAAACGCTCACTTAAGCCCACTATCTCTAGTAATTCCGCTGCGGACTCACGACTTTGCTTTTCACTTTGCCCTTGAATTCGTGCTGGAAACATCACATTTTCCCAGGCGGTAAATTCTGGCATCAGGTGGTGGAACTGAAAAATGAAACCCAAATGCAAGGAACGATAGTTATCTCTTTCTTTTTCCCCTAATTTGACAATATCCTGTCCCTTAAAAAGCACTTCACCTTTGGTGGGCTTATCTAAAGCCCCCAAAAGATTTAAAAAAGTTGATTTTCCCGCCCCCGAAGCACCCATAATCGCCACGGTTTCTCCAGCGTAGAGCTTAAAATTCACTCCACGCAAGATTTCTAAAGTGGTGCCCGTTTCATTAAAAATTTTCCACAAATCTCTGGTTTCTAGCAACAATTCTCGATTATTCATGTCTAATTGCTCCCACAGGGTCTAATTTTGAAGCCTTCCAAGCGGGCAACAAAGTAGCTAAGACACACAAAGCATTACCAATCACAAATACCAAAGCCACATCTAGCCATTCTATGCGTACGGGAAAGTAATCCAACATATAAACATCACCGGGAAGCTTTATTATGTGCCAATGCTCTTGAATAGCGCATAAAATCAACCCAGCCCCACCGCCTAAAACCGTGCCCACAATTCCAATAAAAGACCCCATCAGCATAAATATTTTCAAAATCGAAGTGCTAGGCAAACCCATGGAACGCAATATTCCTATTTCGCGAGTTTTTTGCAAAACCACCATAATCAAGGACGATATAATATTAAATGCCGCCACTAAAATTATCAAGCTAATCACCGCTGCCACGATGACTTTTTCGTAGTTCATCCATTTCAACAAATTGGCATTTTTAGCCTTCCAATCTGCGGTATAATATGGATAACCTAAAAATTCTTGGGCTTTTTGGGCGTGAATTTCGCTATTCCAAGGGTTGGGAACTTTATATTGAATACCACTAACTTCGTTGCCTAAATCTAAAAGTTTTTGAGCTTCGGCTAAGCCTATATAGGCCAAATTGGCATCATACTCGTACATGCCGGTTTCAAATACTCCGGTAACCACGAACTGTATCATGCGTGGAGCCACCGCACCTAAACCGGCATCTTCAGGGGATTGGAACATTTGTAAAACCACCCTGTCCCCCACCAGAACTTTTAACCTATTTGCCAAAACTGTTCCCAACAGTATTCCCGGTCTAGCTTTGCCCTTTAAATCCACAGCAGTATCTAAACTATAAGTTCCCCATTTCACATTTTCATGCAAGTTTATCACCTGGGCAGATTTTTCAGCATCAATGCCATAAACTACGATGCCGTCATTGACCTTTTGTGAAGATATTCCCACTTTATATATCACATAAGGAGCTGATTGCTGCAATTTAGGGTCATTTTTGCGCAACAAAGCATCAATGGAGTCAGGATTAGCAAAAGGACGAGAACCATAGGTCATAACTTCAAAATGGCTGTCTTTGCCAATCATTTGTTGGGTAACTTCTGCTTCGAAACCATTGGTAGCGGAAAGTGCCACAATCAGGGCAAAAGTCCCAATGCACACCCCAGCCATGGAAAACAGAGAAATCAGAGACACAAATAGATTTTTC
This sequence comes from Fibrobacter sp., assembly GCA_012511955.1. Taxonomy (GTDB): domain Bacteria; phylum Fibrobacterota; class Fibrobacteria; order Fibrobacterales; family Fibrobacteraceae; genus JAAZFC01. Next base: position 4,058 of record JAAZFC010000112.1, on the reverse strand, counting down.
CGTTGGGCTCGAGTATAACGCCACGCTATTTGCAGCTCTAATTTACTAAACCATTTCATAAATTACTCGGCAGCACTAGTTTCGCTATGCTCTGGTTTCATCAGAGGAAACAGCTGTACATCTCGAATGGTTTGCTGGTTGGTGAGTAGCATAATCATACGATCGATGCCTATTCCCACCCCACCAGTGGGAGGCATTCCACACTCGATGGCGTGCAAGAAGTTTTCGTCCATGGGATGAGTTTCATCTTCCCCACCACGGCCTCTTTCTAACTGTTCTTCAAGCAACTCGCGCTGACGCAAAGGGTCGTTGAGTTCGCTATAAGCGTTGCCGACTTCCCAACCGTTGACATAGGGTTCAAATTGTTCCACTAAATCTGGATTTTCCCTATGTTCTTTGCACAAAGGAGTAGATTCTTTGGGGAAATCTATGATAAAAGTGGGTTGAATTAGATGATGTTCACAAGTTACTTCAAAAAGTTCTAAAATAGCACGCCCGCGCATCCATTCGCCTTCAAGTTCCACATTGCGCTTATCCAATTCGGCGCGAATTTCATCGTCGTTCATGGATTCCACCTCTAAATCCGCATATTTTTTGATAGCTTCGTAAACAGTGAGGCGGGGCCATGGGGCTTTAAAGTCTATTTCTTGGCTTTGATACTCAATTTTCGTGCTGCCATTGGCCGCAACACACGCTTTTTCCCAAATATTTTCGAAATGCACCATCATATCGTTATAATCTGCATAAGCTTCGTAAAATTCTATGGAACTAAACTCGGGGCTATGGGTGCGATCCATGCCTTCGTTGCGAAAGTTTTTGGTAAACTCAAAAACCCTATCTAAACCACCCACAATGCAGCGCTTGAGGTAAAGTTCGTTGGCTACGCGCAAATATAAAGTCATATCGGCAGCGTTGTGATGGGTGGAAAAAGGACGTGCATTGGCTCCGCCATAAACGGGTTGCAAAGTAGGCGTTTCCACTTCCAAATAATTTTGCGCCAGCAAATATTCTCTAATGGTTTGCACAATGCGAGAACGTTTGTAAAACACATCGCGCACATCGTCATTGAGCACTAAATCTAAATAGCGTTGGCGGTAACGAGTTTCCACATCTTTAAACTCGTCAAAAATAACCCTATTGCCCTGTTCATCTATTTTTTCTTTGGGAATGGGTAAGGGACGCACCGCTTTGGATAACATTTCTAAGCCCAAAACTTTCACGCTATATTCGCCCTTTCTGGTAGTGAACATCGAACCACGAACCCCTATCCAGTCTCCGATATCAAGGATTTTCACCACTTCATAATCTTCTGGACTTACCAAACTCGCTGCTGCCACCACTTGCAAACGGCCATGTTGATCTTTGAGGTGCATAAAGCACATTTTACCTTTGCGATTGTAACGCACAATGCGCCCAGCAAAGCTAATGGATTCTTCGGATTCTAAAAGTTTGTCTTTTTCTGCTAATAAAGCTGCTGAATCATGACACAGCTCAAATTTATGAGGATAAGGGTTTAAACCCATTTCTCTAATGCGTTCTAACTTGTTTAAACGAGCTACGACCTGATCGTTTTTATCTTTCATGGTTAATTTCCTTGATCTGAGAGCAAATATGCATTAATAAAGTTTTTGATTTTTCCATCTAAAACGCCAGTGGTATCTGAACTTTCTGCCTCGGTACGCAGGTCTTTTACCATTTGATAGGGGTGCAAAACATAGCTGCGAATTTGACTTCCCCACTCAATTTTTTGTTTACTGGCCATTCTGTCCGCCCTTTGGGCTTCAGCTTCTTCGCGATAATGGTTGGCCACCAAAGTACGCAATACTTTCATGGCAGTTTCGCGGTTTTGAATTTGCGATCTTTCGGTTTGGCAACTAGCCACCATTCCCGTGGGAATATGGGTAATGCGCACCGCTGAATCTGTTTTGTTCACATGCTGTCCCCCAGCGCCAGATGCTCTGTAGGTGTCAACTCGCAAGTCGGAGGGATTTATATCTATATCAACATCTTCGTGCATGGGGTACAAATACACGGCACAAAAACTTGTGTGGCGGCGAGAATTAGCATCAAAAGGACTAATACGCACCAAGCGGTGAACCCCGATTTCTGAGCGCAACATGCCATAAGACATTTCATCGCTAAGTTCTATGGTAGCGGATTTGATTCCAGCTTCGTCACCATCTTGCAAATCCAAGACTTTAAAAGACAAATCTTCTCTTTCAAAAAAACGGGTGTACATGCGAAAGAGCATACTGGCCCAATCTTGGGATTCTGTGCCCCCTGCCCCCGCATTAATTGTCATCAATGCAGGACAATGATCATCTGGACCCGAAAGCATTTTCTGAAACTCTAACTCCACCACTCTTTCGTCTAAAACACTAATATCAGCTTCTATATCAGCTAGCATTTCAATTTCATCTTCTAAGCGAGCTAATTCATACATTTCTGCTAAATCGTTGCATTGAGCAGAAACTTCGTGCCAAGTTTCCAAGCGGTCTTGAATTTGGCGAATCTGTTTTAAAATTCCTTGGGCGGCATCTTGATCATCCCAAAAGCCCTCAGCGGTGCTTTGTTTTTCGAGAACACTAAGTTCCTCTTTACGCACCGTTAAGTCAAAGATACCCCCAAAGTTTATCTATGCGTTCTCTTAAGGACAACAATAAACTATGATTTGTAGCTATCACTGAGCTTTTACTCCTATTCCTGTGGGCGAAGTATAATCTTTATTCAAATAATTAACGGGATATTTTTTAGCCAACTGATCTAAATAAGCTTTTACCCCCAACTGTCTTTCTTTTTCTTTTTCTAGGCGCAATATATATTCAATTTTATGTTCATAGGATTCGTATTTACCATCGTTCTTTTCAGTAAGTAAAAAGATGGTAACGCCATTTTTGCCCACAAAAGCGTCTGATACTTGCCCCACTTTTAATTTAGCGATCGCTTTAACAAAATCATTCCCCATGGTTTTAGGCACAAAAGGCTTCAATAAGCCGCCTTGCTCCCTAGCTGTGGGGTCATCGCTATATTGAGCTGCTAAAAGCTGAAATTGCTGGGCTAAAGTCATTAAATCCGTGATTTTTCTAGCGCGTAACTGTGCAGAAAGCCCATCGAGAATACGTTTTTTATCAGTAATAGCTTGAGCCGATTCGCCTTTAGCTATTTTCAAATAAATTTGCACCCCAGAAATAGTATCGTTTACCACAGCTTCGTGTTTATGCTTGGCAAAATAATCTCTGCGCTCTTTATCCGTGGGCTCTTTAGGATAAGGCACTTTAGATTCAAGTAGCATATCAGATTGTACTTGTTTTTCAATTTTTTTCATAAAATCTGCTTGATTTGAACCACTTTTTCTCAATTCTTTGTTGAACTGGTCTTCTGAAGGAAATTGGGATTTAAAAAGCGTAATCAAGCTATCCACAGTTTTAGGATTAGCTTTTAGTTTCAAAGCTTCTGCTTCTAGACGCAAAAGTTCTTGACCCACTAAATTGTCGATTACCGCCCAACGGAGTTGAGTCATGGCTTCGGGAGGCACTTGTTGTCCTTGAGCTTGTTGTGTGGCCAGTAATCTAGTAAGGGAGTCTATTTTTCCTTGGGTATATTCCACCTTACCAACTTTAATTACCGGAAGATTTGCTCCACCTAATAATTGGGCGCTAGAAGTACCTACGAAAGTCAACAATAGTGTCAAAAGAATGGAAAGTTTCATATTTATTCCTAAAATTATTTTTTATTAATATAGAAAAATGAAAAATAAGATTATAGTGTTAAGACATTTATATTCGTTGCGTGTTTTATATGGATTTTTTCTGCCACTTTATTGCTGATATCCTCCCCATCCAATTGCACAAACTCAAAGGAGTCTAGTTCTAAAATCAACTCTAGAGCTTTTAGGTTCGGTAAAAACACCTTCACAAAGCTCTGGCCCATGCTCAATGCGCCTAAAAAGCGCCATAAACTAGGCACAGGCACCACTTCTAAGATACCGTCGGCTATTTCGCTATCCAAGAATGGCTGCGCTCCACTGGCAAAAGAAGGAATATTACCAATAATCACTG
>JAAZFC010000111.1 GCA_012511955.1 Fibrobacter sp. | reverse complement strand
GTAGCTAAGCCATCTACACCATGCTTTTGCACTATTCCGTATAAAATTACGATAAAAGCGCCAGTGGGACCCGACACTTGAGTGCGACTTCCACCTAAAATCGCGGTAACAAAGCCTGCAAAAATAGCAGTAATAATACCCTGAGCTGGGCTTACTCCCGATGCTATGGCAAAAGCAATAGCTAGGGGTAAAGCTACTACCCCTACAATTAATCCTGATAGTAAATCGTTAATAAATAACTGCTTGGTATAACCTTCTTTAAAAACATTAACTAGGGAAGGAGTATATTCAGCAGGTAATTTAAACTTTTTTGACATTTATTTTTTAAAATCCTTTAAATGATGCCAAAATAACAAGTTGGTAAATAATAACCTACCCCGCAGGGTAGGTTTAGAAAATATAGACTTGCTTAAATGGCTCTTTTCATGCCTTGCATTTGACTCCGTAACCATTCTCCTACAATTTCCACAGGATGGTTGCGGATTTTAGCATTTATTTCAATGAGTTGTTGGTTGTCCACGCTATTGGGCTTATCGGCATTATAGATATCACCCATGATTTCTTTGCCCACACCTTTCATATAATCATCTAAGAGAGGAATGGCAGCGTTGGAGAACAAATAACAACCGTATTCGGCGGTATCGCTAATTACGCGGTTCATTTCATAAAGCTTTTTGCGTGCAATTAAGTTGGCAATCAAAGGCACTTCGTGCAAAGATTCGTAGTAGGCAGATTCTGCTTTGATTCCGCTATCAACCATGGCTTCAAAAGCGAGTTCCACACCAGCTTTTACCATGGCGATCATCAATACGCCGCGATCAAAGTATTCTTGCTCAGAAATAGCGGTGTCCGTGGCATCAGTCTTTTCAAAAGCTGTTTGGCCAGTGGCTTCGCGCCAGCCTAAAAGCTTTTTATCGCCATCGGCCCAGTCTTTCATCATGGTAGAGCTAAATTCCCCGGAAATAATATCGTCTTGATGTTTGTAGAACAAGTCGCGCATAATATCTTTGAGTTCTTCTGCGATTTCAAAAGCTTTGATTTTGGCAGGGTTAGACAAGCGATCCATCATATTGGTAACGCCGCCATGTTTGAGAGCTTCGCAAGTGGTTTCCCAACCGTATTGCATTAATTTCGCTGCAAAACCAGGCTCTACACCGAGTTCTACCATGCGATCAAAGCAGAGAATAGAGCCAGTTTGGAGCATTCCGCACAAAATGGTTTGTTCGCCCAACAAGTCGGATTTAACTTCGGCTACAAAAGAAGATTCTAACACACCCGCTTTTTCGGAACCTAAGCCCACAGAATAAGCCTTGGCGATGTCCATGCCTTTGCCTTCGGGGTCGTTCATGCGGTGTACAGCGATTAGGGTGGGAACCCCAAAACCACGCACATATTCGGCACGCACTTCGGAGCCGGGGGACTTAGGAGCCACCATAATTACGGTGATATCCTCGCGCACTTGCATGCCTTCTTCTACGATATTAAAGCCGTGAGAGTAGCTGAGAGTGGAACCTTTTTTCATTAAAGGCATCACTTTAGAAACCACATCGGTATGCTGTTTGTCGGGGGTTAAGTTGATCACTAAGTCCGCTTTAGGGATAAGTTCTTCGTAAGTTCCCACGGTAAAACCATTTTCGGTGGCGTTTTTCCAAGATTCGCGCTTTTGATCGATGGCTTCTTGGCGCAAGGTGTAGGATACATCCAAGCCACTGTCGCGCAGGTTTAAGCCTTGGTTAAGACCTTGAGCTCCGCAACCCACTATTACAATCTTCTTGCCTTTAAGTGCTTCGGTTCCTTGGGAAAATTCACTGGGATCCATAAAACGGCATTTGCCTAGCTCGTCAAGTTGTAAGCGCAAAGGAAGGGAAGAAAAGTAATTCATGGTTTTTTACCTCTAGTTCAAATGAAATGCAAATTTAACCAAAATCTAGCAAAATGTTTAGTCTTGTAAGTTTATCTTACTTTGGCACCGTCTTTTGCAGCTGCCAAAACCGCTTGCTCTTCTATTTGAAGATGAAAATCGCCGCTGATAATTCTTTGATTTTCCACCTTTAGTTTAAGACGATCTAAATCTTTGATTTTTGCCACAAAATCCTCTTGTAAATCAACTTTTGCATCGAAAACAGCCCTATCTCCAGCTTTGCTTTGGGCAGGGGGTTCCAAAAGTATGGCGGTATTTTCGGGACCGTCTGCGGCTAAAAGCATGCCTTGGCTTTCGATGCCCCGCAATTTGGTGCTTTTGAGATTGGCAAAGAGAATCACTAGGCGATCTTGCAAATCTGCGGGGCTATAAGATGATTTTAAACCTGCGCAAACCGTGCGTTCCTCGGCGCCGACTTTAAGACTCAGTTTGTAAAGACTGTCGGCGTTGGGATGATCTTCTACTGCGGAGATTTGTGCCACTCGCAAATCCACGCGTGCTAAGGGGTTCTGCGGCGCGGCTTTGGGCGCAGGGGGCGCTTGGGTTTTAGGAAGCTGTATGCGGGGAAACAAGCCCCCTTCTGGGGCGGGGTTAATTTTTTCGCCACCCATAATCACGCCCCAGCGCAAATGCGAACTGTCTGCTGGGCCTAATCCCAGCATTTTCAGCCCCTCGGCGGATTTTTGGGGCATAATGGGGCTGAGCAAAGCCAGCGCCAGACGCAATGCTTCTGCGCCCACCCACATCACCGTGGCCAATTCATCACGCTTTTCGGGGTCTTTAGCCAGATGCCAAGGAGCTTTTTGCTCCAAATAGCGGTTTACCGCCCGGGGAATCCCCATAATCTCTTCCACCATCTGGGAAAGGCGAATTTCTGCTAAATCTTTTTGCACTTGGTCTAAAATCGCCAAGCACTGCTCTTTAAGTGCATCTTCGGCTTCGCCCCAAACTTGGCACGAAGGCATTTCCCCGGCGAAGTTCTTTTCTGTCATTTTGTGAACGCGGTTTAAGCCATTGCCCAAATCGTTGGCTAAATCCGCATTGATGCGACGGAAAAAAGCATCATCCGAAAAAGTGGCATCTTGACCTATCACCATATCGCGTATTAAAAAGTATCTAAAAGAATCCACCCCATAATTCTCCATATAAGGCGTAGGATTTACCACATTACCTGTGGATTTACTCATTTTGGCACCGCCGTTGAGCCACCAACCGTGGGCTAAAATATGTTGGGGCAATTCTATACCTAAAGCCATAAGCATAGTGGGCCAATACACGCAATGGGTGGTTAAAATATCTTTGCCAATCAAGTGCAAAGAAGCGGGCCACAAAGGAGAACCGTCAGAAAATTTGCGATTTTGCACCGCGCTGACATAGTTTATTAGGGCATCGAACCACACATAAGTAACAAAATCGGCATCAAAAGGTAGGGGAATCCCCCAAGACAAGCGATTGGCAGGGCGGCTAATGCATAAATCTTGCAAAGGTTGTCGCAAAAAGCCCAACACCTCATTTTTGCGGAAATCCGGTAAAATCCATTTAGGATTATCGTTGATATAATCTATTAAGCGCTGCTGATATTGCCCCATTTTAAAGAAGTAGTTCTTTTCTTGAATCCACTCCACATCTTTTCCGCCAATGGGATCTTTGCCGTCTATTAATTCATCTTCAGAAAAAAAGCGTTCTTCGCTAACGCTGTACCAACCCTCGTATTCTTTGGCATAAATTTCATCTTTATCCCATAAATCTTGCAGGCATTTTTGCACAAAAGCTTTGTGGTCAGGGTCGGTGGTACGTATAAAATGGTCATACTCAATGTCCATTTCTTTCCACAGTTCTTTAAAATGCAAATTGTATTCGTCCACATGGGCCTGGGGATCCACTCCATGCGCTTCGGCGGCTTGTTGAACTTTTTGACCGTGTTCATCGGTACCAGTTAAAAAGAAAGTTTCATAATCGTATAATTGATGAAACCGAGTGAGCACATCGGCTAGGGTAGAGGTATAAGCATGGCCAATATGCGGGGCATCATTTACATAATAAATAGGCGTAGTAACATAAAAAGATTTTTGCATAGTGCAAATTTAGCATATTATAAAAATGAAAAACCACCTTGCTTTAAGGTGGTTGTATAAAAGAAAAATAAAGGTCAAATTAGGGCATTAATAACCACCACCTTGTCTAGGGCGACCACCGCCATAACCACCACGGCCACCACCGCCGCCACCTCTACCACCAAAATTGCGTCGAGGACGCTCTTCGCGGGGGCGGGCAACATTAACAACGATGTCGCGACCATTAAAATCTTTGCCGTCAAAGGCATCTATTGCGCTTTGCATGTCTTCGGCGTTTTCCATAACTACAAAACCAAAACCTTTGGAGCGTCCACTAAGACGATCTTTTATAATAGTAACAGAGCTAACTGTGCCAACTTGATTAAAATGAGCTTGTAACTCCTCTTCTGTAGTTTGAAAAGGCAAACTGCCGATGAATAACTTGTTTTCCATGAGAACTTAGATCTGAGAGAACGGTGATCTAACCGGTTAAGTGATTAACTTCCAAAAAAGGAAATCAAATTAAACTTACATATAAAAACATCAATTCACCCAAATTATTTTTTAAAAGATGAAATAGTTGCATTTTAGGCATAATATTACAGTTTTAATTAGCCTTTAGAGATAATTTTCTCTTTAGAAAGCTTCAATTATCGCTCAGAGTAAAAAATAGAGCATTTGCTCAAGTTTTTTGATATGCTTATAAAATAAGTATGAGTAAAAATTAAGAGTATGGAAGAATTGCAACAATATTGGCGTTTTGCGGTGGCTTTGTCATTGGGCCTTATTGTGGGCTTACAAAGGGAGCAGGATTTTAGCCACGACAGTGAAAACACCGTGGGTGGTTCTGGAGTGCGCACCTTTGCCATAACCAGTTTATTAGGATCGGTATTAGCCTGGTTTAGCGAATATTGGGAAAGTGTTTTACCCATAATAGCTGGTTTTTTGATAATAGGATTGATGAATATCCTCACCTATACTGCGCGCTTAAATAAAGGCCATGCGGGCATCACCACCGATGTCTCACTGCTCTTTGTGTTTTTGTTGGGAGCCTTATGTTGGCGCGGGGAAATTGTTTTAGCCACAGCGTTGGCTATGGTTTTAACCATATTGTTGACTTTTAAGTTGCAGTTGCGACAGTTTGCCCGCTCTTTGACCCAAGCCGATGTTTTAGCCGTGGTAAAGTTTTTGATTATAACTGTGGTGGTTTTACCGCTTTTGCCCAACCAAAATTACGGTCCAGAACCCTTCAATATTTTTAATCCTTATAATATATGGTTGTTGATGGTTTTCATTTCGGCCATCGGATTTTTGGGTTATATTCTGATGAAATTGGTCGGAGTAGATAAAGGCATTGGCATTACGGGATTTTTGGGCGGATTGGCATCTAGTACAGCATTGACTTTAAGTTTTACCCAAAAAAGCAAAGAAACACCATTGCTGTCCTCATCGCTTTCCACAGGAATCATCGCCGCTTGGGTGGTAATGTATGCTCGAGTGTTGGTAGTTGTGTGGATAATATCCCCAGAATTTGGGCGCGCCATGGCCATACCCGTGTTGATTCCCACCATTCCAGGCTTATTATGTTATCTGTGGTTTTGGTTTAAAGATCGCAATTTGCGTTTATCATCTTCCCAAGTGCCAGAATTTACCAACCCCTTTGAATTAGCCCCCGCTTTTAAGTTTGCCTTAGTTTATGTGGTGGTTTTGGCTATTTCACAATTTGCTCGTATCCAATTTGGAGAACACGGGTTATTAATATCGTCCTTTGTTGCGGGCATGGCCGATGTCTATGCCATAGCCTTGAGTGTGGCGCAAATGAGCCTCTTAGAAAGCGCAGATTTTCACACCAGTGCCACCATCGCCGTGGTGGTGGCAGGCATAGCTAACACCCTAGCCAAAGGCGCCATCGCAATAGTCATGGGTGCTCCCGCCATGCGCCGCCCCGTTATTGCAGCTATGATTGCTTTTACTTTTGGGGGAGTTGTATCCCTATATTTCCTCTAAGCTTTTTTTCGGGCTACGCAGGCGCACTGCTTCGGCAGGCTGCTGTAAAAAACGGTTCAAAATACGATTAGTATTCCTCACCGTTTTTTCATTGCCTTTCTCGCATTGCATCCTGCTCGCACCGAAAAAAT
>JAAZFC010000011.1 GCA_012511955.1 Fibrobacter sp. | reverse complement strand
TGCTTCGGCAGGCTGCTGTAAAAAACGGTTCAAAATACGATTAGTATTCCTCACCGTTTTTTCATTGCCTTTCTCGCATTGCATCCTGCTCGCACCGAAAAAATGTTTTTGGAAGGGTCGGGCTGCGCGAGTGTAATACTTCGTTGCACTTCAGAAGATCTCTGAATTTTGTTTAAAAGATTTTAGCCGACTCGTTTAGGCTAGTCGGCAGAGAGTTCGGAAGTGTATTAAACACAACTAAGCTTATGTTTGGGACATATTACTCACTCTTTTCTCTTCGTGCGCCTTGTCTTCCATCTCGCTCGCACCGAAAAACCTATTCTTGGAAGGGTCGGGCTACGCAGGCGCTCTGACCCTGAACATCGTGTACAGTGCCCTTCGGGCTCCCTTCGAGAGTCTCCCTCCGGTATCCGTGCCTCCGTGGTGCGTCGTTATGCGTCGGATCAAATTCAGTCAAAATATCTCCAAACTTCTCTAATATGGTTTTGGTAAACCTGTATAAGCAGGTCGGCAAAAAGCCCAGAAGATCTAAGACTTGTAGTCATTCGCGGACCGTAGCTCAATCTCCGTGAGCAACTCGCGCCGCATCATTAACCATTAACCATTAACAATTTATCATTAACAATTTACCATTAATCATTCACCATTATTTCTACATCTCGAAGCTTTCTAAAAACTAACTACTCCCCGAAAAGCTCGTAGCATCACCCAACTCAATTCCCCGTAAAGCTCGTCGCAACCTCAACAATCACAGTTGCGGCGCCAGCGGCGTCTGAATTTCTGCGCCAAACTGTAGCTTTTAATCACCGCCCGGGTTTTGTATGAATCCGGCAGCATCCAAAAAATGTCTTTGATTTGGGGAAATTCTTCGGCTAAATATTCCACCGCTTCTTTGCCTAAAAGCGTTTTTTGAGGGGTTACTAGCTCAAATTCTGTGGCGTGCTTGGCTTCGGTAGCAGCCATGGCTTCTAAAAGCACCGCTTCCCCTGCAAGCTTTCTTTTTAAAAGCTTGGCAAAAGAATTGCAGAGAGGACATTCACTGTCATATTTTAATATTAACGGAGCCATTTTTAAAGTTTTAAGTTTTCGTCTGAGGCAAAAATCTTTTCATTTACAATCAATGATTTATAACGGTTTTTTTCTTCGGCAAAATAAGAAAGTAAAATAATTTCTGTCTGAATATCGGTGAGGATATTGATAATCAAACGGTTTTGGCGACTAACAATGTACAAACCACGGCCAGTCAAATCTTCTATGCCATCGGGTGCATCTTGCCCTGGCAACTTGGTGTGGCGGCGTAATTTTTGCAAAACCCGCAATAAAGTTAGCCTGCCCATGCGATCTTTTACCGAAATGCCGTATTTTTCATGATCTTGTAAAATATGAACTTTAATTTCTTTGCCCGTGGGAATATTTACCACTTTAGGCATGAAAAAATTATTGGAATCTCGCTCTTCTGGGCTAATTCCCAACACTCCATAAGCGATAGCATTGGTGAGTAATTCTGAAATATGAGCGTGAAAACGATGGCGCACTGGTGTGTCTTTTAACAATTTTAAATAGTCAGGAAAAAGTCGATCTATAAGCCCTGAGCGGTTAACTGCACCAGCTAAAACCACCTGCTGCTCATAAACCGCATAAGGTTCTACAAAAAATGGTTCATGGCCAAAAAAATCTTCCCCTAATAATCTCTGCAATAGGGCGCGCACCATGGGAGTATCAAATTCGTTTTCAAATAAAATATTTCCCACTTTGTAATAGATGGCCAAATCTAAATAATCTTCCATGGCGTTGGCCAAAAGAATTATTTGATGCCCTTGCTTTTTGTAGGGCATAAGCATTTGTTGAATCGTATTAGCAGAAAAAGAAGGGTTATGAGTTTGTACAAAAAATATGCATAGGGAGTTCTGTGCGTATTTTTTTATGGTTTCAGCGTCTGGATTTAGTAAAATGTCAAAGTTAAATGCAAAACTTTGTTCAGTATTAAGTTCATTTAAGACTTTTTTGAGTAATTTTACTGAATAAGTGGGGCTGCTGATGATAATAGCTGTGTTTTTCATACGCTTCAATTAATATAAGCAAAATTCAAGCCCAAAGAGCTGCTGTCATGGCTTTATAGCCCAATCTCGTATGCAATTCCGCACGCATATAATCTGCACCGTCAAAATCCATGTTTTTTTCCCACTTGTTTATTCCCACAGTATAAATTTCTTGTTTTTCCACTTTCTGATTTCCATAACCTCTAAATACCTGTATCATTTCTATGGTACCAAAATCTGGGGTAGAAAGTCCACATAATTTTGCAGAGTCTGAGTTTTGATCCCACCAAAGAGCGGGTCCATCGCTTACATAGGCATAGCCGCTTTGTTGTGCTTGGGCAATGCTTTGTTGTAAAGTTGCGGGGGAAAGTAAAGGGTTAGCGGCGTAGAAAACCGTGCGGGTACGGCCAAAAAGTCGTGCGCGGTTGGCTTTGAGGCTCCAGAGGGGCGTTTTAACTCCGGTATAATGATTAAGGTCGCCGTGGGCATCGTTTCCGCCAATGGGCAAGATTCTCTGACCTTGTAAAAGTTGCTCTATCCAAAAAAGTCGCCCTATTTTATAGCCTTCATCTTGCATGCCGTTCCAAAATTCTAGACCGGCGATGGGGTTCGATCCGTTTAAGCCTAAATCTTCGTTTTGATAATATCCCCGCCTAAATACAAAGCGTTCCAGCGCCGACATGGGTTGCTGGGGGTGGGCTGCAAAGCAGGGTACGGGGCTAGCCATTTCTAAAACTTCGTTTATGCTATGCGTGGGGTGATTTTTGAGCCATCTTCGCCCCGAATCCCCCGCACCTGGTATATGATTTTTATGCCCACATACTAGCAAATGCACATTTTCTCCGCGGGAATTGCCGCAACTGACCTCTTCGCCGGCGATTACCAAGGGGTAGGGGGGGAGACTTTGCACTTCTTGTTGCAGTTCTTGCCAACGCTGTTCGGAGTCTGCTGCTAAGCGATAATTAGCTTGTTGAAAATCAAAATCGTAGGAATGATCGGTGCAAAGCACAAAATCTAAGCCCAAACTCTGAGCAGCTTTTTGCAAAAGCCACGGGGGAGCGCCAAATTCCACCGGATCGCTGGAATGCCAGGTGTGACAATGGGTTTCTCCACTCCACCATTGCGAAGGTTTGGGGTTGGGAAACTCTAAAGCGTGTATGCCCAAAGGGCGGGGATTTATGGTGGGGAAATTCCAGTTTTTAATGCGCTTTAGACTTTGGGGCTTCCCCAATTTATGCACTTCTATGGTGGCATTTACCGAAACTTGGCCTTTGCGCCCTTCTAAGCTAAAAGGAAGTTCCACAAAGTGAAATGCTTGGTCAAAATCTTGTTCCACCACCACTTTTTCTCGCAGAGTGGGCCAGCTTAAAGCATTGATTTCTAAGTGAATGCTTTTGATGCGCACTGGGTATAAGTTGGCATCGCGCAGCACTAAAACCAGCGGTACGGGTTGCAAAGGTTCTACTCGACATGGGGCATCTAAAAAGATTTCAGGCCAAGATTTGTGCAAACGCGACCAGGGGAGCTTAAATTTATAATGAGTTTCGGCGTAATTAGGGCTTTCTAAAAGCCGAAAAATCATGGGAAGGCGAAAAATCATGGAAATTGTCCCCAGCCCCAACTACCGCGAATTTGCATTTGAATTCCGCCTAAATCCCACTTAGCCAAGTCGTCTTTTTCTTCGTAAACTGGTACCACCGTGCTCCAGGGCTTTGAGGATTCTACTTGTATCGCCGAAAAGCCCAGTTCGCCTGAAATGCGTAAATATTTGTACCGCGCTATTTCGTATCCTAAGGAAAATCCCCAACCGTGACCCCAACGCTGGGACTCCGCTTTAATTGTGCCCCAATGAGAGTAGATTTCTGTGCCAGAAAGCATCCACCATCGGCGTACTGTGGCCGCAAAACGCGGATGTCCGCTCAAAGAGATTAGTTCGGGGGGGATCCAAAAACGCATTTCTAAGGTAAAAGGTACGCCTTGGAGGGCATAATAAACTTCGTGGGCTTGTTCTAAATGGTCTATGAGTACCGCTGATTCTTGGTTTAAAAAATACCCTATACCTGCTCCCAAATATATGCCACGACTAAGTTGCATTTCTAGCCCTAAAGTGAGAGGGAAGCAAAAATTTACTTTTTGCAATTCTTGTTTACTTACTAAAGCCATGGATTTTTCGTCGGGAGCGCTCAGTAAAAAGCGTCTATGCATGGTATCAGTGGCTGCTTCAAAAAGATCGCGGTGGTCAAAATTGATAAATAAAATGCTTAATTGACCCCATATACTAAAACGCAGGGAATCCACATCTTTTTGCGCCGTGGGCGGAATATAAGCTGCGCTGTCGGGGATAGCAATGGCGGTGCTGTCCGGAATGGCAATGGCGCTGTCTGAAAGAGGCAGGCTATCCATAGAGGCTATGCTGTTTGCCGTAATGATACTGTCTTTTGCAACATTACTGTCTATTACGGTGCTATCCGGTGCCGTAAGACTATCTATAATAGCAGTGCTATCAGTGGTGGTAAGTTCTTGGGCGTGGATTTTTGAAGTGGGTAAAAATAAAAGCAACAAGAAAATCATCAACAAACTGCGTAAAATCCTGGCTTTACGAGTGCAACGAGGGCAAAAACCTTCAAAATGCCCAGTGCGGGGACTTTGATACACTCTACCATAAACTCCACAACAGGGGAAAATCACCCCTTTCCAAGGGCGCGGTTGATTTGGCTTTTTAGACGAATTATTGGACACAACTATAATATAGTTTTACAAAGGCAAGGGCGTGGTTTTTAGGGGCTAATGTGCTACATTTAAGCTATGCAAACCTGGATTCATGAAATTGCAAACTTTGTTCGCGACCATTTACCCTCCATATCAGTGGGAATTGTTTCCACAGCTTTGGTGATATATGGAGCCAGTATTAATAAGTTTTTCCGCAAATTAACCCGTAAAACTGGAGTGATTTTGCGTTTTGTACTTTTTGTGCTGCTTTGTAGCTTTGGCTATGGCTTTGTGTCGTCTCAAGCAGTTAAATGGCTCAATCACACCATCTCTTCTCTTAAAGATGTCCAACTTTTGGTGGTGGTTTTCGGAGCTTTCCTCGTCCTGGGATTTTTGGCCAAGCAAGGCCGGGAAATATGAAAATAACGCAGAATTTACACTGCGTGGGTTTTATAGCGGATGCGTTCGGCCAAGGCCAAGCGCGCTTCCCTGCGAATCAAAGCGTTTTCAAAGCGGCGAATTTCATCTTCGGTTTCGGGTATCACCGGGGGAATTTCAGTGGGCTTGCCATGGGCATCGAGGGCCACAAAAGTCAAATAAGCGGGGCAAACCAAAGATTTTTTACCATTTTCGGGCAAAAGTGCTGTAACTTGCACACCCACTTCCATAGAAGTTTTAAAAACTCTATTAACCGCTGCTTTTATGGTAAGTATGGAACCCACCGGGGCAGGGGCTTTAAAAACCAAATTATCCACAGAAATAGTTACCACCATGGTTCCAGAGTGGCGGTAAGCGGAAATTCCAGCGGTGTTATCCACCAGTTCCATTAAATGTCCCCCAAAAAGCTGACCATAAACATTGGAGTGAAATGGCTGCACCAAAGAGGTGCTTTCTACATAAGAGGCGCTAACTGGTTTTCCTTCCATGACTTTATTCCTTAATGTTCTGTTGCAACTGGGGTATAATATTTTTAGACCAGTTATGATAATCATTAATTTCTATGGCTTGCCGGGCCTTGTCCATTAAATCTAAATAAAAATGCAAATTGTGGATGGTGGCTAGGTGCATAGCCAACATTTCTTTGGCGTTGTGCAAATGTCGTAAATATGCCCGAGAAAAGTTTTGGCAAGTGTAGCATTGGCAGTTTTCGTCGGGGGCTTGATCTAACTGTTGGCTATGGCGCGCCGCTTTGTAATTGAGCACGCCATTCCAAGTGAAAAGCATACCATTGCGGGCATTGCGACTGGGCATCACGCAGTCAAACATATCCATTCCCCGATGCACCAGTTCCAGCAAATTCCACGGCGTTCCCACACCCATCACATAACGGGGTTTGTGGGGAGGCAACCACTGAGCGCAGGCTGAGGTGATATCGTACATAACATCGGTGGGTTCACCCACGCTTAAACCGCCCAAAGCAATACCATCGGGATTCAAATCCACAATGTGTTCCACGGCTTGTTGGCGTAAATTGGGGTACATAGAGCCTTGAACTATGCCAAAAAACAGTTGCTCGTAGCCATGTAAAGGAGGGTTATCCTTTAACCAATCCATGGCGGTTTCAGTCCATTTGCGGGTAAGGTTCAGGGAAGAAAGCGCTTCCGCTTCGGTGGCAGGCCAAGGGGTACATTCGTCAAAAGCCATGATAATATCGGCGCCAATTTTTCTTTGAGCGCGCATTACCGATTCTGGACTGAAAAAGTGCTTGCTACCGTCTAAATGCGAGCGAAATTCCACACCATCGGGGGTTAATTTGCGTAAATCTTTGAGGGAAAACACCTGAAATCCCCCCGAATCTGTGAGCACCGGCCTATCCCAGCTCATAAAGCGGTGAATACCCCCTGCCTGGGATATGAGTTTAGTACCAGGGCGCAAATAAAGGTGATAAGTATTGGCTAAAATAATTTGCGCGTTAATATCTTCTTTTAAATTGCGCGGGCTAATGGATTTCACCGTGGCTGCAGTGCCCACGGGCATAAAAATAGGAGTTTGTATAGTGCCGTGGGCGGTGCGCAGTTCGCCTCGTCTCGCTTGGGAAGAATCATTGGCTGTGGAAATTAAAGTAAAACTCATGGAAAACTAAAAATCCTTTTGACATAGGGTTATAGCATTTTCTAAGCGCGAAACTCGATGAATTTGCAAATCTTTGTATTTGTTCACCTTGCCTTCTCGGGGTAAAACCACATTTTTAAAGCCCAAACGCGCAGCTTCTTTTACCCTTAAATCCATTTGCGACACTGGCCGTACTTCGCCCGCCAAGCCTAATTCCCCAATAAACAGAGTTTGGGGCGGAATAGGGAAGTTGAGATGGTTAGAAGCCACGGATACCGCCAAGGCTAAATCTGTGCCCGGATCCGCAATGCGAAAACCTCCTGCCACGGACACAAAAACATCAGATCCACCCACCATAATTCCAGCGAATTTCTCTAAAAGCGCTAAAATAATGGTTAAACGCTTTTGATCTATCCCTGCGGCCACTCGTTGGGCCACTGAATAGTTGCTTTGATTCACCAAAGCTTGGATTTCAAACAGCAAAGCCCGACTTCCTTCCATGGTGCAACTAACCACCGAACCAGGGGCGGCATCCATATTGGGATGCAAAAATATATGGGCGGGGTTTTCCACCGCCAACAGTCCGCTATGGGTCATTTCAAAAACTCCAATTTCGTCCGTGGCCCCAAAACGATTTTTAACCGTGCGCAAAATGCGTAGTTGATGATTGCGATCGCCTTCAAAATAAGCCACGGTATCTACCATGTGTTCCACCATGCGCGGGCCAGCAATTTGCCCTTCTTTGGTAACATGGCCCACCAAAAGCACCACGCAATTTGAGCTTTTAGCAAAAACCATCAGCTCTAAGGTGCATTCCCGCAGCTGGTTTAAGCTGCCCGGCGTACCGGGTAAATCTTCTCTATACACCGTCTGAATAGAATCCACCACCATTACCGTGGGTTTTATTTTGCGTGCGTGGTCTAAAATTCTGTGCAAATTTGTTTCGCAAAGCAAAGGCATATCCGAACCCGCCACTTGCAATCTTTGGGAACGCAATTTTAATTGCACCGCACTTTCTTCGCCAGTTACATACAGCGTAGAAACCCCTGCAGCACTCAAACGCGCCAAGGTTTGCAAAACCAAAGTGGATTTACCAATACCCGGGTCGCCTCCCAAAAGAATCAAGCTTCCCGGGGCAAAGCCTCCGCCCAAAGTGCGATCCAGTTCTGCGTTTCCCGTGCCGATGCGGGTGGTATCTTCTGTGGGAATATCTTTAAGGGGAATAGGAGCATTAGCCAAAGGCGTGCCCAATCCGCGACTGCTTTGTTCTTGGGGAACTTGTTCTTCCATGGACGACCAAGCTCCACAGTCTAAACATTTACCCATCCATTTTGAAGCGGTGGCACCGCACTCTTTACAAACAAAGTTAGTCTTAGATCTTTTACTCATGGCTTAAAATTAGAAAAGCCCCACTCAAAGGCGGGGCTTTTTGCTTAAAATTAGGAATCAGCGTTTTTTAAAGCCAAATTTTCTGGGGTTAAAGCCTGCGGGGAATTTCGTTCTGCCATCGAAAGTGCAATTTCTAGCTTGAAGTTGTTTCATATCGGCGCGAGTTAAATCAGCGCCAGAAAAGTCCACATTTTCCAAGCGAGTGTCTGCATTAAATTTGGCGTTTTTCAAGTTGGCATTCAAGAAAGATATATAACTCAATTTGGCACCAGTGAAGTTTGCACCCACCATTTCGGCCAAATTAAAGTTAGTACGGTCTAAATTAGCATTGGCAAAGTTGGCTTTGTTAAGCTGAGCTTTGTCAAAAATGCACTTATAAACATAAGCACCATCAAATACTGCTCTGTCAAGGTTTGCACCTTGGAAAGAAACCTTTTCCACACCTTCGGCATCATAAAAAGAAGCGCCGACCATGGTGGCACCTTCCATAGTGCTATTTAATATACGAGATTTATCAAAAATAATTCCCGAAATATCGTAGCGATTGAAGTTCATATTTTTAAGGCGAGATTGGGCAAAAACAACTTTGGTCAATTTCGTTTTACTGAGATCGACACCATTAAAATTGGTCAAAGATAAATCAGCTTCACTGAGGTTTACATTATTAAAACTAGCACCGCTAAAATTAACCCGTGAAAGTCCTGCTTTAGTGAAATTTACATTGTTCAAATCTACTTTGCTAAAGTTAGCCCTAATCAAGTTACAGTTAGAAAAATCAGTTTTGTCTATCACTGCTCTCGAAAAGTTAGCTTCACCTAATTCAGATTTGTTGAATTTAGCTCCCACCAATGAAGTGCGAGAAAAGTTAGCTTTGGTAAAATCAATATCTTCTAAGTTTGCCCCATTAAGTGTGGCACCATTGAAGCGCGCTCTATCTGAAACTTTCATTGCCTGGAGATTGGCTTCAGTCAAATCAGCATTTTCAAAACGAGAGTCCAAAAGCGTAGCTCTATACAAGTCTGCTTTTTGCATATTGGTGTTGCGGAAGTCTGCCCCCCGCATATCAGAACTTTTAATGATCGCTCCATTCAAGTCGGCTCCATTAAAATTGGGCTTTTCAAAAACAGCGTTTTGAAAGTTAACATTAGGCAATTGCGCCCTTCTAAAACTAACCCCTTTACCAGTGGCGTGGGCGAAGTCAACATTTTTGCCAATACTTTCTTCAAATCGAAAACCATCGATTCTGCGGGAACGAAAGCTAATATCTATTTCTTTGCGCCGCCAATCTGATTCCTGGGCTATGGATGTTTGAGCTAGCATTCCCAAACATAAAATTGATACAATTAAACGAGTGCCTTTTGCAAAACTTAAATTCATAAGTATTAACCTTTTGCTTTATGTGAAAATTGTTTTGTTTAAAATATATTATAAAACTAACATAAAGTGTTAAAAATTCTAATTTGCTTGATTATGAACCAAAATTTGCATGAAAATTACCAAGTTTTAGTCTGTGGAGCTGGACCAGCAGGTTTAATAACAGCCTGGAAACTAGCCCAGTCAGGAATAAGTGTGGCCCTTCTCGATCGCAGAGACCCATGGCGAGAGCCTGTTTTATGTGCTGAAGCCATATCTAAAAGTGGATTATTAAATATTGTTCCACAAATAGATGACCATTGGATACGAGGCCCAGTGAATGGCGTGTTCTTTGTTTCTCCCAATGGAACAAGAGTGCAGTATCTGCAGGAAGATGCTGGCTATATACTTAATCGCGCAGCTATGCATAAAGGTTTGGCGCAAAGAGCACAAAAAGCTGGAGCGCATTGCCATTTTCGCGCAAATGTGAAGAAAATTGAGGCAGTGGGCGACCGTTGGCAAGCCGAAGTTACTTTTTTGGATAAACAAAGTTTCAAGATCACCGCCGATGCTATTGTTGATTGTACTGGCGCTGGAGGAACTTTAACCCGTAATATCCCTGAATTAGTAAAATTAGAGCAGGGTAGGGGAGATTTAGAAAGTGGAGTATTCACTTTATTAGAAGGCATAGAGCATGAAAAAGATCATATTCAGCTCTTTTTTGGGCAAAAATACTTCCCCGGGGGTTATGGTTGGGTTTTTCCCCGGGACGATGGTAGTGCTAATGTGGGCATAGTGCTAGGTAAAGAACAAGCAAAAGGCAATCCCGCTCGCAATTTATTACGCCAATGGATAGAAAATACTTGGCCCCATGCAAAAATAGGGCAGTTTTTTGGCGGGGCAATTTCCTGTGGGCAAAGCACTGACCGCCTGGCTTTAAACGGGGTTTTTAAAGCCGGGGATTCTGCTAGTCATGTGAATCCTATTAGTAGATCGGGTATAGCTGAAGCCATGTTAGCTGGGAGAATCACAGCAGAAAATTTAGTGCTTTGGTTAGAAGCTGATGCAGAAGAAAAACGCCGCATCGAAGATTCCCTTTGGGGACAGTGGATGGAAGCTCAAGGCAAGACTCATTTAAATATAGCTCGTGCCAAACCGAGTTTTGCATCTATACCCGACAAAATCCTCGATAAGGCGGCCGAAAAGATTGTGAAAATCCCAGTGGAAAAACGCAGTTTACCACGGATATTTTTCACCACTTTATTGCGTTCTCCCAGTTTGTTGTGGAAAATGCGTTCTTTAATGGGTTTATAAATATGAGTGAAACACCAAAAAACACAGATGAAATTGCAAAAAGACAAGAGACAATTCGCGAAGTTTTTGCAAATTTTAGTGATTCGGATCAAAAATGGAAATATTTGCTACAACTGGCTCGAGATTGGCCTGGCATGGACTCGAGTTTGCAAGATGAAAAGTTTTTAATCAAAGGTTGCTCCACTCGTATGTATTTGGTACCCAGCTTTAAAGATGGAGTTTTGCATTTTGACCTAGACACTGAAAGCGGCGCAGATAATCCTTTAATATCTCGTGGTTTAGGAGTTTTAGCCCTGCAAATTTACAACGATTTAGCCCCTGCCGAAATTCTGCACACCGATCCTGAGTTTTTTCAAAATATTGGTTTAAATGTAGGGCTTTCGCCTACTCGTGCCAATGGATTTGCGTCGCTTTTAAAGCAGATTTACATGTACGCGCAAGTTTTTGCACGATTTTAGCGAAGATATTAATCATTTACCTTCTAAAAACATAATTTGTTAAATTTGCTCCATAAGTTTTTAACTAAAGGAAGAAATTATGTCTAAGTTAACTGATTCAGCATCTTGGCGTGCCTTAGAAAAACACGCAGAAAGTGCTAAACACTGGCATTTACGCGATATCTTTGCTGCCGATCCCGAAAGAGGCACCACTTTTAGCGCCCAGGATTGTGGAATTTACTTGGACTATTCCAAAAATATTGTAACTGCAGAAACCATGGATTTGCTACAGGACTTGTTGGCAGAATCCGACTTTGAAAGCCAACGGGAAGCTATGTTTAGCGGTGAAAAAATCAACAACACCGAAGATCGTGCGGTTTTGCACACGGCCTTGCGCCATCAAGGCAATGAGCCTATCATGGTAGATGGCAAAGATGTGATGCCCGAAGTGCGCGCAGTCATGGAACATGCTCGGGATTTCACTGAATTAGTGCGTTCTGGAACTTGGAAAGGGCATACTGGTAAAAGCATCAAATACATTGTGAATATCGGAATTGGTGGCTCTGATTTGGGGCCGGTAATGGTAACCGAAGCGTTGCGCTCCTTTGCCCCTGCAGATTCTCCTCAAGTGCATTTTGTGTCTAATGTGGATGGCACTCACATTGCCGAAACCCTAAAGAAAGTAAATATCGAAGAAACTTTGTTTATCGTGGCTTCTAAAACTTTTACCACTCAAGAAACCATGACCAATGCTAATACTGCTAAAGACGCTGTTTTAGCTGCATTTAATAACGATTCCAGTGCCATAGCTAAGCATTTTGTGGCGCTTTCCACCAATGCACCAGCGGTAGCAGAATTTGGCATTGACACCGCCAATATGTTTGAGTTTTGGGATTGGGTAGGGGGGCGTTATTCTCTCTGGTCAGCCATTGGCGTGCCCATCGCCTTAGCTTTAGGCTTTGATAATTTCAGCCAATTGCAACAAGGCGCTTATGCCATGGATACGCATTTCCGCAATACCCCTGCTGAGCAGAACTTACCCGTAATTTTGGCTCTCATAGGAATCTGGTACAATAACTTCATGGGGGCAGAATCTTACGCCATGCTCCCTTACGATCAATATTTGCATCGCTTAGCTGCTTATTTCCAACAAGCGGATATGGAATCCAACGGTAAAACCATCGACCGCAACTCCCAACGAGTGGATTACCAAACTGGACCCATTTTGTGGGGCGAGCCTGGCACCAACGGGCAACACGCTTTTTACCAACTAATTCACCAAGGCACCAAGCTTATCCCCTGTGATTTTATCGCCCCCGCCCGTTCGCAAAATAAAACCGGCGATCATCACCGCAAATTGCTTTCTAACTTTTTTGCCCAAACCGAAGCTTTGCTCAACGGCAAAACCTTAACCGAAGCTACTGCCGAGTTAGAAGCTGAGGGTAAAAGCGCCGAAGAAGTTAAATTCTTGGCTCCTCACAAAGTTTTTGAAGGGAATAAACCCACCAACTCTATTATGGTAGAAGAATTTGATCCCTATACCTTAGGTGCTTTCATCGCCATGTACGAGCATAAAATATTTGTGCAGGGCATTGTGTGGAATATTAATAGTTACGACCAGTGGGGCGTGGAGTTGGGTAAGCAACTAGCTAACCAGATTTTGCCCGAACTCGTAGCTGGGGAAAAAGATTCCCAAGTGGAACTCAACCACGATAGCTCCACCAATGCTTTAATTCGTTATTATTTGCAAAACTATAAATAACTGTGCGTAAAAAAACTTAGTCTTAGCGGCTAGGTTTTTTCTTTTTAGCGTTTAATTGCAAAAAAAAGATGCAATTAAACTTTGTATTATTAAGCATTGGAGTATAATAAAAAGGGCTTTTATCGCTCAAAAACGCTGTTTTATCTGCAAAATGAAATAATTTTCATAAAAAGGTGTTGAAATTGAAGAAAATTGCCGATATAATACAAATAGGGCAAAAAAAATTCAAATAAGGAGTCAAAAATGACATTTAAAAACAAAATCTTAATTATGGTGGCAACAGCTTTACTGTTTGTCATGCCCACTATGGCCGAAGAAGTAACTATTGGTGTGGAAGTTCCTCCCATTGCAAACTTGGTGGTGCTCGGTGGTAATACAAACATGGATATGGAGCGGTTGATTGATCCTGCTGCATGTGTATCATCAGCTGATGATAATTGCGAAGCTGCCGCTAAGTTCTTTGTAAATACCAACATGCCTAAATGGAATGTTTATATGGCTTTTGCCAACGCAGGCGAACTTAAAAATGCCAATGGTAAAATTCAACTACAAAATGCTTGGTTGAAGCTTTCTGGCGATTTAAATGTTTGTGAAGATGCAACTTGTGCTGTTGGAGTAGTAGCAACAGATGGAAATCCAGGTATAGCACTTCTTCATAATACCTCAGGTATTCAAAGCATGCTCGAATTAGTACAAGCAGAGTTGGGTGTGTTTGGAACTAACTGGTTCAATGCTACTGATGTAAATACCTTTGGTGTAGATGTTAATGTGGGTGCAGCAGATGAACCTGCTTTAAATTTAGCTGGTTCCTACACAGAAACCCTGTATATTACTTTAGCAACTACTTACTAGTGCTAAAACAGCTTATTATAAGCTTTCTCAACAAAAATGTTAGCTCTTTTAAGGGCTACATTTTTGTTTTTTTGTTTTTGCCCCCATGGGCTTTTAGTCAACTAGTGGTTACGCCTCTAATGGGCAATGCTTTTGATCTACAAATCAACCAAAATAAAAGCCAAGAAGTAGTGGGGCGTTTTGTTATTTATAATCCTAGTGTAAATCCAATAATTGTATATGTTAGCTTACGAAATTCATGTAATATCAGGCATTTTACTCGAGGTGAAATACAATTACCCATAGATAAAGTTGCTTTGCGAATTAATAATACGGAAATTGTGGAAATTTATGATCGCCTTGTAGTTGGTGGAGATTGCTCTAGTGCTTTAATTTGGAAACCTGAAGCGCCTATAGCTGAGGCTTATACCGTAGATATTCTAATAGATTGGAAAGGGACAGGAAAAAATATGTCTTTAGCGGGAAGGTATCAAGAGGGAATTAATTTGGTGGCCATAGAGGCACCATGAGGTATTTATGTTGAGAGTTTTTACAATAATTGCATTGGTGGTAAATATTTTATGGGCAAATTTTGCTGTAGAACCTTTTGTGGTGGTTCTCCGGGCACAATCTGGTCAATTAACTGATTGGGTAACGCTTAAAACTAACCAAGATGTGCGCCCAGTGCCTGTTGAATTAAGCATTAAGCAAAGATTAATGGATATAGACGGCAAAGAAGTTTTAGACAGTCCAGATTCTGATAAATTAGTGGTTTATCCGTCGCAGTTAGTGGTTTATCCCGGAGAAGAAACTAAAGTCCAAATAACTTGGGCGGGCAAAGCTAAACCAGATAGAGATATGGTTTTCACATTGCTTGCCGAAGAAGTTCCGGTGAATATACCTAATGCCGACAAAGGCGCGGAACAAAGCCCCGTTACTTCTATGAGTACGCTGGTTCGCTACAGAGCAGTGGTAGCTATAGAAACAGGTAAAAAGGGGCGATTAATAGCCAAGTCGGCGCGCATTGATAGCATAGGTCAAAAAGTGGAAATTTTGGTGGAAAATTCTGGTTTGGGACGGGTAGCTACCGATGGTATGAATTTAATTATTCGTGGAGTTAAATATTCAGATTTTGTAGGCATGAACACAAATTCAATTATGCCTGGTGAACAACGACGGTTTTTGTTAGAAATTCCTTTTATTCCTAAAGCTTCTGAAATTAAGTTTGGTTACTAATGTTCCAAGGGCTAATAAGAACGCTTATAGCTGTGCTGCTAGTTGCAGACTTAGGTGCGGTGTTTTGGGCCCAAGGTTCAAATTCCCAAGAGTTTTCTCATCGTTTATTGGCGGGAATGTCAGCTTCAGGAAAGTCTTTAGGCGTACGACAAGTTAGCAGAAATTCAAGTGGCGAAATTGTTTTACCCCGCAGTGCTTTTAGATCATTATGCGCAATTAGCCCTGATGAGACTTGCTTTAAGTTAACGACTAGAGAATGGTATAGCGCAAGTTTTCTAAAATCCTTAGGCATAGACTTTAGTTATGACCCAACTTTAGTGCAGGTTGACATTATTTTACCTCCATCTTGGGCCCAAAAAGTAAGAGCAACTCCACGCCGAGATGTAGATGAAAGTCACTACCGCTATTCCCGTAATTATTTAGAGTTTTTGCAAAGAGAGCAATACAGCGAAAATGAATATGGAAATATTATAAAAGAGCTTTTACGCAAAGCTGACACTAAAAAAGTTGCTGATTTTAGAGATGAAAATTGGTTCTTTGCCGATAGTATTGTAGAGCTTGGAACAGATTTGCAAGAATTTACTGAGGTAGATACAACAACTCAATCAGCGCAAAGGGAACTTGTTAGCACAAGGCCCAAAATTCCTATTTATACAGAAGGGGAAAAACAATTAAATGATGAGATTTTGCAAGAATTGCGAGGAATGCGTAGTTTATTGGAAAAAATCAGTGATTACGATCACCAAAGTTATTTGTCAGAGGGGCAGTTTGGGAAAATAATCGATTCTATTATGCCTGCTAAAGATTCTGTGGTGCTTGTAAATGAAGATTCTACATCAATTATGGAGCAAGTAAAAGACAGTTTAGATTTGAGCACAGATACTGTGGATGCTGTGCAAGATAGTATAAATGCGGCTTTGGAGGCCAAAAAGCAATATGAAGAATTGCGCAATATGTCCAAGGATGATTTTTTTGAACAGGCTTTTGGCCGTAAACCTACTCCCAAACCATCTTCAATAGTGGTAAAATTGTTCGTAGATGGTGTGTTTTTTGAAAATACCGAGGTAAATTTTAGCGATAATAGAGAAAATTACAGTTTTTCATCTCCTCATTTTAAAAATATGTTGCGCGATTTGATTAGCGAAGAAACATTTTCAGAATTAAATTTAATTGAAGGGAATGTATTTAAAAGTGAGTTGTTAACTGTAGCGCAAATAGCTCATAAACTAGATGAAAATAAGTTTGAGTTATATGTGGATATTCCAGGTAGTATAAAAAAGTTAATGGAGCATGACTTATCATGGAAGGAAAGATATACAAATTATCCCTTTGTACAACCGGCTACTGTAAGTAGTTTTTTAAACTTAACCTTGTTACAAGAAGTTGGTTATAGGGAGCTTTTTTTCGCCAATGATAGTTTAGAAGGTTTATATCGCAATGTTTTTGCTGAAAATGGCGTTAAAAGGTACCCCAATAAAGTTTTTGCCGATTTTGCTTTAAATATCAACGGTTGGGTTTTTGAGTCTCAAGTGGATTTTGTAGGTAGAATTGAAAAAATTACAAGTTACAACAAATATCTTTTTAAAAGGCGCTTTGCCCGTTTAGTAAAAGATTATCCCCATATAGACACGAGATTTATTGCTGGCGAGTTAAGTCACAGTACATCTTATATAAAATCAGCGCTTCCCTTGACTTTGGGAGTGGGGGTTGAAAAAAAGGTAGGCAAACTACAAGAGTATAGTCGTGTTAATTTGATGCAAACCACCCCTGTAGAAGTGGCTTTAGATGCTCCAGCAAAGGTTGAAATATATGTCAATGATAAATTAGTGCGCACTGAGCATTTATCTTCGGGCTTGCATGTTTTTAAAAATATTCCCGGTGGTATTGGGCAAAATGATCTGCGGGTTTTAGTTCTTTACGACGATGGAAGAACTCAAGAAATAAATGATATTTTCTCTAATAGTGGAAACGACAATTTGCCCCAAGGACTTTATGAATACGATGCAAATTTTGGCTTTGCTCAAGGGGCTCAAAAACATGTCTTGCATTATGGGTTAAGCAGCGATAGTTTGGTTCTTAGTGGGGTAGGGCGCTATGGTATTACTTCGTTTTTAACTGGCGAGGCCTATGGAGTTTTGGCTTTGGAAACCCAAATGGCGGGATTTGGACTCTTAATGCAAAGGGATTCTATTAATCAGTATGTATTGCGAGCCATTGGTTCTTATAATAAAAATTTTAGAGGAGGTTATAGGTTAGAATTGTTGCGAAATTGGCGCTATGTGAGAAATACCTTTTCTTTGGGTGGAGCTTTGTTGAGCTCATCTTATCCAGAAAGAATTTTAGGTCCAACTAAATCGACCATAGAAAAAATGCAATTAACTGCAGTGGTGGGTGCGCCTATATGGCGTGGAATTTTAAATGCTTCACTACAAGCTAACTTTAACCGGCACGATACCATATCTAACAGTGGAGCGGTAGAATATCTAACAAATTTGAGTTACAATGTAAACATTATTAGCGGATTAAACCTTTCTCTAGGTTCTTATGTGCGCGTACATAAACGAAATTATCAACCGCAAATTTCAGCTACCATTAACTACTTCTTTAACACCGGAAGGCATAGCTTTTTTGCCATGGAGCAAATTGCCCGAGAAAGAGTTTACAATCCAGCTACTTTCCAGGATTATCGCTATGTAGATGAGCGGGGTTTATATGTAGATACCATGATTTATGAAGATGGTTATTGGGATAATGCTTGGCGCAATAATCTCAATGGTGGTTGGTCTTGGTCTAAAGCTAGTGGTTTAAATATGGGGCAGCAATACAGTGTAAGTGGCGGATGGCAACACGCAGGGAGCGCTCTAAGAGCTAACGCTTTTCACACTTATAATTGGGGACAAATACAAATGAATTATTCCTTGGCAGATAATGCGCAAAGTGTTTTACATAGCCGTTCCCATTACGGGGTGGGCCGTTTTGAAACTAGTTTTAGCTATGCAGATGGTTTGTGGGGTATTGGCAGGCCTATTAGAAACAATTTCGCGTTGGTAAAAGGGCAAGATGATTTAGCGGAAACCAGGGTGCGAATAAATCCTGATGAAAATAATGATACGGAGTTTTCTCATTCTTTGGGGCCAGTGGCTGGAGTTTTTGGGGATATTCCTTATTATCGCTCATCACTTTTACAACTCAAATTGGTAAATCCAGATTTAGGTGCTTGGCTTGAAGACGATGCTTTTGCCATAAAGGGCTTATATAAGCAGGGTTATGCTATTAAAGTTGGCCGCCCTCCAAAAATCTTGTTGCGTGGACAATTGTTGGATGAGACCGGCGAAGCTTTGGCTCGGGTTGCATTTAGCTTAGTAGAAAAAGACAACCCTGATAAGGTGGTTTTGGAATCATTTACCAATTTGCAAGGATCATTTCAGTTAGGTGATATTGAGCCAGGTAAAGAGTATATCATCGTATTTAGTTCCGATGTATTTATTGAAAACATAAACATTAAAACCAATGTTAATGATCGCGGCGTGGTAGATTTAAAACCCATTAAAGTTAAGCATCAAGCTTTAGGAGCAAAGTTAAGCCAAGCTGGTTGAATAGAGCTTGTGAATGTAGAGTTTTTTAACCATATTATTTTATGGTGCTAGGCTAAATTAGTGGTATAATAAAGATATGCGCAATTCAATTTATATCTCATTATTCTTGTCCTTTCTTTTTAGCTTTTCTTTAGCTTATGCTGAAGTCGTTTTTAGCGAAAATTTTGATGCGGAACCCACTGGGGAATACAGCAAAGAACAGTTGGCTGCAGCGTGGAATAAGCCAACTTGGTCATCGGGGCCTGGGGAGGGCAGGGTTTTCATAGTGGAAGGCGACCTTGCCTACGGTGATGGTAAATCTCTGCGAGTGGATTATCCCGCCAATACTTACGGGCCTGATGCCAGCGGCGCCCAATGGAAACTAAATTTGGG
The DNA here is from genome assembly GCA_012511955.1 of Fibrobacter sp. Taxonomy (GTDB): domain Bacteria; phylum Fibrobacterota; class Fibrobacteria; order Fibrobacterales; family Fibrobacteraceae; genus JAAZFC01. The sequence continues at coordinate 9,047 of JAAZFC010000011.1, read as the reverse complement.
TGGCACTTACGACACCTTGTATGCTTCTTATAAGATTATGATTCCCCAGGGATTTGATTCGGTTAAAGGAGGGAAAATCCCTGGATTATGTGGTGGCCAATGCAATACGGGGGGCAACGAACCCACGGGTTTAGATGGTTTTAGCACGCGTATGATGTGGCGGAATAGCAGTAGCGGAGCAGATAATTTACATACATATTTGGTGAGTTATTTGTATTATATGGATCAAGTTAGCAGATACGGCGATGATTATTATTGGGCCACGGGCTTAACTCCGGGATGGACTTTTGCAGAATCTGAGGGGCATGTGTGGCTGGAACCAGGCCAGTGGCACACCGTTACCACCAAAATTGGCATTAATACCCCGGGAGAAGCAGACGGAAGTTTAGAAGCTTGGTTTGATGGGATTAAAGTTTTGGAACAGAATAATATTCGCTATAGAGCAGCGGGGGCGGATTTCGCCATAGATGTCTTTTATTTCTCTACATTTTTTGGCGGCGGCGATGCCAGTTGGGCCACTTCTAAAGCAGAATCTATTTATTACGACGAATTTATAATTTCTACTGTGCCTACCCCCGATATTGCGGAAACTCCTGTATCTATAAATACTCTTAGAAACTCTCATCAAGATTTGCGCATGGTGGGGGAATATGTGCATTATACGGGAAAAGAAACTATCCTCTTAGAAATATTCGGGGTAGATGGGCGTTTATTAGCCAAGCACCGTTTGGAACCTAGCCAAAGCGTGAAATTAAGCCACCACGCATACAATTACCGAGTGGCTAACCCCTAACCATTTCTCCCGTCATTTCAGCTAATTTTTGGTGAGCGTAAATTAAGACTTGATCTAAGGCATCGCGGCCGCTGCCATATTCACCTGCATCTTCGTCTAAAAGCCTAAATTGGCGATTCTCCATGGCCTTAATCCACAGTCGTAAAAAATCTATGGGAGCTATGCGCGGGTCTAAAAAATCTATCTGATTTTTTGCCGAATATAAGCTAGCCATGCCAAGTTGCATATCATCTAAGGTTGATTTAAGCTCCATCGCAATGAACTTGTCAATTTGCCCATGCAGTTCAGAGATTAATTGCTGTGTGTCTATGTTCATGCTTTTAAATTAACTATTCACAGCTAAAACCATAGCAAAGAGCGCCGAATTAGCGCTCAATGGTTACAATATTGGAACGAACGGTCTAAGAAGCATTCTCCACAGTTATGGTAGTAAGTTGCCACCCATGGTCCCCGAGTGGTTTTTCTACTAAATGAAGGGTAAAAATAGTGAAAAACTGTATCGAGGGCGGAAAGTAGGGGGATGCTACTAACTACTTTTCCGAACTCATCTTTTAAGCGCCTTGTATTTGATAGGCTTGGGATTTCCGGCATCTCTACCCATGCGTTTGTGGTAATCGGCCTCGTATTCCGACCAGTTGCCCTCAAACCACACCGCAGAGGAATCGCCTTCAAAAGCTAAAATGTGCGTGGCAATGCGATCCAAAAACCAGCGGTCATGACTTATTACCACCGCGCAACCCGCAAAATTAAGAATTGCTTGCTCCAAAGCCTGGAGGGTTTCTATATCTAAATCGTTGGTGGGTTCGTCAAGTAGCAACAAATTACCTGGAACTTGTAAGTTTTTGGCCATTAAAACCCTATTGCGCATACCGCCCGAAAGCTCGGAAAGCTTTTTTTGCTGATCGCTGCCCGCAAAGTTAAACAAGCCGCAATAAGCACGACTATTAAACTTCCTTTCGCCAATGACAATTTCATCGCGCCCGTCGGTGATTTCTTGGAAAACCGTGTTCTCGTCATTTAAACTCTCGCGCCCTTGCTCCATGGAAATAATCTCCACAGTTTCCCCTAATTTAAAGGAACCCGCATCGGGCTGCTCTTGGCCTAAAATCATGCGGAAAAGGGTGGTTTTACCCGCGCCATTGGGACCAATAATCCCCACAATTCCCGAACGGGGGAGCTTAAAGCTAAGATCTTCGTACAAGAGCTTGTCGCCGTAGCCCTTGCTTACCCCATTGGCTTCGATGACAATATCGCCCAAACGCTTGCCATTGGCAATGACAATTTGCGCCGTGCGAATTTGCTCCCTTTGATCCTGGGCGAGCAAGTCTTCATAAGCTTTTAAACGCGCTTTGGATTTGGCTTGGCGGGCACGAGGGCTAGCTTTGACCCATTCTTGCTCTTGGGCCAAGCGCTTTTGACGTGCAGATTCGCTTTTTTCTTCATTTTTCAAGCGCTCCAATTTTTGGTCTAGCCACTGGGCGTAATTACCCTGCCAGGGAATACCTTGCCCTCGATCTAGTTCTAAAATCCAACCCGTAACATTGTCCAAAAAGTAACGGTCATGGGTTACTAAAATCACTGACCCCTTATATTCTTGTAAATGCCTTTCCAACCAAGCTACAGATTCCGCATCTAAGTGGTTGGTGGGTTCATCGAGCAGCAACAAGTCTGGTTCTTCGATAAGCAAGCGACATAAAGCCACCCGCCTTTTTTCGCCCCCGGATAAATTTGTTACCGGCAAATCCCCTGGAGGACACCGCAAAGCGTCCATGGCGATCTCAATCTTCCTATCTAAATTCCACAAATCCTGAGCATCAATTATATCTTGAAGTTTAGCCTGTTCTTCTAAAAGCTTGTTCATTTCTTCGTCAGTCATTTCTTCGGCAAACTTCATGGAAACTTCGTTATAACGATCCAAAACCGCTTGACTTTTAGCCACCGCTAACATGACATTTTCTTTGACACTAAGGTCTGGGTCCAACTGAGGTTCTTGGGGTAAATAACCAGCGGTGCGCCCAGGCTCTATCCACGCTTCTCCTTGAAACTCCTTATCTATACCCGCCATAATGCGTAGCAATGTGGATTTACCCGATCCATTAGTACCAATAATCCCTATTTTGGCACCGTAGTAAAAGCTTAAAGAAATATCTTTGAGCACTTCTTTGTTCGGGGGATAGATTTTTGTCATTTTATGCATATAAAAAACAAATTTTTCGGGAGCTTTATTATGGGACATAGAACCTCAATGCTTGATTTAAATTTTTGCTACTAACTATAATAGTCTATACCCTATACATATAGAAAAATATCACCACTATAAATAGAGCAGCTGTTGTAAAGTTATACATCGGAAAGTGTTTTACCCTGCTGATAAATGTGAGTAATGTCAAGAAGCAGAGGTATTTTTTATAGATAAATGGATTGGTTTTAAAAGAGGTAGATATGAAAAATTTAAAATCTATATGGTTGCCTTTTATAGCACTTTTCGCTTTATGGTCCTGTAACCCTACAGGTGAAGGGGATGATTCTAATAACAACCCACCCCCCGATTTAGGGGCGAGTTCTAGCAGTATTGGCGGACCTCCCATTGTTGATCCTGTGGATACTAATGGCGGAGATACGCCAGAACCAATAGATACAAACACTACAGCACCGGAAACTCCCACCGGCTCTTCTAGCTCAGCTGTTTTTATCCCTGGGGAAAGATCAAGTTCTGCTGGGGGATCAGGCACCGACACAACGGTAACACCAGGCGTGCCAGGAGAAAATCAATTGGTTTATGCGATTAATTCAGGAGGTGCTAAAGTCAGTTCTGGTGAAATTACATACCAAGAAGATCGTTTTGCCGATGGTGGAACTCCCCATGAAGTTACTAAAACTATTAGTGGAACCACAAATCAGCAACTATTTCGCACTGAGCGCTATGGAGACTTCAGTTATAGCGTCCCAGTAACCAATGGTACTTATAGTGTAACTTTGCATTTTGCAGAGTTGTATCAAAGTGCAGCTAGCGCCCGTTCTTTTGATGTGAGTGTGCAAGGTAAATCTTTGTTTAAAAACATGGACTTATTCGCAGAGGTTGGCGCAGCTACAGCACATTCTGTGAGTATGGAAAATATACAAGTTAGTGATGGAAAACTTAACATCACCTTAAAAAGCAATAAAGATAATGCCACCATTTGCGGTTTTGAAATTTGGAGCAGCACTGGTGGTAAATTTGTAGAACCTCCACCTCCGCCCCCTCCTGAACCTGGCACCGCCACCGATGAAGACACTGGTTTAGATTGCGTGGTGGGTAAACCTTCGGGTTCCAATGGTGGTTCTAGCACAGTTTTGCCTGACCCCTTTACTTTCTGGGATGGCACCACTGTAAAAACCAAAGAAGATTGGCGCTGTCGTCGGCGTGAATTAGTAACCGAAGTGGAAAACAGAATACTCGGCCCTAAAGCACCCCCTCCGGAAAGTGTAACTGGAACCATAAGCAACACCAGTTATACCGTAAATGTGTCAAACAAAGGTCAAAGCATTAGTTTTAACGGAAAAATTAGCTTACCCAGGTCTGGTAGCGCACCTTATCCTGCCATTATTATGATTGGCGGTGGTGGTATGTTTAACAGCTTGAACAGCGATGTCTTAGAATCTGAAGGCGTAGCCACTATAGATTACAATAACAACGATATTAAACCTGAAACCGCTGGAAACTACTCCAATGGAAAATATTACACCGTGAACCCTGATTTCAAAAATAAAACCAGTGCCTTAGTGGCTTGGGCATGGGGTATTAGCCGTATTATAGATATGATCGAAAAGAATCCCACAGTGATTGACCCCACTAAAATAGGAGTAACGGGTTGTTCACGCTTAGGTAAAGCTGCTTTTGTGGCAGGTGCCTTTGATGAACGCATCGCCTTGAGTATTCCTGTGGAACCTGGTACTGGTGGTCCTGCACCTTTACGCGCTTTACTTTCTTTAGATACTGCAGGACAATCTGTGAGTAGTGCCAATGGTGAAGCTAGCTGGTTTGCCTCGGTGTCTGGTAGTTATAATGCCAATAGTGCCGCAGCGGATATGGATGCTGTAGCCATGATGTATGCTCCTCGCGGATTGCTCTTGATGGATAATCCCCATATAGGTCACCTATCTTATAAAGCTAACTATTTAGGTATGGCTTCGGCGGAAAAGGTTTATAATGCCATGGGCAAAAAAGATGCAATCTGGTATTTGGGTAATTCAGGCAATGGCAATCACTGTTCAGTGCGTGCTGAATATGGCACTGCGCTTAAAAACATGATTCAAAAACACTTTAAAGGCAAAGCTGTTACCACTGGTGGTATGGATAAACATACAAATCACGGCAATATCAATGTGGATAGCTGGACCAAAGGCTGGAATGTAGGAACCATACAATAAGATAAAAGTCTCTCTCTTGTGGAAGCGAATTTCAACAGATTCGCTTCCTTTTTTGTTTGCAACTTTCACTGCTAATTATATTATGAAAAGTCAGTGGAGGTTATATTGAAAAATGCCTTAGGTATTTTGTTTTTGTTAATGATTTTTTCTTGTGAGTCTCCCAATGGAGGAACTTCGGACACCGTTGATTCTGTGATCCCCTTAGATACAGTTCTTAAGCTTGATACAGTTCCACCCACAACGATTGTACCGTCTGACTCGATTCAAGTACCAGACTATATGCCACCCCACCAGTTTAGTGATTTGCCTGTGATTGCAATTTACACCGAAAGCAACCAAATAATTGATAGCAATAAGGTTTATGTACCCTGTGTCGTACGAATTGTGGGAAATGGACATTATGGAGATTATTTTAGCCCTAATGCGAAAGTAAAAACCCGAGGAAATTCCACGCTTAAATATTACCCCAAAAAGCCCTATAGAATAAAATTAGCTGAGGGTGCAGAAGTGTTGGGAATGGCGCCAAATAAAGATTGGGTACTATTGGCAAATTATCGCGATCCCACTTTTTTAATGAATGCGGTGGCTTTTGATATGGCGCGCTATTTGGGGATGGAGTTTGCGAATACTAATCGCTTTGCAGAGCTATATGTAAATGATGAATATCTGGGTTTATATCAAATTACAGAGCAAGTTGAGCAAGCCAAAAGTCGAGTGAATATTTCCAAAAATGGGGGAGTATTGTACCATTTAGACAGGGATGATGGACCAGAATTATCACCGCAAAACACCGATAATTTTTACTCAGAAATATATAAGTTACCAGTGAACATTAAATATCCCAAAAATCAAAACCCTGAACAGTTGGAACAGCTAAAAAATGACTTTGCTATTTTAGAAGAAATTATAAAAAATAAAGATTACGATCAGCTACAAAGCGCTATGGATGTACAGACATTAATTGATTTCTTGATAATACAAGAGCTAACCCGCAATGTGGAATTAGTAAGTCCGCGCAGCATGTTTATGTACAAAGATGGGGATTTTAAGTATCATTTTGGCCCAGTTTGGGATTTCGATGGAGGTTTTGCCTTTGATTGGAGTTCTATGAGCCAAAGTCATAACTATTTTGGCAGTCAATCGTGGTTAATGGGAGAAAGCAATCCAGCCACCAATCCCCGCACTGCGTATAACAAGATTCCTGGTTTTTTTGTGGATATGTTTGCAAACAATGAATTTGTGTTAGTCTATCAAAATCGCTGGCAACAGGTGCATTCAGGTTTAGAGCAATATGTTATGGAGCATATTGATAGCTACGAAAATAAATTACAACATGCTTTGGGTCGCAATGCTGAACGCTGGCCCATAGATAAAGATCACAGTATGGAAATAGCCAATCTAAAATATTGGCTAAAAACACGCATATCGGCATATACCAGCGTGGTGAATAAATATTAGTTTTAAAAAACCGTGTTAAAGTATTTATCTTTTACACACCATGAAAAAAATATTGCAAATTATCTCATTTTTGATTTTAGTAACCATTCTAAATTCTTGTAGTGTATCTGAATCTACCGGATTTGAATACGCCAAGTGGTCGTTTTCGGGATTAGTAGTAGATGCATCCACCGGACAAGGCTTAAACAAAGCTGAAGTTCACTATGTTATAGCAGGGGAAACGCAAAAAGTGCGCACTGACAGTTTAGGACGCTTTTATATAGACGAACTACCCTATGGTTCCACCGCATTTAGTTTTTATCATCAAAAAGTTAAAGGAAAAGACACACTGCAATACGCTCCTCAAGTAGTGCTCACAGGGTCGCTTAACGAATCTTCTGCCATGGAAGGCGTGGTGGCTAGCAATGCCATGGTCATACGCTTAAAACCTTTAAATGCAACCTTGCGAGCGGAGTTTTTTATTGAATTAGAAGAAACAGCAATCAAAGTGCCTTTAAAAGCTGCCAATGCTTGGATTACCAATAGTGATTCCACTTATATCAACTTGCTGCCTACTACTTTTGAAGCTAAAACCGATTCTGCGGGCACAGTTTTATTCAAAAACTTACCTGCTCAAACCCCTTTAAATTTGCATTTGGCCCCCATAGACTACCAAGGGCAACGCTATGTATGGGATCCTATACCATTAGCAAATTTATTGTCTGCTAAAACCACAGATTTAGGGCGTTTTTACCTTAGTGCTGATACTTTAGTGAATGATAAAAATCTGCTCAGAGCTTCCAATGTCTTAGACAAGAATTTTATAGGTTTAAAGAATATATCTCCTTTAGAAATACCTTATTTTGTGTTTAAAAAAGCCTTGAAAGCAGAGAATTTAGCGCTAACTTTAAAAAGCTCTGGTGGTGCTGTAAATGTAAAACCTGTACTCAAAGGCGACACCCTTTATTTGCAACCCACGGAACCTTTAGCCGCCCATAGCGATTTTGAATTGGAATTAGTGGCTTACGAAAAAATATCGGGAGAACGCATAAGTTTAAAACTAGATGGTCCGGCAGTATTTAGTACGGGAGCAGGCTTATATGCCTTGGAATCTAACGCCTGGCCTTTGTCGGAACATTACAAGTCCATGTTTGTGGTTGGCGATACTATCTGGGTAAAATTTTCTGATGATTTGACAGCAGCCTCGCGCATGCAGTGGCACGAAGCCAGCAAAGCTGATTTAAACGGTGTGATTTATGCCTCTGGTTCTTTAAAGAATGCAGAAGCATGGACTAAAAAAGACACCTTGTTTGTGGAATTAGCTGAAAATTTTGCCGATGCTATTTACAACGGTGACGATATTGGTTTTAATGTAACGGTATTTGCTAAAAATGGCCTTTATTTGCCAAATTTTGAGTTGTATAGTGAAATCGCCAAGCCTTTGGTAGAGCCATAATATGCAGAACTCTATTTTATTAGTGTTAATTTTGTTGAGCGCCCAAAGTTTGTTAGCCCAAGGCAGGTTATATACCGGCATTACTGAACCCATAGCCCAAGCGCATATTGGTATGACTGTGCCAGGAATAATAGATTCTATTTGGGTGCGCGAAGGTAATTTTGTGCGCCAAGGAGACACCTTGCTAAACTTAAGCAAAGCAGAAGAAGAAATTGTGGTGCAAATGCGTTACTTGGCCATGCAAGATCAGGCAGAATTACAAGCAGCAGTGGCCAAAAAAGAAGCTGCTCAAAAAGATTATGTGGCTTTAGAGAACTTGCATAAACATTCATCTTCGGTAAGCGAAGCACAGCTTTGGGAAAAAAAGCGTGATTTTTTGGTAGCTCAAGCGGAATGGGAAAAAGCCATGCTCAATAAAAGCCAAGATAGTTTGGAGTACGCCACTAGCCAGGCGCAACTTGCCCATCGCTATATGTTAGCGCCCTTTGATGGGGAAATTGTGAGCATAACTAAGAATCGTGCTGAAAGTGTGAACGCCCTCGAAGCTTTTGTGGAAATAGCCGATGTGCGCACTTGCCGATTGACTGCGTATTTAAGCGTTAGTCAGGCTAAAAAGATCAAAAAAGACCAAAAAATAAGATTACAACTCGGCGGAGACAAAAAAACTCGTACCCGACACGGTGTGGTGGAATTTATCTCTCCCGTGGTGGATAAAGCGAGTTTGTTGCGCACCGTCAAGGTCGTTTTTGACAACAGCGATGGCTCCATAGAACCAGGGGTTTCAGGCAATATCATTACCAAATAACCCTATTCTCTAAGTTTTTGATGCAGAAGCAAGCCATCGGGACTAAGCTGTTCATAATCATAGCTAAGCAAAAGGGAACCCGTAGATTTTTGCCACTGGATATTTATAATTTGCGCCATGCGAGCCAGTTTTATTTCTCGCGATGT
>JAAZFC010000129.1 GCA_012511955.1 Fibrobacter sp. | reverse complement strand
GTGTAGGAGTAGACATTAATATGGTACAACCTTTACAGAATTATTATTTTTCTACGGGTTTACATGCTCGACACATACGTTCAGCAATGTCGTTTAAAGATAATTATCATATAGCTCACACCGATAGTATACTGAATGATAAGTTTGTACGTTCGGGTTACAATATGATATACGTAAGTATACCAACGGCTATAAAACTAAAAACAGACCCTATTGGGAGTTTTATTATTTTTGGAGTTGTGGGTATGGATAATAGTTTTTGTGTCTCGTCGAAACGCAGTGATGATATAGAAAACCAGTCGAATTATGGAAAGATAGACATGTACCAACATACGCTTTTCTTTCGCGAAGCTCTGTTGGCAAGTGTTGGTTTTGAATTTATTATCAAAGGAAACACCAAGGCGAGTTTTGAGCTTGCTTTCAACAATGGTTTTACCAATATCTTCAAGAAAAAGTATATAAATAACTTAACAAAAGACCCTGTAGTAGCGAATACACGCGGATTTGAATTTCAGTTTGGATTTGTTTTTTAAAAAACAAACTTTTTCAAGCGAACAAAATCGTTGTTAAATATAAAAAAATGTCAGAAAAAACTCTTTTTTTTAACCACATCAATACCTCTTGGACTTTGTTTTTAGACAGAGACGGAGTTATTAATCAACGTATTTACGATGGCTATGTAAGAAGTATAGAGGAGTTTGTTTTGATTGCTGGTGTAAAAGAAGCATTGGGAATTTTTCGATCTGTTTTCGGGAGAATCATTGTAGTAACCAATCAGCAGGGCATAGGCAAGGGTTTGATGACGGAGTCTGATTTAAAATCCATTCATGATTATATGCTAAAGGAATTGAATTACACCATCGATAGGATTTACTATGCTCCTTATTTAGTCGCAGATAATCACCCTTTTCGCAAGCCCAATATAGGCATGGCAGAGGCTGCACAAAAAGATTTTTCGGACATTGATTTTCAAAAATCCATTATGGTAGGTGATTCTTCTTCCGATATGGCTTTTGGTAGAAAAGCAGGTATGAAAACTGTTTTTGTCGGGAACGAAGAAACGCATACTCAACCAGATATGTATGTTAATTCTCTTTATGAATTTGCTTGTATGTTGAAAAATAGATAGGTTTATTTTTCCCCTTTATAAATATCGAATTGTTGAATATTCTCAATTTGCTTATCGTAGTATAAATAATCTTTTTCAGGAATTGAAATTTCGTAGGTTTTTCGGCTTCTGTTAGGGAGGGAATTTCCTCTTAGCCAAGGATTAAAATCTTTTAATGTTTTGTAGCTTATTCCTTGTTGCAATGCAAAATCGGTCAAATTGGCAATGGTAGTATCTACCGATAGCTTATAAGAGGGAATAGGTTGATATAAATCTTTCAATCTAAGGATTATCCCATATTTTTCTGGATTTTCAAAAATGATTTTTACAGCTAATATTCTATACATATAGCGGGCTGTTTCGGGGTTTAGGTATAAATCCCAGTATGAATAATTTTTCTGATTCGTTGCCGTGCGTCTAAAACCTCCATCGCCCATATTGTAAGCTGCTGCAGCTCCAGACCAAGAGCCGTGTAGTTTGTATGATTTATTCAAATAATCGCATGACGCTTGTGTAGCTTTTTCTAATTGGT
>JAAZFC010000110.1 GCA_012511955.1 Fibrobacter sp. | reverse complement strand
TCTTGATATCTTTTTGTAGAAACGTGTGTGTAACGTTTGACCAGCATGCCGAAGTGGCGGACTTTTTCCGATAAATTTCAATTTATTGAAAACATTCAATCGAAGTCGTTTACCCGCCAGTTTGGCAAACAGGCTGTTAGCAGTTCGGGCAGTTGCTATTTAGTTGTGCTTTCTGCATTTATTGTTACTCTGTAATTTATTGGTGTCTTAATTGCGTTTTCGTTTTCTGGATTAAATGGATTTTTTATTGCCCAAACTTTTGGTTCTTCTGTCGTTACTAAGTAAACCATATAAATGTAATAATTTTTGGTTTCTTGTGCTGTCCGCAACTCGTTTGCTGTAAAAAAGAAGTTAGCAACTCCAACGTTTGAACGTGTCGCTTTGACTTCAATATATCTTTCTGTTCCGTCTTCGTCAAAAGATGCAATGTCGTAACCATAAGAGTCTGACGTAAGTGAAACTCTTTCTACTTTATTCGCTAAATCATTTCGACCTGCTTTGGCTAATCTCGACTTTTCCAAGTCCATTACAATTTTCTCGCCTCTGTCGCCAAGTTTTTTGTTTTGTCGTGCTTTCTTTTCATAGTCAGTTTTTCCGTTTCCTCGTCTTGTTATTGTTTCTCTTGCCGTTGTCGGTAAGATGTTCAAGTCAATAAAAGTTGGGACAGGGTTTACTGGGAAATCCGGAGCTCTGTAATCGGCTAATGGGTCGTCATCCGTGTCTTGGTTCTCTCTTGGCGGTCGTCCCGGATATTCACTATAAAGAAAGTTAGAGAACAAGTCTATCGACCAATTTTTTGTTACAGGGTCTTGGTCTTTAAAAGCTATTAATGCTTCTCTTTTATACACGGGGTCACTTTTAATTAAATCAACCGTGTCTAAGTCAAATTGAGTAAGGAAAAAGTTTAAGTGGTCGTTAGAAAATACGTTAAGGTATCTTTTGGGAAAATAAGTACTAAGTATTTTCCCTTTGAACATTGGTGAGATAGGATTTCTTACAATTTCATCAATGTTTTCGTTTTCGCCTGAGATGAGTAATTGTAGTATTGCAGATTTTACATTTTGAAATGCTTCCTGATATGTACTTCCGAATTTTTGAGTGAAACGATATTCGTAATTTTCATCTGACCTTGTTCGTCCGTAGTAAACACCAAACTTGAAGGCTGTTGCACCAATAATTCGTCCAAGTCCATCTAGTTGTCTTTCAAGTCCATAACAAAAGTTGAAGCCGTTTTGTGGTAAATCAACACCTGCAACATAGTCGTCAATTTGCATATTTGCAATTTTGTTTCGATTGAAATACCTTACGAAAGCCGAACGAAGTTGGTATAATTCTTCTCTGGAATTTAATACTTCTTCTTTTCGGTTTTCATACCGAACCTGTGCTTCTCGTAAATCGTGTATGTTCATTGGTTAATTTTCTATTTGGATGTGTCGTTTTTGCCTGACTGCTAACTCCCATATACACGCATCTTTGTTACGCTTATCTCACCAAATTTGGGTGGATAGGCGCACCTTTAGGTGCATAACATATATATTACATTTTTTTTACATATTGCGTAATGATAACAATTTGCTGTCCTTCAACTCTGCCTTCAATAAATTCGGCATTGTCGGGGTCAAGTCGTATGCCTCGCACGGTGGTGCCTCGTTTTGCTGTAAATCCGCCACCTTTTACTTGTAAATCTTTAACAAGTACCACATTATCTCCGTTTTGAAGTACGTTTCCGTTGCTGTCTAAGTGTTTTATAGTGTTTTCATTTGCAAGACCTGCTTTTGCCCATGCTAAGGTTTCATCTTCAAGATAAAGCATGTCTAAAAGGTCTTGTGGCCAGCCTTCTGATTTTATTTGATTAAGCATTCTCCATGCTGTAACTTGTACCGCAGGTACGGTGCTCCACATGCTTTCATTTAAACAATGCCAATGAACAGGTACTATTTTTTCAGCATCTTGTAGTTGTTCATTACATGTTTCGCATACCAAAATATAATCATCAACAGTGTTATTTTTTGCTGGTTGAACTTCAAAAGAGGTTAGTCCTTTTTGAGATGCACATAGTTCGCATTTTTCTCCACTTCTTGCAAGTAATTCTTTTTCGTATTTCATGTTTTTTTGTTCTTATTGATTATTATAATGGGATTTCGATTTCGCTCAATCACCGTTGATTTCGGCTTCGCTCAATCGCATGGTGGTTGAGCGTAGTCGAAACCACCAAGGGTGCCATTGCATTTTTATAAATGTTCTTGAATAGCAAGTAATTTTTGCTTTATGGCGGTGAGTTTATTAATTATTTCAATGTTTTGTTGCGTGCCTTCTTTGTTGTTTTGAATTCGTTTTTTTGCTCCTTTTAGTGTCATGCCTTGTTCTTTCACTAAGTGGTAAATTATTTGAAGATTTTTAATGTCTTCTGGGCGAAATAAACGATTGCCTTTTGCGTTTTTTTTGGGTTTTATTATTGGAAATTCTTTTTCCCAAAATCGAATGAGCGATGCGTTAACTTGAAACATATCAGCTACTTCTCCAATAGTATAAAACATTTTTAATGGTGGTAAATCAAATGGTTTCAAGTTTAATGAATTTTATTGCCAATAAAAATACTGTTTTTTTAGATTTAATCCATATTTTCCTTCTGTTACATTGTAACATTTATAGCGACAAATGAGAAACAATGTGGATAAAATCCAAATGCGTATCTTTTTGTCGGGATGACTGGATTCGAACCAGCGACCCCACGCCCCCCAGACGTGTACTCTAAACCGGAC
>JAAZFC010000128.1 GCA_012511955.1 Fibrobacter sp. | reverse complement strand
CTGTAAGCGTGTTCCTTCCCCTAGACCTAGGACTCGATCAACCATCTCATCTAGACTCTGGGAGCTAATAGCTTGCCCACACTGGGGGCAATGGGGTTTACCAACCCGGGCAAAGAGCAAGCGCAAATAATCGTAGATCTCCGTGACAGTACCTACTGTGGAGCGGGGATTTTTATGGGTCGATTTTTGATCGATGGATATAGCAGGAGAGAGCCCCCCGATGTATTCGACCAGGGGCTTTTCCATTTGCCCTAAAAATTGACGAGCGTAAGCTGAGAGTGATTCAACATATCTCCTTTGACCTTCAGCATAAATGGTGTCAAAGGCCAGGCTAGATTTTCCTGAACCGCTTAAACCAGTTATAACGACAAATTTATTGCGGGGAATTTCCACATCAATATTTTTTAAATTGTGCTCACTGGCACCTCTAATTATTAATTTTCCTTTATCGCAAGCCATTTATTTTTTCAGCTCCTGTTCCAAGGCTCTTATTTCATCTCTGATTTGAGCAGCCAATTCAAATTCCAACTTGTCAGCTGCCTCCATCATTTCCTTTTCTAGTTCGACTAGCAAAGCATAGCTTTCCCCTTCGGTCATCTTCTTTCCTTCTTGATAACGATCTTCTTCTTTAATTGATTCAGAAACCATGTCCACAGGCCTTAAGACATCACGAACAGCTTTAACAATGGTTTTAGGGACAATATTGTGTTTTTCATTAAATTCCATCTGTAATTTACGACGACGATTGGTCTCGGTAATAGCATAATTCATTGAAGGAGTAATTTTATCAGCATACATGATTACTTGACCCCTTACATTACGAGCAGCCCGGCCAATGGTTTGGACCAAAGAACGCTCTGAGCGCAAGAAGCCCTCCTTATCGGCATCCAGGATGGCGACCAAGGCTACTTCTGGTAGATCTAATCCTTCTCTTAGTAGATTTATCCCTACTAGAACATCAAATTCTCCAAGGCGTAGGTCCCGGATAATCTCCAAACGCTCTAGAGTATCGATCTCTGAGTGTAGATAGCGCACTCTAATACCCATTTCTGCTAGATATTCCGTTAAGTCCTCTGACATTCTTTTGGTCAAAGTGGTAATTAAAACTCGTTCCTCTCTAGCAATAACTTTATTTATCTCTTCATATAGGTCATAAATCTGACCCTTAACAGGCCTTAAGATAATCTCTGGATCTAGAAGTCCCGTTGGTCTAATGATTTGTTCGACTACTTGTTTGCTGTTGGCAGCTTCATATTTACTGGGTGGTGCTGACACAAAGAGTATCTGGTCCACTAAACTCTCGAATTCAGGAAAACGCAAAGGCCGATTATCTAAGGCTGATGGAAGACGGAAGCCATATTCTACTAATTTTTCTTTCCTAGATCTGTCACCAGCGTACATCCCCCCAATTTGAGGAATAGTCATATGAGATTCATCGACAATAACTAGAAACTCCCCACGGGGGAAATAGTCTAGGAGGGTATGGGGCCTAGTGTCTGCCTCTCGGCCATCTAGGTGGCGAGAATAGTTTTCAATGCCAGTACAAAAACCCATTTGAGCAATCATCTCTAAATCATATCTTGTTCTTTGTTCCAGCCTTTGGGCCTCTAGTAACTTGTCATTGGCTCTTAAATATCTAAGCCTTTCCTCTAGCTCTCCGCTAATCGTTTCAATGGCTCTTTTAATCTTATCTTCTGGAGTAACAAAGTGGCTGGCGGGATAGATTGTTATTTCATCTAAAACTTCAAATATTTCTCCTGTTAGAGTATCAATGGTCGTAATT
>JAAZFC010000147.1 GCA_012511955.1 Fibrobacter sp. | reverse complement strand
GCTTTAGAGTGTGCTTTAGCGGCTTTTGACCTACAGGGGGAAGTGATTACCACACCCTTTACTTTTGCTTCCACGCCCCATGCCATAGTGCGTAATGGGTTAAAACCTGTGTTTGCAGACATAAATCCTGTGGATTATACCTTAGATGTGAATAAAATAGAGAGCTTAATTACCGAAAAAACCTGCGCAATAGTACCTGTGCATGTTTATGGTAATGTATGTGATTTAGAAGCCATAGAAAAACTAGCTAGGAAGCATAATTTAAAAGTGATATACGATGCAGCCCATACCTTTGGTGTTAAAATTAATGGTAAAGGTGTAGGGGACTTTGGCGATGCTTCAATGTTTAGCTTTCATGCAACCAAGGTATTCAATACAATAGAAGGTGGTGCGGTTAGTTTTGGTGATAAAAGACTAAGGCAAATATTAAATGACATTAAAAACTTTGGCATCCATGGGCCTGAAGCTGTGCGCTATGTAGGTGGCAATGCCAAAATGAACGAATTTCAGGCAGCAATGGGTTTATGCAACTTAAAAACTGTAGATGTAGAAATTGCTAAAAGAAAACTTGTGGTAGAGCGTTATCAGCAGAATTTATCTGGTATAAATGGTATAAAAATATGGGAAGCTCAACCTGGGGTAGAGGCTAATTATGCGTATTTCCCTGTGGTTTTTGAAAACTTTAAGCATAGCCGCGATGAAATGTTTAAAACTTTAAAAGAAAACAATATTATTGCTCGAAAATACTTTTATCCCTTGGCTAGTGACTACGATTGTTATAAAAATGAACACAATAGTGAAGACACACCAATTGCCAAATATATTGCAGAAAAAGTGCTTTGTCTGCCGCTTTATTCTGATTTGCCACTAGCTGAAGTAGATGGAATTTGTGATATTATAGTTAATTGAATTAGTGCAGATGTTTTCAAAAATTGTTCTATAAGGTAGTACTTCTGAATTGTTTGCTAGGATTTGATTTTTATAGAAAAAACTAAAAAACACTATAGTATATATGAGTGTTAGAACATGTTTTTGTTTAAGAATAGAGTTGTTTATTATATATGGGCAAATAACGATATAAAAGGGCCATAAAACATATACCAACCTGTGACCTCCTGGGACACCATTGGTGAAGATGGATAAAATTAAAATTAGATAATTGATATTTAAATATAGAATACCATTTCTTGTTTTTTCTTTGGTTAAAAAATGACCAGTAAAAAATATAAAAGCTGAGATAGCAATTAAGAAGAGTGATGTGTGCTCTTCTTGCAGCTTGAAATAATAAGATAGAGGCAAGCCACGGCTAACTAAAAAGTTAAAAACAAATTTATTTATAATTTGATTTAATGAAGCAAATAAAGCTATCCCTAAAAAAGCGTGTTTAGTTATATCTTTTTTCCTTAAGAAAGGGAAAAAGAAAAAAAGAATGGCACTTTTGTGCCAAAGAAAAGCAAACAAAATAAGTGCATAAAAGTTTTTCGTTTTTTCGTGTTCTATATGTTTTATACTGTATAAACCTATTGCAAAGCTTGTCATTTGCCTCATGATGTTTAATGACATAAAGTAGGTTGTGGTTAAAAACAATAAAAATATAGGTATTGCTATTTTTTTATTGTGATAAACTAAGCCTTTGTGGAGAAAAAACAGCATGACAAATGCTATGATTACATAGAAGAATTGCATGGAGTTTGTTAAATAATTGGATGCATGTACTAATACGATGAAGAAAAACTCAAACTCTTTTACCGCTTCTTTAAAAGGGAGTGCTAGAATGTTTTTTGCGTGATTTTGATAAACAATATAGTCAGTACCAACATTAAATCTTATAGCTGAAATTATAAATAAAAGCGAAAAAACTAAAAAAACTCCAAGAGAATAATTTTTTTTGTTGTTTTGTGTTGACAGTTCGTTTTGAGCAATTAAAGCAATACCAATGCAAAAAGAAAAGACTAAGATATAAAAAGTCATTTCTTACCAAAATTTCTTAGTTAT
>JAAZFC010000109.1 GCA_012511955.1 Fibrobacter sp. | reverse complement strand
GGGGTGATTGATGTGGGGTTAGAAAAAGGCCGTGTACTTTTAGCGTATTGGGGCCCTGCACAATCTTCTGGCCCAAAAAACATGAATGACTGGTGGGCTATGTGGGATAAAGTCATACAAAAATATGGTGAGAATCCAAATGCTTATTTTGAGATTTTTAATGAACCACATATGTACACGAAGGATGAACTAAGAGACCTTTATGCTTCATGGCTTGAAAGATATCCTAATGTGCCTCGAGATCACATTATTTTAAATGGAAGTGGCATGGCGCAGAATGTGCCTGATATTGCAAGCGATAGTCGTTTTGATGGCTGTCTTTTTGCTGTGCATGAATACACATTCTGGAATATGGGTATCACCACTGAAGAAGGCTGGAAAAATGCCCTTAAGGCAAAAGTGGGCCCGTATGCAGATCGCACCATTTGTACTGAATGGGGAGGTGCGATGAGTCCAGGTACAAAAGACGGTGTTTATTACGATTACATGGATTATAATCAATTGCCGACTAACTATTTTATGGCCTATATTCGTGGTATTCCTGAACAATTGCGTGAATGGAAAATGGGTAGTTTTTATTGGCCTGGGCTTAGAGATGGCGATTGGTATAGCATGACCAAACGTGTTGGTGAAGGAGCTAATATTAAGCTTGAGATTGTAAATCAATCTGGATTTGAAAGAATGAAACGTTCTTGGACGGATACCGTAGAAGTAAAGCCTGTGAAACAAGAGCCTTTTGGAGGCATCAAAGACGGAGTGGAAATTGCTGGAGATCCTGCTTTTATTCCAGGTAAGATTGAAGCTGAAGATTATGATTTAGGCGGAGAAGGTGTAGCTTACCATGACAATGACCCAGAAAATCAAGGCGGAGAATATCGCCATGGAGGTGTAGATATCACCACCGATAATGAGGGAAATTATGTGGTGGGTTGGACTGAAGAAGGTGAATGGCTTAAATATACGATAAATGTGCAAGAATCTGGAGATTATTATGTACAGGCTAGGGTTTCATCAGGTTTGGAGAATTCCTCGTTTCAGTTATCTATTGAAGATAAAGCAATTTCTGAAAAAATAGTTATACCTAAAGGTAGTTCTTGGGATAATTATCAAATTATTGATTTTAATACTAGTCCAATCAATGAAGGGCAGCAAGTATTAACTCTAAAAATAACAGGTAGTTTTGTGAACATAGACTGGCTTAAATTTTCAACAGAGTCTAGTACAACGATATTTGATATAACTAACTCATTTTCAACTACATCGCAAAAATACATTTTGTTCAATTACCAAGGTAAAAGAGTTGCTGAATTTACTATGAATAATCATAGTGAGATAAAAGTTTATTTGAAGCAAAATAATATAAAAAGTGGAGTATTCATTTTAAGAGATAAAACAGGAAAGAGTACTCAAGTTATAAAACATTACCAATAATAGAGGTTAAAATGAAATTGAAATATTTACCATTATTATTGATAAATCTAGCTTCAAGTCACCCCTTAGTTTTATGGTATGACTCCGATGCGGGAGATAGCTTTACCGACGCTTTGCCATTGGGGAATGGGTTTATGGGGGCAATGGTTTATGGAGGAGTGGCAAAAGATGTTATAGGGTTAAATGAAGGTACAATATGGTCTGGTGGGCCAGGAAATAATAATAAAGAGGGTGCTGCTGCAAAAATTGCGCAAGTTAGAACAGAGATTTTTAATGGTAATTATAAAGAAGCAGATGCCTTGGTGGCTACTATGATTGGTAGGGAACCAGCTAGATTTTTACCTGCTGGCGATTTGATTATAAACTTCCCTCAGCATCGTGGAGCAGACTATTATCGAGAATTAGATATAACAAATGCTGTGGCGACTACAAAGTATGTGCATAACGGGGTTAGTTACACGCGAAAGTATTTTGTGAGTTATCCGGACAATGTGCTTGTAATACAATTGACAGCGAGCGAAAAAGGCAAGTTAAGCTTTAACACCACTTTGACAACGCCCCATGGTAATAATAGAAAGCAAAAAGCATCGGATAAGCAAATAAGCCTTGATGTAACTGTAAATTCAGTAAAGTTTCAAGCACGACTTTTATTAAATAACGATGGTGGTACAGTAAGAGAGTCAAATGGCAGTCTTGAAGTAAGTGATGCAAATTCGGTTTACATGGTAGTGGCTTTGGAGACAAACTTTAAAACTTATAACGATTTGTCTGATAACCCAGCTAGTAAAGCTAGCGATGTAATATCTAAAGTTGCAAATACCTCTTATGAAGATCTTAAAAATAGGCATATAAGAGATTATAAACATTTATATGATCGGGTGGACATAGATTTAGGCCTTCCCACAGCTAATGCAGGAAAAATTACCACAGCTAGGGTGAAGGAATTTAATAGCTCAAATGATCCTAATTTGGTTAAGTTATATTACCAATTTGGCAGATATTTAATGATTTCTAGCTCTAGGCCAGGAGGACAACCCGCAAATTTACAAGGTATATGGAACAAAGAAATGTACCCACCGTGGGGAAGTAAATATACAACGAATATAAATTTGCAGATGAATTATTGGATGACAGAATCAGCAAATTTGGAAGAATCTGTCCAGCCATTAATAGAGAAAATTAAAAATTTAGTTGCCCAGGGAGAACAGAGTGCGCAAGAACATTGGGGCGTAGATAAAGGCTGGGTTGTGCACCATAATACGGATTTATGGAATCAAACAGCACCAATTGATGGAACTTGGGGTTATTGGCCCACTGGAGCAGGTTGGTTAAGTATGCATTTGTGGGAAAGATACTTGTATTCTCAGGATAATACTTATTTGCGCAACATCTACGATGTTTTAAAGGGAGCTTCAGAATTTTTGTTGCATAGCATGGTAGAAGAAAAAGTTAGCGGAGAAAATTATTTAGTAACCGCGCCAAGTAATTCGCCAGAAAACAGCCATAACGGCAATTATATTTGCTTTGCTCCTACCATGGATAATCAGATTGTCAGGGATGTGTTTTTAGCTACGAGTCAAGCTGCAGAAATATTAGGCATTGATGATGCTTTTAAAAATGAATTGAAGGTAGCTACGGAGAAATTAGTACCGACTATGGTTGGCAGGCATGGGCAAATACAGGAGTGGTTTCACGATTGGGACAATCCTAACGATAAACACAGGCATATATCTCATTTGTATGGATTGTTTCCCAGTGCGCAAATCACCCCTGAGGCAACTCCGAATTTGACCGCGGCAGCAAAAGTTACGCTCAATCAACGCGGCGATGATGCCACAGGTTGGTCCTTGGCTTGGAAGATTAATTGGTGGGCGCGTTTAAAAGATGGGCAAAGGGCTTACGATTTGTTGAGAATGTTGCTAACACCGGAACGAACATACAATAATTTATTTGATGCCCATCCTCCATTTCAAATAGATGGGAATTTTGGTGCAGTGGCTGGAATAAACGAAATGATTATGCAAAGTCATAACGGACAAATAGAGTTGCTACCAGCGTTGCCTAGTAAATGGCGTGATGGCAGTGTCAAAGGTTTAAAGGCTAGAGGAGCATTTACTTTGGATACACTAATATGGCGTGATGGAAAAGTAAGCAAAGCAATAATAACCGCTGAAAATGGTGGGGAATTAACCCTTAAAAATGGCAACAATAGTTATACCATAATGACCCAACGCCAAGGAAAATACGAGTTTGATAGTGGTTTAAAGCTCACGCGAGCAACTGAAAAAAGTCAAACCATACCTAGTGTTATTCAAGCAGAAGATTATGCGCTTATGCAAGGGTTAGAAGTTGAAGAAAAAGAGGATGGTGCGCATTTAGCTTATGTCAAAGATGGGTCCTGGACTGTGTATAATATTAATGTGCCAAGTAATGATACTTATAGGTTAAAAGTAAAAATGGCAAGCGCTATCGAAACAGGGGGCGGCATCAAATTTTTTGATGCCCAAGATAACTTAGTAGGAAGCTTGGCGTTGGATCTGGGAAAAACTCAAGGATGGCAAGACTGGTATATTGATTCTTTGGACATAAATTTGCCTGCAGGAGAGCAACTTATTAAAATGCAATATCACGGAGAAGGCTTGTATCTGTTCAATGTGGATTGGTACGAATTTAAACAAGCTACCACGCCTATATATGGAGAAAAAGTAACCCAAGAATCGAACTTAATTAAGCTCAGCAATAATGTTATACAGATAAATTCAATATCAGAGGCTGAAACAAAAGTTTATAACTATCACGGACAACTAGTATTGCAAAGTCAAGATAAACAAATTGATATTAGCAGATTAAATCATGGGGTTTATGTGGTATTTATAAAAGGGAAAACTTTCTGTAGCAGGAGGGTTTTCAGTAAGTATTAACACATAATTAAATTAATGAGGATTGGTATGGAAAAACACAAAAACAAACTTAAGGTTATTATTAGTCTATTAGCATTATTGTCTAGTAGTCTTTGCGCCGAATTATATGAAGCTACATGGGAGTCGGTTGCTAAACACACAGCTGCTCCTGAATGGTTTCAAGATGCCAAATTTGGCGTTTATTTTCATTGGGGAGTCTATTCTGTTCCCGCATTTGGTAATGAGTGGTATCCACGCAATATGTACAACAAACAAAGTGGAGAATATCGTAACCATTTGGCAAAATATGGTGATCCTTTTGGTGATTGGCAATACCATAATTTTATAAATGGAAGTTATGATAAAAATGGAGAATTTATTCAATTTGCTCCCAAGTTGAAGAGTGCTGGAGGTGAATTTGATCCCGATGAGTGCGCTGAATTAATTGTACAAGCGGGAGCTAAATTCGCAGGCCCAGTAGCTGAACACCATGATGGTTTTTCGTTGTGGGATAGCAAAGTAAATGAATGGAACAGTATGCAAAAAGGCCCAAAACTAGATTTAGTAGGTTTGTTTGAAAAATCATTTAGAGCTAAGGGGTTAAAATTTATTGTAACAACTCACCATGCTTGGAATTACACTGGATATTGGGAGTTTCCCCCCGTAGCTCAAACCGATAATAGCTTAAAAAAGTTATATGGGCAGCTTCCAGTAGCAGAAGAAGATCAGATTTGGTATGATAAATTAAAAGAACTTATAGATAATTATAAACCTGATTTAATATGGCACGATTTATATTTATCTAGAGTACCAGAAAATTTGCGTTTGAAGTTTTTAGCTTATTATTATAATAAAGCGTCTGAAAATGGCCAGGAGGTGATAGTAGCATCAAAAGATGGCTTTAGGCAGGGTGAAATGCATGATTATGAGCGTGGGGGACCTGCAGAAATTAGAACACCATATTGGCTGTCAGATGATGCTGTTAGTAGTACTAGTTGGTGTTATACAAATGGTATAGGATACTACACATCCACTCAAATGATACATAGACTTATAGATCTGGTCAGTAAAAATGGTAATTTAATGTTAAATATTTCCCCTAAAGCAGATGGTTCTATTCCCCAAGAGCAAAAAAACATTTTAATTGCTATGGGTGATTGGTTAAAAAAGTTTGGTGAAAGTATTTATTCAACTCGGGCATGGAAAGTGTATGGTGAAGGCCCTACTCAGATGGGTGGAGGAGCATTTAAAGCTCCAGTTGCAGGGAATAATAAAGATTGGCGCTTTACGCAATCAAAGAATCCGGCTTTTATGTATGCTATTTGTTTAGGCTGGCCTGGGGAAAATTCTCAAGTTACTATTTCCTCTATTACCCCAAATCGTTTTAAAGCAGTTGAAGTTTATCTCTTAAGTGAAAACGGAGGGAAGGGAATAAAAATGAATGAACTTTCCCAAAATGAAAACGGGTTGACATTTAAAACGCCTTCAAACAAGCCATATAATGCTTCAGCTTATGTTTTTAAAGTGTCAGCTGTAAACATTCCAACAGATGGTAATTTGATTCAAAATGGTGATTTTAGTTTTGGCGAAACTGCATGGACCTTAAATAAATGGAGTGGTAATGCGAATGGCGAAGTTGTAAATGGAGAATATAAAATAACTATAAATGAGCTCAGTAATGAAATTTATGGAATTCAACTAGTTCAACCCGGAGTTGACCTTGAAAAAGGGAAAGCTTATCAAGTAAAGTTGGATGCTTATTCTTCTATAGATCGATATATAGAAGTTAATATGGAAATGGCAAATAGTCCATGGACTAGCTATTTAAATGAGATCAAGAAAATTGATTTAACTACTGTTAAGAAACCTTATAGCTTTACTTTTGTAATGGATAATGAGTCAGATAATAATGGCCGTTTAGGTTTTAATGTAGGGAATATTATTTCAGATGTTTTTATAGATAATGTATCAGTAAAAGAAATCGATATCAACACAGTAAAAACAGGCGATTTCAAAAAAGCAAATCCTGATTTTGAAGTTTCTATACGCAATTCAATGCTAAACTTCAGGTTAAAGGAAAGCAATTATAGCCCTTTAAGTCTTAAACTATTTAATCTCAAAGGTGATATAGTAAGCATTTGGGGTATTGGTTTTGATATGAATGAAAAAAATATTGATTTGTCAAATTTGAAAAGAGGTCACTATATATTTAGTGTAGAATTTCAAAATAAAACAAAGAACCACTTAACAAGGTTTCCATTTATTGTTTATTAATATCAGGGAAAAGCGCTCATTTGGAGCGCTTTAATTCACCTTTTAAATTGTACATATTGGGTCTTGTTTTAGGTTTTGTGGTTATCATAGGCTTGATAGCAACAGGTTCTTCTTGAGCTTTGTCTTCAATTTTTAACCATTCTAAATTAAATAAATAGTCATCGTGGCCTCTCATTTGCAATTTTAAATCATAGTCACCTTAGGGCAAAGATATGTCAATGGTGTCTAGATACCAATCACGCCAGCCCTGAGATTTATTATGGTCAATTTCAAAAGAGCCAAGCTGAGAACCGTCGCTTAAAGTTAAATCCATAAAGCTATTTTGGCTGCTGTTTGTGGCTAATTTAGCGATCAAAATGTAAGAGTTAGCTGTTGTTATGGAAATTTGGTAAGCAGCCCAGTCTCCGTCGTTGATATAGCCGATGTTTGAATTTTCTAGACTATCAGATTCAATTTGAATACCCGACATTACAGAGAATTGTGTAGCTGGAATAAGACCAGGCACTTTATGAATAAAAACTTCCCTATCAGTTATATAAACATTTGTTCCATGGCTAGGAATGGAAGTAGAAAATTCACCACTAAAATAACCAAGGTCTTTTTTATCCCAAAGATCGCGAAAAGAAATTTGTTCAGTGGCGGAGTAGCCAATATCCGTTATATCTAAAGTGAAATTTGCAGTGTTACCGTTTCTATTTAGTAAAGCTATAGCTTTACGATTACTATTGGCATCTCCTAAGGGTTTTACCCAAACTTCTACACCATTAATAGATTTAATTCGCCTACCTTGGATGCCTGCAGAGTCTTGGTTTACAGCAATGATTTCTTTGTTAAGTAAAATATCTTTAATTGCAGACGACATTTTTCTTATATCATTACCTGCGAGCAGTGGTGCAGCCATAATACTCCACATGGACATTTGGGTTTTATATTCCTCGTTGGTGCAACCACCGTTGCCAATTTGTAGCATATCAGGGTCATTCCATTTTCCAGGTTTAGCGTGAGAGGCTAAGCCTTCGTTTTCGTCGATAATATTAATTATCCCTCGGAAGAAACCAGGCTCTAAATCCCATTTGTCAGAAATATCCCCGGTGGTTCGCCAAAGATTTCCCGTGTTAGGCATCCAGTTGTGAAAGCCCCAAGCACAGATGCTAAAAGCAATGTCGCGCCCCGTGTTTTTTAGGGCATTGCTCATATTGGCGTAATCTTCCTGCATATTTGAGCCTGGAGAAGGATCGCAGTTGTCATATTTTAAATAATCAACTCCCCATGACGCAAAAGTTTCGGCATCTTGGGTTTCTAAACCGTAACTACCGCTGCGAGAATTCATATTGGCGTGATAGTGGTGGCAAGTGCGAATCCCTCTATCACCATAAATGCCAAATTTTAAGCCTTTGCCATGAATATAGTCGCCCAGTGCTTTCATTCCACTGGGAAAACGCTGGGGATCGGCTCGAAGCTTACCATTTTCATCTCGAGATGAAGCCATCCAATTATCATCGAGGTTAAGATAAATATACCCAGCATCGCGCATACCAGTGCTTACCATTGCATCAGCAATTTCTTTAATTTGATTTTCATTAATATTTTCTTTAAAAATATTCCAACTATTCCAACCCATTGGGGGAGTTAAGAGAATAGGGTTGCCTTGTGCAAATATTTGGCTACAAGTAAATAAACCCAGCCATAAATAAAATATAAGTGAAAAAGGTGTTTTGTTTTTCATAATGTGCCTCTTATGCTATTAGAATTGCGAGAAGAACTTCCAGGTTTCTCTGGGAACCCAAGTGGCGTTGCCGTCATCGCTATGTTGGCCATCGGTGGGAGCAGCTATATGCCCTCCGTCAAAGGTGATATACCTTACGGGATAGTTTTTGGGGCAGTTTTTAAAATCATAAATCACATGAGATTTGCTTCCAACAGCGGCAGTAGGAATATTATTAGGAATTTCACAACCATTATCGGTGGCATGAGTTACCGCAGCGTAGTATCCACCTTCCTTAGTTGCATGATTTCTGACAAAAGAACATAAGTCATCACTCATACCAGTAATGCCCAGGTAAGCGATAGGTAAATGGGTGTTTTGGGGAAGATATATGTTCCAATTTGCTGCTGCTATGGTAGCCACAGCCCTTAGGTCTTTTTGTTTACTTAGAGATAGGGAATAAGTTTGCATGGCGCCAAAACTAAAACCCGTAGCAAAAACTCTAGTGGAATCAATGCAAAGGTCATTTTTGTATTTGCTTAAAAGGTCATCAAATAAAATATGATCAACTTCGTCCCAGCGTCCATGACGCGATTGTGGAGCGATAAAAATTGTGGGGACTCCAGCACTATCAGCCATTCTCTTTAGGCCATAATAACTCCAATTAGCACCACCATTGGCTGTGTTTCCATTTACCACATCGGCATCTCTAGCGTTTATCCAATGCCAAGTGAATATTAAATTGTGAGGATGGTTTTTGTTGTAATTTTTGGGGATATTAATAGTATATTCTCGTTGCATGTTATTGCTCATTAGCTTAAGAGAGTTATTGCCCTCTTTTAAAACACCGAGATCTTTTCCGCAGCCTCTAGTGGGAACTGCATCTGAACTAGGCTGTAATTTGATATGTAAATATTCCTCATAAGAGTTTAGTGATAATTTAGAAGTGTTATATCCTTCAGCACTTACTATTAAGGTGTCATTAAAAGGAGATATTTTCTGTAAAGCATAAGATTTATGCACACCAGGATTAGAGATTGGATGAAGTTGCGTAGATTGGTTATTAAGTTTGACTATTTGGTAAAACAAAGGAGTAGAATTTATGTTTACATTGAGAATATAAACACCATTACTTGTTAAATGATTGTGCAGCGGATGAGTTAAGGAACTAGTTTTACCCTTGTAGCTGTGGGCAAATAACTGGTTTCCTTTGGTGTTATACAACTTAATCGAAACTTTAGAAGGTGCTGCCATTTGGATTTTTAAGGTGTTGTTTCCAAAATGTAATGAGTTTTGCTTTATTTGTATTTTGGTTACTGGTACTGAGTATTCTAATGTAAAACGACCAGCCTTATCAGTAGTGGTTTGGTAAGGCTTTTTAGCTAAAGAGACCTTGGCGTTAGTTATGGGCGCATTACTAACATCTGTAACTAGACCAGTTAAGTTGATGTTTTGACTGTAACTGGTAACAAAAAGCGCAAGACTGCATATTAATATTTTGTTTTTCATAATGTTTTTCCTAGGTGATGTTTTATTTGTTTATCAATTGTTGTAAAAAAGGGTGGTCGTTAGTGGTGGAAATAACCCCTTTGGGATTTACAAATAGTTTTTCTAGGTTATACGATTTCACGGGAGCTTTAATTAAAATGGTTGGTGCTTCAATGGCGATGATTTTAACATTATCTATATATATGCCAGGGGTGTCTAAACCCATATTAAAAGAGAGGCGACTGTTTTCATCAGTTTTATGTTCCATGGAAAACCTGTGTTGATAGTTTTTTATAGTGTTATCTATGTCAAAAAAAACCGGGCTATCAAAATAACTTTGCCATGGTGAATCATCTTGTTCAATATTAAGTTCCAAAGATCGACTTTGAGTGGCATAAGCATCAAAGGAAACTTCATAATATTGATGTTGGCTTAGCCGAATACCATTTTGAATTAGCTGAATATGATAGTTTTGCTCTCCGCTACTTTGTATATCAACAAAATACTCTTCATTTTTAACAAGACCATGGGCTTCACCACCCCATACATTGAGCGTCCACCCTGCAGATTTTTGACTAAAATCTCCATTAAAAACTGAATCTCTAGGTGTGGGAACAATTATTGGGGGCTCAAGGTTTACTACAGAAAGCATTTTTTGGGCGTATCTTTTTCCTAATTCTCTGTATGCCGCTGAAGTAAAATGCAACCCATCACCTTTATGTTCTAAGTCTTGCGCAGAAACTACATGGGAGTTGGGGATAACGCTGGGCAAGCGCGCAATAATTCCATTCATACTTCCACAAGCGCCACCCATGGCAGAAGTTACCACTTCCCCTGCAACTAAGGGAGTCTGGGCGGGATCTAAGTCTAAGTCGTTTATCAAATCGTCATAAATTTCTTTGACTTTTTGAGGCCATTGTTGATCTCCAGTGTTGGATTCGCCTTGATGCAACATAATTCCTTAGATAATGCCATCTTGTTTGGCAATTTGGGCTAATTCAATAATTCTTTGATAAGGATTGCCTTGGTATTCGTTAATCCAGTTTAACATCCAGTCAGGAGCTTCGTTATTAATATAAGATTCATAAGTGCGCTTATTAAATAATTCGATTTTTGCTCCTCCAACAGCCACGGAAATCACTCCGATTTTAATGTCATTGGGTACATTGTTTAGCATTTCTCTACCAAAATAATCCATGGGAGATAATCCAGAATTACAGCGACAAATAGGAGGGTCTGCTTTGTACCAATTACCCACAGATTTATTTGCTTGGGGGCAATTTACGCCATATAAAACTTGAAATCTGGAATCTACACCTTGCTTGTCTTGACTTTCAATATCACCAGCGCCGTCCATATTTGATTGCCCTAAGGCAATGTAGATGTGAAAGTTGGGGTCTTGGGCGTAGGCGAAAAAGGGCATTAAAAACACTACTGCATAAATAAAAGCAAAAATGTATTTAACAGAAAGTCTGAATTTTGGTAGCAATTTTGACATAACAAACTCGATTTTAAGAAAAGCTAACAAGAACTCAAGGAGCTCTTGTTAGCTGTCTGTTGGTTTTTTTGGGTAGTGTAGAGGATACAGGTTTATTACTTTGTAGTTTTAACTGCCCTTTTAAGTTGAAAAAATTAACAGGGCTTTTGGGAGTTTCTGATAATGTTTTTATAATAGATACAGTATTTAGTTCAGAAAATTTCAGCCAGTCAATGTTTACAAAAGCTCCAGTAATTGAGATTTTTAAAATGTGTTTGCCTGCGGTAATATTTTCAGTAGTACCGTTAATTGTTACATAAGAATCCCAACTATCAGTGTTGGGAACGACTATGTTGCCACTAACATCTTTGTCATCGACAAAAATTTTAAAGGAACTGTTGTCCATGGCCGATGAGACCCTAGCCTCCCATAAGTATTTGGCTGTGGAGTCCACATTTATGGAGTAAGATAACCATTCACCTACTTCAGTCCAACCTACCACATAGTTTCCTTCGTTATCGGTGGTGATATCTACGCCTTCATCGCGATATTCTCCTCCTTGGTTTTCCGGGTCATTATCTGAGTATGAAATCCCTTGTCCCCCAATGTCAAAGTCTTCTGCTTGAATTAAGCCTGGTATGGTTAAAACCTCTTTAAAGGGTTTGGGTTCACTGCGGACAGCATATTCTTCGTACCAATGGAATGTGGGCCATGGGCAAGCTTCAGGGTCGTTTAAAAAAACAAATGGTTCACCTTCACGAGGTGGTGTGTTTTTAAATTGAGCTAATAAATATGGTTCAGTAAATATTAACCAGCTGACATTACCGGAGGCATCGGCGATTTTTTTCATATTTGCTCCAAAACCAGTTCCCCCTGCTACTCCAGTAATTGATTTTCCCCATGAGGAATTGTATTTAGCTTGAGCCCAGTCCATTTCTGTTATCATAACTGGTGCAAAATCTGCGACTGGTTTGACATGTTCATTCCAACCTGCTTGAAATGCTTCATATCCACCACCTGTACCTATACCACCGTCTTGGTTTTCACCATCACTACCTAACCAACCAGGATAAAGATGTACTGCGTAACCTATGTTTTCTCCTTCGATGGGATTTGCTGCTAATCCTTTAAACAGAGACTGATAACCTAATCCAGGAACCCAAAGAATATTATTGCAACCTTGGGCTCTAATCGCATCGAAAACCGCTTGAAAGTATATTTTTAAATTATCAAAATGCCCTTGGTTACTAGCTCCAAACCTTCCTTGTGGGTCGCGAATATTTACAGGTTCGTTAGCTAGTTCGAACATAATGTTAGGGTGGTTTTTAAGTATGGGATGTTGAGCAACAATAGTCCATACTTGGATTAGGTAGTTATTATATACATCGCCAACTTCTATTTCATGAGGGCATACTCCTGGGGGGCGCATGACCACATATATTCCTTTGGACACAGCGTATTCGGCCATGGGAACAAAAACTTCATCAAGATATTTGCGAAAACGATCTTCATTAAAACATTCTTCACCTTCATATCTACCTGAACAACCAGGAGTGTTACTCCAATAAGGATCCATGTGGAGTCTCAAAAAGCTCATTTTCCAACCAGCTCTGAGAATCTCATCTATTTTTTCTTGATTATATCTCAAGCAACCTTGTACATTGTAGTTATCCCAGTATTTGCCGACTTCATTAAAAAATGGGCTATAAGTTTGTGCAAAACCATGTAGATTTACTGTTTTACCTTGAGGATCTTTTAAATAGCGACCTTCTACATGTAAACGAGGCATGGGCATACCTTCCCAACTAAAGCTTGGCAGTGCAAAGCCCAATACGATAATAAGTAATATTTGTTTCATTTCTTAACCTGTTTTTAAATGACAGTTATTTAAACTGTCCTTTTAAGTTGTAGTATTTGATTGGAGTTTTAATGGGGGCTGGAAGGTTTTTTATAATAGATACGGTGTTTAGATCAGAAAATTTCAGCCAGTCAATGTTTACAAAGGCTCCAGTAATAGAGATTTTTAAAATATGTTTGCCTGCGCTAATGTTTTCAGTAGTACCGTTAATTGTTACATAAGAATCCCAACTATCAGTGTTGGGAACGGCTATGTTTCCGCTGACATCTTTGTCATCGACAAAAATTTTAAAGGAACTGTTGTCCATGGCCGATGAGACTCTAGCCTCCCATAAGTATTTGGCTGTGGAGTCCACATTTATAGAGTAAGATAACCATTCACCTACTTCAGTCCATCCCACCACATAGTTTCCTTCGTTATCGGTGGTGATATCTACGCCCTCATCGCGATATTCACCCCCTTGGTTTTCCGGGTCATTATCTGAGTATGCAAGCCCTTGTCCCCCAATGTCAAAGTCTTCTGCTTGAATTAAGCCTGGTACGGTTAAGACCTCTTTAAAGGGTTGCCGCAGGGATTCGTCGGGGATATTACTTTTAACATACCAGTAGTCAAAGTGAAATAATTCGCTATTATGGTTGCTTTTAAAATTGAAGAATAAGTCGTGGACACCAGTGGTGTGTTTAATGGGGAATTTTAATAATTGCCAAGCAGAATTATTACTTTTAGGAATGTTTATAGAAGCGATATTTTGTGATGAATCTATAACTACATCAATAGTACCTCCTTGGGTGTTTTCAGGAGTAGAAATTGATAAAAATATGGTGTCAGCACCTTGGGTAGAAAAATCCACTGATCGCAGCTTAATATAATCGTCGTTGTGTATTTGGTTTACATAAATCCCTACGCTAGAGTTTTGGGTGGTTTTTAGACCTCGAGAAAATGCCATACATTCCGCTTCTACGCGTTTGAAGGGATTTAAATTAGCTACGGGTTCGGGGCCGCTTTTAGTTGGTTTTATTCTGGGAATACTCCCATCAGCTCCATAGCTAAATTCTTCTACAGATACGGCTCGTTTATACCCACCACCATTAGGTAGGTTGCCAGTATGGTAAAAAAGATATGATCTACCCTTAAAATCAATTACACCCGGATGAATGGTAAAACTGCCAATGCCATCTGAACCCATTATTTCACCGCCATATTTCCAAGGACCTGTGGGACCAGTAGCAGTGGAATATCCGATTTTTTCTGGTAAAGGACCCGTGGCATAGACCATGTAATACAAACTGTTTCTCTTATAAAACCATGGTCCCTCTTCGTAAGTCGTTTCACGATTGTCATCGCCATGCCTCACTCCAAAAGCTTCTGTGGTCATGGGGATGTTTTGAATAGAGCCATTATAGCTTATCATATCTTCGTTAAGTTTTACATAGTAAAGATTGGGATTGCCCCAGTACAAATAAGCTTGCCCATCAGTATCTATATATACTGTGGGGTCAATCTCATCCCAAGATCTTTTTATTAGAGGCTTGTCGATGGGGTCATGGAAAGGCCCCACAGGACTATCTCCAACCGCTACCCCAATAGCGGGCTGATTTGAGCCTTTTAGCCCTGCAGTTACATACCAATAGAACTTACCATTACGCTCAATGGCTTGAGCAGCCCACGCTTTATCTCCAGCCCAACTGAAATCTTGGTGAGAAAGAGGCGCACCTCTGTCAGTCCAATTTACCATGTCGGTGCTAGAATAAACACGCCATCGGTGCATGGTGAAAAAATTATCTACGGTTATATCTTCGTCATGCCCAGTATAAACAAATACCGTATCATTGTACACCATGGGGGCAGGATCTGGTGCAAAATAAGTTTGAACAATTGGATTATCAGCAATTGCTAAAACGGCTAAAAGTGCAATAACTGCAACAAAATGCTTTCCCATCTTATATACCTCATAACTGTTTCTTATATAAAGATATGGTCAAAATCCTGATAAAATAAGAGCTTAGAGAAGGTTCTCATGGACAAAATGTCAAGGATTAGCTTTTTTGCTGTTAACTTAAAACTTGAACAAAGAAAAACACCACGACGGTTAACAGTCGTGGTGTTTGGTGAGTTATGGGTATGGGATATGCGTTTTGAGACCACGCATATATTAACAATATATTGGTTTTAATAGCAATAAAGGGAAATAAAAGGCTTTAAAAAATAAAAGCGTTGACTAGTTATACAACAGTCTAGAATTTAAAAAAACAACAGGCCACCATCGTTAGATGATAGCCTGCATGTATTGGGTTGGAGAGGGTTCTTAGAATTTTCGTCTTCCGCTGAGGTCGTAAAGCTTACTGGGAACACGATTTTCTTGAAGTATTTTTGAAAATAAAGTTTTAACAGAAGTTTGAGGTTTAAATTCCACCCAATTAAGGTTAAAATAGTCACCGTTAAACACTAAGCGCATAAGTTGCTCACCAGATTTAAGGTTAAGATTGTTAACGGTGATAGTAGTCCAATCTTGCCACCCATCGGTGTCGGGAATTTCCACATTTTCGGCAATTTTTTTACCATCCATTAAAACATCTAAGCTTTTACCATCGCCTTGGCTGGCCACGCGGAGGTCTAGCTCATAAACTCCAGACTTTTCCACATTTACCGTATATTCCAACCATTCGCCATCTCGTATATATCCGATATTATAATCCCCAGAAACATCGCCAGTAACTTCAATATCTACACCATCTTCACGGAAAGCGCCACCTTCGTTTATATTGTCGGTGTCGTGATAACTTACACTTTCGCCACCTAAATCATAGTGCTGGGCTTGAATTACTCCAGGAATACTATGCACTTTATCGTTCCAGGGACCTTTGGGTTCAGGTGGAGGTGGGGGTGGAGGTGGCTCACCAGAACCCACTTGAGGAGCGGGGACATTTAAGTATTTAGAAACATAATCAATGAGCCAAGTCATGGCAGGACGATCTTGACCGTTTTTGATTAGTCCGCTATGGGGAATCCAAGTAGAGCCGTGTATATAACCCCAAATAGTTACTCCAGCTACTTGCGGATGTTCCCACATTACAGGAAACTGGGCTTTATAAATATTCAACTGTTCTTGGTCGCTTTCTTTATCTATATCGTATTCAGAAATATAAATAGGCAATTTGACGCTGTTGTACATTTCATCAATGCGTCTTTTTAATTCAGGACCGCTTAGATCTTGCCAACCGTGGGCTTGGAATCCCATGGCATCTACATATCCCGAGCCTTTAATTCTATTCATTAAATCTTTAAATTCTTCTTTTTGCCAAGTGAGTTCATTGTAATCGTTATAAATCAAAATCGCATTGGGCCAGCGTTCTCTCGCCATTTTAAAACAATTGATAATCCAATCGTATCCTGTGGCACCATCGCCGCCTAGGGCATTTTTAAAAGTAGGCACTGCATGTCCAGGAACCGCTTCGTTTACCACATCGATCAAGTCTAAATCGGGATAGCGCTCTTGAGCTGCATCCATCCAGGCGGTAACCGCAGCAAGTTGCTGCTCTTGATTTAAGTTATCCATCCATTTAGGATATTGGGAACCCCAAACTAGAGTGTGAAATTTAGTGGGCATATTGTTAGCTCTGGCATAATTATAAACCCTATCGCAGCCCGTCCAATTGCGTTCATTTTGGGCTCTGCCTTCTACAGACTCCCATTTACACTCATTTTCAGCGGTAATTTGATTCCAAAGCGATGCAAAATCATCCCTTACCGTGCCGTGTGTGGTAATATTACCCAAAAATTTGGTCGCTCCTTTGGCGATTTGGGCTTGAGTCATAGATAAACTCATTATTAGTATTAAAAGTATTGGTTTCATGTTTCCTCCACCAAGGCTGTTCTATTAAAAAAATACCCCCGAATAGTATCAGTCGAACAGCTTTTTAGGCAGATTTCATGGACAAAATGTCCATAGACAAAAAGCACCCTTTGATAAAGGTGTCGGAAGATTTAACTTAAAAAGAGTTGTGTTTTAAAGTAGGAGTTATCATGCTGAGACTACTGGTTCTTATGATATTATTGGGATGCACCACAGAGAACAATCTGACTTTTGCTACAAATGAAAGGCCCAAAGCGCGCACTATCAATGTCAAAGTTGATGATGATATTGGTAAAGCAATGTTGGAATATGGTTCATTGGTAGATGAGCGCGATGGTCGTGAATACAAGACCATGGGGGTAAGTGGCCAATGGTGGATGGCTGAAAATTTAGCCTATTTACCCAAAGTCACTGCTTTAATGACTTTTTACGATGAAGAGCAAGTTCAATATTTTGTTTATGGATATAATGGAACTGATTTGGCAGCGGCTAAAAACCATGAAAATTACTCGTTATACGGCGCACTTTACAATCACGATGCGGCTATGGAAGCGTGTCCTTCTGGCTGGCATTTACCCAGTAAAGAAGAATGGGAAGGACTAATAAATGCTTTAGATGCCACTGACGATGTGGGAACTCGTTTAAAATCAGCAGAATATTGGGATGGAACCGATGATTATGGATTTAATGCTTTACCTGGAGGCGATGGACCGCCTTTGCTTGCAGATTCAAAGCCAGATAGAGCTGGCTGGTGGACAAACACCACAAGTTTAGAAGATATGTGCTACGCTTTTACTTTAGAATCAGAGTCTGCTACAGCCTCTTTTGTGTCTAGTCTTTTAGCAAAAGGTTATTCTGTGCGTTGCGTGCAGAATTAATTAAAACTAAGACCTAATTTGCTCAAAAAAGCGATTTTCAAAATTATTTGCTGATAAAATAAAAAAAACCTTGACATAAAAAAAATCAGGAATTAACTTCTGCCTTAGGAGGTCGAAGTAAATGATTGAAAAAGACATTGTAGTAATTGGTTATGGAGCAATAACCCCTGTTGGTAAAACACTTAATGAATCTTTTGAGAATATTAATTTATCTCAAAATGGCATTTCAAAGATAAAGTATTGGGATGTAGGTGAGTGTAGAGCCAAATATGCGGGGGAAGTAAAACATAGCGATAGTACTCTTTTAGGACTAATTGGGGATTTAAGCAGTAGCAAAAAAGTCCCCATGGATAGAGGTGAACTTTTGTTGTTTAAAGCGGTAGAAGATGCACTGAATAGCACAGGAGTTTCAAGAGATTATTTTAATAATAAAAAAATCGGCTTGTTTTATGGAACTTCTTTGTCAGGGTTCGTAAACCTTGAAAGAGATTATATTCGCAACTTTAAAGAAAATAAATCAGTAAATCCTAAGAGTTATATCTCTTTCTCCGTGAGTTTTGCCTTGGATAGACTAGCTTATGAGTATGGTTTTAGTGGGCCAAGAATTTGCTTTAGTACGGCTTGTTCTTCGTCTTTACATGCCGTTATTTGGGGAAGTAGATATTTGCAAGAGTCAACTATAGATGTAGCTATATGTCTTGGCTCAGATCCTTTGAGTATGCTGTCGTTAACTGGTTTTAATTCATTAGATTCTTTGGCAGAAGTAAAATGTTCCCCTTTTAGTGAAGGTGATTTAGGGCTGAGTTTAGGAGAAGGAGCTGGTGCAGTTATTATGGAAAGGAATAGCTGCGTAAAGGCGAGAAGCGGAAGTGTCAAGGGATTTTTAGCGGGATATTCATGTAATAGCGATGCTTATCATATCACAGCTTCTGATCCTACCGGTCGTGGCATTTCAAACTGTATAAATACCGCTCTTAAAAGCATTAAACCAGGTTTATTGGAAGAAAATATCTTTGTTGCCGCCCATGGCACTGGTACCCCTCACAACGATAAAGTGGAAACTCGTGCTATTATGAATACCTTTAAAGGCAAAGAAAATCTTTTGGTTTCATCTGCTAAAGCGAGCATTGGGCATACTTTAGGCGCTTCTGGTATAATAGAGTTGGCTTTGGTTCTCAAATCCATGGAGCAAAAAAAGGCCTTTCCCACTGTTAATTTCACAAAAGCACGCAGTGGTTGTGACTTAAATTATGTCCAAAACAAATCCTGTGATTACGATTTTAACTTAGGGGTGAAAAATGCCTTTGCTTTTGGCGGTAACAATGTATCGGTGGCGGTAACAAAAGACACTAAAAATGTGGTTTTACAAAATAACAGAGACAAAAATGTTTCCATTGCTATAACTGGTGCATATCAGATAAGCAATGCAGGGTCTGGATTGCCTGCTTTGTTCGATGCCATTCAAAACTCTAGCAACGCTTTTGAAGAAAGTGAGCTTGAAAAAGGCAAATTATATAGACAGACTTTTAGCGAGGCTACGGCAAAAATAAGTGATGACTTGCTGAAGCAAGAGCTCAGAAAGTTCCGCATAAAAAATGCTCGGCGCATGGATAGGTTCACTCAAATTGCTTGTGTAGCGGCTTTGGGTTGTATAAAAGATGCGGGTTTAAGGGTTAGTCCTTCTAATTCTAGCCGCATAGCAATAGTTGCCAATACGCATACAGGGCATATAAATAGTGTACAGCAGTTTTATGATGGAGTTTTAGAGAAAAACTATAAAACTGGTGATCCTAGCTTATTTCCCAATAGCGTTATAAATGCGCACATTGGGCATTTAACCATCGAAACAGGCATAAAAGGATATACCACGGTTATGTCTAATGCAGATATAGGCGTTGTTAACTCTTTTATGCTAGCTAAATCTCTTTTGGAAAGCGATGAAGCTGATTATGTGTTGCTAGGTTCATCCACAGAGTATAGTAGCACATTTCATAAGGCGTTAAAAGCTTTGGGACTAACATCAAACACCATAAAGCCTTATTCTACAGATGCTAATGGATATGTAATAGGCGAGGCTTCGGTTTTTGTTATGCTCGAAAGAGAAGATAAGGCGATAAGTCGAAATGCTAAAATTAGCTGTTTATTGGACAGTGTTTATACAGAAAACACCCCAGTTTTTCCGGGTGCTTTCCAAGGGGAAGTCAACCCTCTGTTGAATATTTATGAAAGCCATTATAGCGGCGATGATTTCTTAACAGACGCAGTTTTTGGAATGGGTAAATCCATAGTTAATCATGATGTTCACGAACTAAAAGCTTTAGAAAGTTTGCAGACAGCAGTGCCATTGTTAAGCACAACTCCTTTGGTAGGCTATGTTCCTGGAGTTACTCCTATTTTAAACCTAGCCGCATGGCTGTCTGCAATTAATTTGCCTGAAGTTTGGCAAGAAAGCATTGCTTTATGTAAAAATCAAGTGAATCATAAAAACATTAGTAGAGCAGTTTTTAACGCCATAACAGAAGGTGGGAGTGCGGGGACTTTTAGCATGAGGCTAAAAGTATGACAAAGTCTAAAAGAACAATAAAAGTACAACTAAATAATTTGTTGTTACAAAAGGAGAAAATATGAGAAAAAAATACTTTATTGCAGCATCAGTCGTATTGCTAGTTGTCTTCGGGGTCATTATTGTTAATGATTTCAGTAAGGTGAGTAGCACTTCAGCTGGTCCTAAAGATGCTAATTATAATTCATTATTAGCGAATATAGTTTGTGATCAATTTGTGGTACCGGTAGACAAATCAATGCTAGCAAAATCCATAGATCACGCTTTAGCTAAAAACTGGATTAAAAAAATTGAAAGTAGCGAAAAAAGTTATGAAATATCAAAATTAGATAGCAATAAAATACACCAAAGCATAGTGGCTGATGCAGTGGTTCCAGAGTATGTAGTCTATAAGAGCATTATATCAGATATTGACAAATATTCAAGCTATTTTGCAGATTCATTGTTAAAAATCCGAGTTAGAAAATTGGCTATTAAGCTCGGAGATGATGGTGTTTTGGGTGCAGCTGATGAAATGCTGACCAAGATTTTGTCTTATGATAGTCTTGATTGTGAAGCGCAAATTTGGAAAGGTAGCTTCTTTACTCAGCGTGCTTTGTTGGTAAACTCTCCTATAGATAAGACAGAATGGGTGCAGCGCGGTATGAGAGAAATGGATTTGGCCAGTGAAATAGATCCTAATAACTATGAGGTTAGGATAGTAAGAGGGTTGACCTTTTTGTCATTACCACATTTTTTTGAAACCCAAGAAAAGGGTAAGCAAGATATAGAATTTCTACTAAATGATTATGATAGCAACTTTGGTAGTGAAGACCGTTGCAAGATATTGGCACAAGTGTCTGCTATAGGAGTATCGTTAAATACACAAATGAGGAGTTGGACTGATAGTCTAAAAATCACAAATAACTGTAAGTGAGGGTTGAGCATGAATAAATTCAAAGATAAGTTGGTTGTTGTAACTGGCGGTTCTAGAGGTATAGGTAAAGCCATAGTAGAATTGTTTTCCTCCCAGGGAGCAAAAGTGGCATTTAGTTATAACAAAAACAGAAATGAAGCAGAAAAGCTGGTTGAAAGCATAGGAGAAGAGCGTTGCTTTGCCTTTCCCTGTGATGTCTCAAATGGAAATTCCGTCAAAGATTTTTTTGATGAAATAAAAGCGAAGTTTGAGGATATTAATGTCTTAGTTAACAATGCGGGAATAACTGCGGATAACTTTTTTGCGTTAATGAATACAGAGCAATTTGAAACTGTTATCAAAACTAATCTATTAGGGTCTTTTTACGCCAGTAAGGCTGCTATCAAGCAGATGATAAGCAAAAGACAGGGAGTGATTATAAATATTGCTTCGGTTTCTGGGCTAACTGCTGCAGAAGGTCAAACCAACTATAGTGCTTCCAAGGGAGGGCTGGTGGCCATGACCAGAAGTTTAGCCAAAGAAGTGGGCAAATACAATGTGAGAGTTGTAGGCGTGGCTCCAGGTTATATAGAAACAGATATGACAGCTAAAATACCTGGACAAATGAGAAAATTAATGCTAGAAGCGGTGTCTTTAAAGAGAATGGGGCAGTCCGCTGAAGTGGCGAATTTAGTCTCTTTTCTCGCTTCCGATGAGGCCTCTTACATTAGCGGCACTACCATAAGAGTAGATGGGGGTATGGAATGAGAAAAACAGCTTTCAATGTTACGGAAATAATGCAACTATTGCCCCATAAGTTTCCTTTTTTGCTGCTTGACAATGTATCCAATGTTGTGCCAGGGAAGTCCGCAGAAGGTTACAAAAATTTTAGTGTAAATGAGTGGTTTTTTAGTGGACACTTCCCTAATAACCCTATTGTGCCTGGGGTTTTATTGATAGAATCTATGGCGCAATTGATCACATTTATACATCTAAGCGAAAATCTTGAACAATCCACGCAAAATGAAAGTTCGCAAAATATTGGCTATTTAGCAAAAGCTGATATCAGATTTCTTTCCATAGTAAGGCCGGGTGATAAACTTATAATGACGGCTGAAATCATCAAAAAGATGGGAAAGACATCTCGGGCAAAAGTTAAAGCAATGGTTAACAAAAAAGTGGTTGTTGAAGGAGAGATTACTGTTTCACAACAATAAATCCTGGAGGGATTATGACAAATAAAGTAGAGCTACAAAAACAAAATGACTTAAGAAGGGCGTATTTAGATAGCATCAAAGATGTTATCATAAACAGCCTGAATTTAGATTTAAAACCTGAGCTGGTAGATGACGATGTTTCATTATTTGGATTAGGTTTGGGCTTGGACTCTATAGATTCTTTAGATTTGGTAATAGGCTTGGAAGAAAAGTTTAAAATCGAAATAGAGGAAGAAGATGTTCAAGCGTTTAAATCAATAAATTTCTTAGTTGATTATGTAATTTCAAAAACGGAGGTGGAGCAATGAAATTTACACAAGAACAATTAGATAAATACAATGCAATTCGCGAAGATTCTTTAGTCTTTAAATGTAGTGATGGGCTTTGTCTGGTAAAAAATAGTGATGAAGCGGTAGAAAAATTTAATGAACTAGTAAGTATAGATCTCGACTTGTTGGAGTACAACAAAATATCCTACGCTTATCTCTTAAATGACCAAGCTAAGGTAATAGATGTAATCAAAATAGTTCTTTTAGAAGAATATTTTGTGGTTTTACATAGTGATAATGATGTTGTAAGAGCTTGGCTAAAGGATAATTTAGAAGAGTTTTTAGCTGAAGAAAATAATTTATATAGTGAGCTTTTAGGGGTTGAAGGACCCTATGCTTGGCGACTTTTAAAAGAAGTTTTCGGTTACGAAATCACAGGTTTGCAATATCTTAGAGTAATTTCATTGGATTTAGAAGAGCATAGTTTTACTGTGCTTAGAGAAAGTATTTCTGGGGAATACGGTTATAAAATCCTAATGTCCAAAGATGCTTATGGAGTTTTGGCGCAAAAGCTTGAAGAAAGTGAAGAACTCAAGATAAAAAGCATTGAGAATTTAGATAAGACCTTGCAAAATATACTTGGTGCAGAAGTTAGAATACCGCTGATGGACTCGTTTTTTAAAGAAAACAGCTGTCCAGTGGAAAATGAAACACGGTGGCTTATAGATTTTAACTAAGAAAGCTTTAATGGCAAAGCAAAGCTAGAGGCTAAAATAGATGATTTTGAATATCGTTTAGTGCCTTTTGTTTTCCAAGATGATTTAAAAGATTTAACTATGGAGACTGACTCTTTTCCAGTGCAATACTCAAATGAGAACATTGGTTTTGTGAGTGCGGTCTATTATAGCCCGAAATTGAGCAAGCAATTTGGTTACGCCTATATCAAAAAAGAATATGCATATACTAATGTAGATGCTTTTGAGGTAGAGGTGAATTCAATGGCTCATAAAATAACCACGGAAAATTCACCTTTATTAATAACAGAGTCAAGTAATGTTACAGTTAGCTAAAATATTCACATTTAGTTTCATCCTTTTTGCATCGACGGCTTATTCCCAAGCCGCCTGTGCAACATTTATCACTTGGGTTGGTAGCGAAGATGCTAAAATCCTTGAAAAGCAGCTGGCAAAAAGCCAGCCGCGCAACTCATTGGACAGCTTAAAAGAAGCTGTCCAATGGGTGGATTTGGCAAATATTAAGCCCGATATAAAAGTTGCTCGTAAAGCTCTTGCTAAAATGGAAGCAATTTCAGATAAAAGTTTGAGTCCAGAATGGCAGTTGATGTATAAGTCGTATTTGGGCGTTAGCAGAAGTATTGTCGGGCGCGATGCTACTAATCCAGTGGAAAAGATTCAGAAAGTAAATGAAGCAGTGAGTCTTTTAGACGAGACGGTGCAGGTCGGCGGAGATGATTGCGTCTTGTTGATATTTTTGCGAGCCATGGTCATGGTAAGTCTGCCAGATTTCTTTAAAAAGCAAGGCGTAGCCCAACAAGATTTTAATACAGTTTTGCAGCGTTCTCCAGCTAAGGAATTGCAATGCGCTAGTCATTTTTATTTAGGAAATATTTACAAAGACTTAGGACAAATAGGCCCCGCCATGAGTCATTGGCAAAAAGCTCAAGCTTTTAAAAAGGGCAAATGTGCAATGGAGTCTCAAAAAATGTTAACAGTATTCATGGACTAAAATATGCTTATAAAATTAGAAGATATACACAAAGACTATATGTTGGGTAAGGTGAAAATCCAAGCTTTGCGAGGAGTTAGCCTGCAAATTAACACGGGAGAAATGCTCTGCTTTATGGGCAGTTCTGGTTGTGGTAAATCTACCCTTTTAAATATTATTGGGGGAATTGATGGTGCCACTAGCGGAAAAGTGTGGTACAAAGATCAAGAATTAAATCGTTTAAACGATAAAAGGCTTAGTCGTTGGCGCAATCAACATTTGGGCTTTATTTTCCAAAATTTCAACTTAGTGCCAGTTTTAAGTGCTTATGAAAATGTGGAACAACCGCTACTATTAGGAAAGTTTTCTCGCAATGAACGCAAAGAAAGGGTGTTGGCAATGTTAGAGCTGGTGGGAATGTCAGAACATATACAGCATCGCCCCGATCAGCTTTCCGGGGGGCAGCGACAAAGGGTGGCTATTGCGCGGGCTTTAGTCACTC
The DNA here is from genome assembly GCA_012511955.1 of Fibrobacter sp. Lineage (GTDB taxonomy): Bacteria > Fibrobacterota > Fibrobacteria > Fibrobacterales > Fibrobacteraceae > JAAZFC01. The sequence continues at coordinate 38,907 of JAAZFC010000109.1, read as the reverse complement.
AACCAGAAATGGTTTTGGCTGATGAACCCACAGCTAGCTTAGATTCAACCACAGGGCAACAGGTTTTAGAACTTATGCAAAAAATTAATGAAACATTAAGCACAACTTTTGTGTTTTCAACCCATGATTATCAAGTTACAGAATACGCCAAACGCATTGTGAGACTTAGTGATGGTTTAATAGAGGGGGTAGCATGAATACAATTAAATTAGCCGCACGCAATGTTTTGCGTAATTATCGTCGTTCCATGTTAACCTTATTTTCCATTGCAACGGGCGTGGCTGCAATATTGCTATATCAAGGTTTTGTAAATTACTCCATGTGGGGCTTACGGGAATCCACTATTCGCAGTGGAGTGGGGCATATTCAAGTATCTACAGACGATGCTTTTTTCTTGGAAGGCTCTTTTGATCCTTACAGCTTTTTAATTCCCCAATACCAAAGCTTAGCGGACGAAATAAGCAAACTTCCCCAAGTGAAAAGTGTAGCTCCGAAAATCGCCTTTAGCGGAACCATCAGTACTGGAGAGAAGTCCGGCATAGTGATGGTAGAAGCTTTACCAGTGGAAGATGCCACAAATTTACTGAGTTTTAGGCGCATAACCTCAGGTCGAGATATTTTGCGTTCTGGAGCTTTGGAAATTGTTTTGGCCGAGGGCGTAGCTCAAAAAATCCGCGCAGAAGTGGGTGATGTTTTAACGCTTTTGGTTAGTTCCAAAGGTGGTGGTATGAATGCCGCTGATGTTACGGTGGTGGGCATCTCATCTTCTGGTATAGGGGCCTTTGATAATATGGCCAGTTACATGGATTTTGCTTTAGCCCAAGAGCTTTTGGTCATAGAAGACGCGCCTCAATTGATAGTTACTTTGGATAGCACAGAATTAACCTCTGAAGCCATGGTAGAAATGTCTAAAATACGCATGGCTGATGGTCAAACTTTAGCTATTAGGCAATGGGAAGATATAGCTGATTATTATCGCCAAGTTAAAGATTTTTACATCACTTTAATGCAAGTAATTAAAGCCATAGTGTTGGTGGTGGTGATTTTTTCCATTATTAACACCATGATTATGACTGTTTTTGAAAGGTTTAGGGAAATTGGAACTTTACGAGCTTTAGGTAACACTAAGTTTAATATAATGAACTTGTTTTTATGGGAAGGTGGCGTATTAGGTCTAATGGGCGGGTTAGCTGGAGCACTTTTAGGGCTTGGCATAGCTTTTATTTTAAACAAAATGGGTGGAATATATATTCCCCCACCTCCTGGTATGAGTAAAGGTTATGTAGCTGAGTTCTGGCTAACCCTTCCCATGATGATTGAAACCACAATTTTAGCGGTGGTGGTTGCCACCATAAGTTCCATTTATCCGGCGCGCAAAGCTGTGAGTATTTCCGTAGCTGATGCTTTACGCCATTTGTGAGAAGATTATGTTAAAAATTTTCCTTATTTTACTTATCAACTTATCCTGTGCTTGGGCTTTAAGCCCAGGTCAGGCTTTAGATTCGGCCACATTGGTGAAAATTGACCAATATCGCGCCTTAGATCAGCATATATCTTTTGATTTGCGTATTAGTTCTTTTAAAAGTGAAAAGAAAATTGATGAATACACTTTAAAAGGATTTGCAGGTATGCAAAGCAATGGTAAAGCAGCTAGTTTACTGTATTTTAGCGATCCTCAAGCTGTGCGAGGGCGTAAAATGCTTATGGATGATTTAGGCATTTGGGTGCTTTTCCCGCGAACCCGCAATGTTATTCGTCTTTCGGCCATGCAAGTTCTTTTGGGAGAAGTTAGCAATGGCGATGTGGCGCGTCTGACTTTTAGCACCCATTACGATGCAAAAGTTGTGAAATGCGAAGAAGATGGACTTTGTGAGTTGTTATTGCAAGTGAAAAAAAACCAGGAGGGGAGCACTTATAGCCAGATAAAATTGTGGGTCAACAAAAAAACGCTTTTGCCTGTAAAAGCAGAGTTTTATTCCACCGTGGGCGGAGAAAAACTACTGAAAACAGCCAACTATTCGCAATTAAAGAAAATCTCTGGTAAAGATATACTTACGGTAATTGATATGATAGATGGAATAGATCCGCAAAAACGCTCTCGGATGGAATACTTGCAGATGAAAAAACACAAACTTCCCCCTGCATCTTTTAATAAGGATTATCTAAATGTTTGGTTACCGCCCCGTTAATTTTTTTGTAATTGCATGTTTCAGCCTATGGATTTCTGCATGGGCTGTGGATTTTAATATTAGCACTCAAATTGGTCAGGAAGTGCGTAATATTCCTATGAATGTAGGAGCACCAGAACCCATGATGGTGCAACAACAACTTTGGGAACATAATATTTTGGCCCAAGCTTATGAAGAGTATATGTGGTCCAACTATGTATATGCCAGAGGGATGGTTACAGGTGCTGTACAAGACGATGAAGGCTTGTACAAGGCATCTAGTCCGGATTTCTGGGTTAATGAACTGCTATTGGGCTACCATTCACCTTCGATGTTTTATTGGGAAGTAGGAAAAATGCACTTGCGCCAAGGTTCAGGATTTTTTAAAAGACCCATAGATTGGTTTTATGATGGCTGGCAAGCAGTGCAAAGCCAAAGTCGTACTTTTAATGAACAATTAGCTCAGGGAGTGCGCGCTTTGAATTTGGGTTACTTGTTCGGTTTGCAAAGCCTACAAGCTGCTTTTGTTTTGCCAAACGATGACAGTTTATACACCAAAGATGGCTTAAAAGAGTGGTCTAGGGCAGCATTGTATTATAAGTTACAATTGGGTAATTGGAATTGGACTTTAGCTGGAGTGTATGCCAAGGTTAAAGAGCAAAGGCAAGCTGGTTTAAGTTTTAATTATGGATTTTCGCCTATGCTTTCTTGGCATGGAGAATGGGCTATTAGTCAAGAAAAATTGCGAGAATTTGATCCAAGAGAAAAGATATCTTGGGCCCAAGAATTTTTGTTAGGAATGGTTTGGGCCCCCATAGAAGGTACTAGTATAACCATGGAATATGCCTATGATCAGGCGGGGCTAAGTAAAAAAGCTTGGCGGGATATAGTTAAAGAACAATCTCCAGGTGTTAGAGCAGATTCTGAAGCAGAGCTTTGGGAGTTAATGCGTAGTTACCCAGAATTCTCTTTGGTGCGCCACTATATAATGGGTCGTTTTTGGAAACAATTCAGTGAACCGCAGTTTGATTTTGAAATAATAGGTGCAATAAATTTATTTGATCGTTCCACAATGTTGGGTTTAGGTTTGGCTAAAGTTATTGATAATTTTCGCATAAATGTGGGATTGCGTAACTTTTTAGGCAAAGAAAACAGTGAATTTGGCGTAATTCCAATTCGCTATACAGTATCCACAGAATTTGAAGTAATGTTTTAAAAACAGGAGGGGAGTCCTATGTTAATCAGTTATATCATTTTAGGTTTTACCATAGCTTTGTTGTTTGTATTTCCAGTGGAAATGCTATTACCATTCACATTAGCCATATATAGTCAGTTGGTGCTTTTTAGGTTATATCAAAAAAAGTATATCAAAATAGATTTCATAATTTTTGCCATTTATTTAAGCATGTTTTTCATGTATAAGGCTCTTAAACTAGATAACATTTTACCTTATGTGGGGTCTTTGTTTTATTTCTTTATAGGTTTTTCTTTTTTGATTTCAGGGTTAATTAAAAACCCATTAACTATCACAGAAAAAGAATCTAAAACGGCGGGAGAAATCAATTATCACAGTTTTATGAATGTGATTTTAGGAGTGTTCTACTTGCTTTGTCTCTATTTGTCACTTTCATTAATGCCTAAACCATCTTATATATATATGCCTTTGGTTTTAGTGGTGTTTTCCATACCAATGTCCATGCTTTTGACAAAGTATTTGAATCAGCCTTATTTTGATTTCTATTACGACACTAAATTTCGCCTTTTTCAGGTGAAAAAAGCCCAAAAAAAGCACTTTGGAAACGCCGAGGGATTTGGGTTTATCATAGGAGATTATATCGGGAAAGAAGTTATAAGTAAGTCAGATCATGAGAAGTATTTAGCTGTTCTAAAAAAAGCATACTACGACTTATATGTACAATCCAAAGTAAAAAAGCAAGATAGTTACGATGTAATGTGGGAAGAAATCAGAGCTGAACACAAAGAAATCAGCGAGTTTTCCACCTGTTTTGTGGTGCAAAATATCAAAGATGGCTCTAGCGTTGGAGCTATTAGACTTATTCATAAAAAAGGAAAAACACAAATAGAACCTTTTAGTGGATTAGACTTTACAGGTTTGCGTGATAAAGGCATTAAAATTGCAGAAATTGGGCGCTTTGCCATAACTTGTGATGATGGTGCTAGCCGGGGTGTGGTGCTTAAACTTTTATTTCATTTGCTTGGCTATAGCATACTGAAAAACAAGGTAGATATTGCCTATACTTTTGCTTTTAATACCACTACCAAAATTTATGAAAAAATTGGTTTTACTAAACATAAAGAAAGAATTTTTGATGAAGAATTTTTAATGGATGGGAATCTTTTAGCTTTAAATTTTAGAGAAAACTTTAAATCTGAAAGATCTCTAATAAAAGCCCATCAAAGTTTTTGGGCAAATGCTTTGATGAAGTATTACTATTTGGGCTTTAAAGGAAAAGACAAAAAGATTCCTGAAGACTTGTTCAGGTTTAATTAGCAAAAAAGGAAAATAATGAAAAACAAAATTATTGTGTTATTAGTTTTTGTAATGAGTGGCATTACTTGGGCCAGTACCCTTAATAATGTGAGGGTATTAGGAAACGAAGTTTCTGACACAAGCACAGTACGGGCGTTCTTTAGGCCTAAAGCTAAAACCGCCATAAGCCATGAGCAATTATTGGCAGAGTGTGAGCGTAGCGTTACCAAAATGCAAAATGCCCAATGGTTTTATAAAGCAAATTGTATGGTGGTAGAATCTTTTAAAAATCCCGGACAATACAATGTCTTTTTAGATGTGGAAGATGGCTATCGTCACCGCTTTTGGGGTGGTAATGCTTTTGGTGGTTATGGTATGGTTAATGTGGGAGGCTTAGGTTGGGAATATTCAGTGGAACTAGGTGCTAATAGGCAGATTTTAGAAATCCAACGCTTTTGGAGTAATTGGCATCCTTGGCAACTTCGCTTTAAAGTAGGGCATTTCGATACTCTGGCTTTCTTGGATATGCCGTCTGTGCATAGTGATACAACTGTTAATACAGCTGAAAGTCGCGTAGCAGTAGGTTACGATTTAGGTAAAGATTGGAATATATGGTTGGAGTTGGGCTGGCAAAAATATTGGAAAATTGATGCTCCGTCTTTTATTTTAAATAGCACTTGGAGTTTAATCAAAGATAGTCGCAATCACACTTATTCCCCCACGGCAGGGCAACAATTTATTTTTGAATCTACTGTTTTTAATGCGCAAAAATCTTATCAATTTCTTGGAGATTTGCGGCATTATTATAGCCCTCATCCTAAAATAACTTTGGCTCTGCGCGCCATGGGAAAAAGGCAAGAATTTCCTGAGTTACAAGCTCGTTTAGGGTTGCATTATTATGATGGTGTGCGCTCTCCAGCGGCCACTGAACTTGTGGGTAAATGGAACTTTTTAACCCAAGGAGAAATTCGTTGGCGAGCTGGAGATTTAAGCTTATTGGGCTTGCTTAATATGAGCTTTGAACCACTTTTATTTATAGATAAGGGTTTTGCGGCGCAAAATTATGAGCAATTAAAAAAGCTTGACCTGCGCACTGCCGAAGCAGGGGGCTTAGGGTTGCGAATATGGTTTGGTGCCCCAGTTTTTGTCCCCTTACGCTTAGAATATGGTTGGGATAGGGACAAAAAAGGCGAATTCTTTTTGGCATTGGAGAAAAGCTTTTAAAGAATTTGCTGCTGAGGTCAGAAAAGCTTGAACTGGTACTACAAGCGACTTTTGCTGAAGTTCGGGATGGGGGGGAATGCAAGGTGCGAGTTTTGTCAAGGTTCGGAATAGGGGGGAATGCAAGGTCTGAGTTTTGCAGAGGGTAAAAAGCTATGTGCTGACGTTAAAGGTGATTTTCGCTGTGTTAAAAAAACTTGAGAGGTGCTAAGGCGATTTTCCAGAGCCGAAAGGTTTTGAATTGATGAAAAGGCGTTTTTTATAATGCCTGAAAAACTTTTTAAATATGCGTTTTGTGGTATAAAAGCATTGTTTTAAGCAAAATCACACAATGTTTGCAGCTAAAATAGACAAAAAGTTGTGAAAATATGGTGGAAATATAGAGGTTGGCAATGATTCCTAAAGCAGAAATATATTTTAGTTCATATAGCGCTATTGCTTTAAATTTAGACCTTTTGGATCAGCAGGAGTATGAAAGGAATGCAAGTAGCCACAAAGGACTAAAGTTTGCATTGGGACGAATATTTTTAAAGCAAAAACTTGGGGAACATTTGCAAATAGACCCTTCCAGGGTACAAATAAGCTATACAGAAACAGAAAAACCTTTTTTAAGAGATTCCAAAGTGGAGTTTTCTCTTAGCCATAGCGGAGAATACTTAGGGGTAGCCATTGGCACACAACAATTAGGCTTTGACTTGCAAGTCATGCAGGGCATAGAAAATTGGCAGCAGAAAGCTCAAAGATTTTTTAACTGGTCTGCCCAAGAGCTAAATAAATATACGGTGCAAGATTTTTGCTTACATTGGGCTATCGCTGAATCTATGAGCAAATGTTTGGAAAAATCACTGTTTACCATGCTTAAATACAATTGGTTGGAAGAGGGGGATGAATTGTTTCGCAAATTTGGGGTGCAAAATTGGCATTCCCAAGCAAATCAGTTAGCCATGAGCCTAAGTGAGCTGAGGAAGTGAAATTGCCTTAGTACTTTTGTTACAAGTTAATGCTTTTGCTCAACGCTATCCAGTGTTGGTGGAATATGAGTTGATGGAGCGCTGTATTAGTGGTGATGCTCGTAGTAGAGGTTACAACACCCACGATGCACTACAAGTTTTTTGTGCCTGCACCATTGAGGAAGCTCAAAAGAAAGTGAAATACAAAGCAATGCTAAAAAAACCCGAGAGATTTGCAGAAGCCTTTAGAAAAGCTCAAGATAAATGCTCTAAGAGGCCTAAAGGTCGAAGATGAGTGAAGTTTCTGAAAATCCTTATTATATGATAGGGAAGCTACTAGATAATCATGGTCGATCTAGGCGGTCTTTTTGTGAATTTGTGCACGATGAGCCTGAGGTGAGCGAGTGGGAAGGGGACACCGACTTTGAAGCTTTTTACGATAAGATGAAAAAAAGACTGCAAAGGAATAACACCCCAGACAAAAAAATGCAAAAAATTGTGTCCCCATTTGTCCCCACTCGCTAGTCTAATTTGTTTTCATGAACCTTTAACTGAGGAAGTAATCATGAAAACACAAGAAACAAAAACTCTCAAAGCAAAATTCATCGGCGCCTGCCAAGGCGTAACTGGATCTTGCACATATCTCCAATTCGAAAGCCACAAATTTTTGGTGGACTGCGGCATGGCCCAAGGGGAAGCCCAAGCCGATGCCTACAACGAAGGAAAATTTCCCTTTAATCCCAAAGATTTAGATTTTGTGGTGCTCACCCATGCTCATTTGGATCACAGCGGATTGATTCCCCGATTGGTGCGCGAAGGCTTCAATGGTCAAGTGTATGCCACCGCCGCCACCAAGGAATTAGCAAAAATAATATTACACAATAGCGTGCATATTGCACAAAAAGATCGTGCCAACAGGCAAAAAGCAGGGGGACAAATCACACTTTATGAGCACAGTCATGTGAATGGCATAAACTGGCGCGTTGTGGATGGTGAAGACGAGTTTTCCTGGAACCAAAATATAGACCTAGTCCCAGGCTTAGAAATGCGTTTTTTACGCCAATCCCACATTTTGGGAGCTGTAAGTGTGCAGTTCTTTTGGGATGCTGAAATAGCAGGAACAATTCAAGCTCGCAGTTTACTAATCACCGGTGATGTGGGCGTGAATAGCCAAAAATTTGCTCCACAATCCATGTTACGCCCTCGCCATGAGGCAGAGCAATGGGCAGATTATGTGGTATGTGAATCCACTTATGGGGGGAAAACTCATGCACCTGAAGTATTTTCAAATCGTATTTTATCCTTACAAAAACATTTAGAAGATCAAAACACTAAAACTTTAATTATTCCCGGCTTTGCCATGCATCGCATGCAAGAAGTACTCTTTGATTTGTTCATAATTTTGCGCTATGGTCAGCTGAAAAATCAACGCAAAGTGATGGTTACTTTTGACAGTAATTTGGCTGAAAAAGTGAACGCTGTATATAGCAAGCATTTGTTTGGTGCAAATGCTAAAGTGCAACACAAATGGTTAAGCAAAGAAACCCGGAGCCACTTACGGGAACAAGATGCGAAAAGATACTGGAAAGATTCAGTGAAAATGTTTGCGCAGTTGCTGAAACAAGGCTTAGAAGTGGGAACACACTGGTTTGGCTATGAAAATTTAGGCAAGCAAGTAGCTCAGCACTTTGATTTACAAGTAGTTTTGGCCACCGCAGGCATGTGTGACCGAGGGCCAGTCAATGATTATTTGTTTGACCATTATGCCGATCCTCATGCGAAAATCTTGCTTATTGGCTATCAAGCGCCTAATACTCGCGGGCATAGATTGCAACGCTTGGGGGAACAGCAGAAAAAAACACCAAAAAAGACAATGCAAGAGCTTTTTGGTAATAAGAAAAGCTTGATTGAATATATTCAACAGCATTTCCAAAATGGTCGTAAAGAAGAATACATCACTTTTAGTAAGGGAAAACAAATCGTTCGCCCTAAGTGGAGCGAAATCCAGGCTCAAGTGGAAACATTGCATGGTTATTCTAGTCATGCGGATACTCTCAGTTTGATCGATTTTGTGTTGCCCCCAGTGACACAAATAGCTCCAGCCCAGCGACGCAAGCAAAAAACGGTGTTTTTAGTACACGGCGGCGCTACCCAAAAAGCAGAGCTAAAGCAGGCACTGGAAGTGCATGGTCAAAAGGAATTTGGACCTGAATCAGCGCATCCCGTGGACTTACAAGTGGAAATCCCTCCTCCCAATTCAGCGTGGTTTAATTTCAACACCAACGCTTGGGAAAGCTAATACCAAACAATTTCAACGCCTAGCGCCGAAGTCTCTCGGCGACGGGCATTTTATCAACAAAATTTTAAACAGGAAGAAAAAAATGCAATTAGTCATCAACTGGCACATAACTGAAAACTGTAACTACAAATGTTTCTTTTGTTTTTCTGAGTGGAAAAACGCAAAAGAAATCTGGCCCTGCTCCGCAGATGCTTTGCAAATAATTAAAGAAGTATCTACCATAAACACCAACATTGGGAATCATAAGTTTGCACGACCTACACGCTTAAACTTTGCTGGTGGGGAACCCTTAGTTTTGGGGAATAAGCTAGTGGAATATATAAGAACAGCTAAGGAAATGGGCTTAGAAACTTCACTTATTACCAACGGTTTTTTGTTGAAAAAACACATTGAGGTGGCGGATTCACTGGATATGTTGGGTATTTCTGTGGATTCCTTAGATGAAAGTACCAACATGAAAATTGGCAGGAACTGTGGTTCCAAAGTGTTGAGTCAAGGCGAATTATTTGAAGTGGTGAAATCGGTACAGCAACGCAACCCTAACATCAAACTCAAGTTCAATTCTGTGGTCAATAAGTATAACTGGAAATCCACCGTGGCCAAAGATTTACAAAAACTGTTACCAAATAAGGTCAAAATTTTAAGACAGTTGCCATTCAAAGAAGAAAAAGGAATTAGTGATGCGGAGTTTGCGCATTTTGTGTGCCAAAACACCAGCAAAGATCAGACTAATGTGGTTGTGGAAGATAATGAGGATATGATCAATAGTTATTTGATGATTGATCCTGCAGGGCGTTTTTTTGAAAACGGCAATCCCCAGGAATATTTTTATAGCGACCCCATTCATAAAGTAGGGATAGATACAGCTATGAAGCAAGTGAAATTCAACCCCGAAATTTTCAAGAAAAGATATTGAAAGGAGTAAATATGTTTAAAGCTAGAATAACTCTCAGCGGTTTAGCTGGCACAGGAAAATCAACAGTTGCTAAGCTTTTAGCCCAAACTTTAGGTTATGAGTTTATGTCAGTAGGGAACTATGCTAGGACAATAGCACTAGAAAAATATCAGATGACCATAAACGAATTTCAACAATTATGCGCAGAGCATCCACAGCTAGATCAGCAAATTGATGAGCAATTCAAAGAATTGTGCAACCAAAAAACACAAATAGTGGTGGATTATCGCTTAGGATTCAAGTTCGTTGCGGGTGCTAAGCATATTTTGCTGAAAGTTTCAGATGAAATAGCTTGCCAAAGAATAAAAGCAGCCCAACGCCAACAAGAAGATGTTACGCCAAAAGGAATCAATAGCCGAAATGAAGATATGCGTTTACGCTTCTTAGCTAAATACGGTGTGGACTTTAGCGACGATAGCAACTACCATTTGGTGATAAACACCGATGAATTATCACCAGCAGAAGTGGTGCAAAAAATATTAAATCATTTCTTCTGATAAAAAACTCGACCAAATTTGTGGATTTGCGCTATTAAATCAGGGTTTTCAATGTGATTTAGTAGTGACAAGTCCATTTTGTAAGGTAAAAGTAAATCATCAATGGCATTTTCTATTTTTAGCAACAGATCTAAATCAAGGTTGGAACCAGTTAAAGTAAGATCAATATCAGAACCATTACGGAAATTGCCTCGAGCTCGCGATCCATATAGAATAGCTTTTTCCACCTGGGGATAATGCGCCATCACGCTTTGGATTGCGCTTATGGTTTCTGATTTCAATCCGAAATTCATGGAGAACCTTGTTGCACTAAGCCTTCCATGCGCTGTTTAAACTGCAAAAATGCAGGGTGGTATTGTTGGACAATTTTTTGAAAAATAGCATCTGCGGTGGCTTGGTTATAGGTGTGAGAAGTTTGGTTGCGACTTTTGATCATATCCATCCATACATCGCCGTTTGCAATAAGACCTTGGCTGAAAGCTTCGCGGGTGGCATCTTTGGAACCGTATATATTGGTAGTGCCGGCATGTTCAAAAAAATCCTTGAGCACATTCCAAGCTAGTTCATGGGTGTACTCAAAGCGCTGAATCAACCCTTCTTTGAATATTTCAGACAAAAGCTTGTCATTAAGGTTATAACATTCGCTTAATTTGTCAGTCAAAATTTTTTGTACGGCTTCATCTAGCTTGCTAAAAGCCTGCTCAAAATAGCTAAAGCGTTGCTGCCTGCGTAGTTCTGTAGTGTTCATTGCGCGTGTCCATGTAATTGCAACCAATAGTTCATAATCATAATTTAACTAATTACCGTGCCCATTGCAGTGGAGAATTTTTATACAAGCTCAGAAAATCCCTAAAATTCAGTAAAAACCGCTCTGAAATTGTCGATAATTGGAAATAAGTGTGGTTTTACGCTGAAAATACGGGAGAAAAGTGTGGAAAATAGGGGAAATAACTAGAAATAAGTGTGAAAATGCAGAAATATTCCAAGAATTTAAGGGCGCTTGGTTAATTATCATCAGGGTTTTCAGTGGAAATTCTAGTGAAATCAGTGGCGACATACTTTTCAAATCGCGGTTTAATATGCTCGGTTTGTGCTTTTGTGTTTCTGCCATTGAACCAAATTGTGCGTTTGCCGATGTTTTTCCCTGATTTATTTTGACTAGAATTTTTGATAAACTCTTTACTTGACAATATCCACATAGTGTCCATTCGCTCTGAGTAAAAAACGAACCAATAATTTTTGCGGTGTTCATGGGGAATAGCAGCAAAAAGAGCCCCATCGCCGAAGACAACATCTTTACTGCGAGCTTTGATTTGTATTTCAACATAAGATCCATCAGATTTTTTGACTACAGCATCAATAGCATCATCATCCACCATGGGTAAATACACATCTAAGCCCTCTTTAAGCATTAGGCCAATGATGTAATGCTCCATGCGCTTTCCGAAAGCGGCGACATGGCGGAATGTTTTTCTTTTTTTATCCATAATGTAATTCGTAATAAATTATAAATTAGTAAAATAGCCCATGTGAAAATATAAAAGAGCCAAAACCATGAATTTAACCCAGCTACTGCAAGAAGAAAAAACCGCTAAACGCAAAGGTGGTTTGTACCATAAAACCCAGGTGAGTCTTGCTTATAATTCCAATAAAATTGAGGGCAGTCGGCTGACGGAAGAACAAACCCGCTATATCTTTGAGACGCGAACCATTGGTTTTCAGGATCAAGCAGCAGTGCCGGTGGATGATATTATTGAAGCATCAAATCACTTTGTGGCCTTTGATTATTTGCTCGATAGCATGGCGGAATCGTTGACTAACGATCTTATCAAAAAGTTTCATGGCATATTAAAAGCAAGCACCGCCGATGCCGCCAAAGATTGGTTTGCCGTGGGGGATTGGAAAAAGTTGCCCAACGAGGTGGGGGGCTCCAAAACCTCTTTGCCGCAAAATGTTGCGACCGATATGGAGCAACTCAACCAATGGTATAGCGCTCAAGCACAAATAACTTTTGCTGATATTGTGAAATATCACTTTCTATTTGAGCAGATTCACCCCTTTCAAGACGGAAACGGTAGGGTGGGGCGTTTGATTATGTTTCGCGAGTGCCTGAAAAACCACATTGTTCCTTTTATTATTGATGATAGCCATAAGCAATTCTACTATCGCGGATTGCGGGAGTTTGAAAGGGTGCCAGAGTATTTAATGGACACCTGTTTGTTCGCCCAGGATACCTACCAAAGCTGGATCTATTACTTTAGTGGAAATAAGGTTGAGAATGGCTAGAAAAAGTCTTATTTCTACAAAAATGTAAGAATAAGTTGTTTGAGGGATCTTATTTGTGCAAGAGTTTGATAGTTGCTTAGATGTTAAATAATTCCTCTTGAGATGAGCATACAAATAAGATATATTGAGTTTCGGTGGAGTAAAATATGAAATTAGATTTAAGAGACATATATAGTGGATATCCTGGGCTGACAAAAATAAGTGGAAAGCATTTGTATGAAGGGTGTGTTCAAGGTTGGAAGTTTCGGGAATTTTTAATGGAGGCGAAAAAGATATAAACCAGCGCTACAAAGTGAAAGTAAGACAAACAGATCTATCTGATTCATTAAAAATACCGGCTTATATTGGGATTGTTGAGTTTAGCAGACCTATTACTAAATTTGAGAAGAAGAAATGAGAGTTCAAGAACTTCATACACAAGCTATTGAGTTAGCTGATAAAGCTTTTATCGAAAAGTTTTCAGGTAATATTGAAAAATCTATTCAATTGTTTGCAGAAGCTTTTCTGTTGGAAAGGAGAGTGGCTCTTGCAGCAAAAGAACAGAATGTGGGGGAGCCATCAATTTCGGTTTTGTTCAAAAGTGCCGCTTCGTTAGCCATAAATGCAAATATGCTAGAAGACGCAGAGAAATTGATATGTTTAGCTTTATATGGTGGGCCACCTTACGAAATTGCTGAAGAATTAAGGAATTTGCTTGAAGAATTGTATTTTCAAAGACACTTACAGCTTCATGAAGTGCAACTCGGTTCGAATGAACTACAATTTGTGATTGCTGGCCGTGGGATTGGCTATGGTATGGCTAAATCTGGGTTGGTATTGGATAAGATTTCGACTTTTGAAAAACTAACATTAAGAACTGCAGAAAGAAAGACAGGCAGACCTTTTCGTTCTAAAGGAGATGTTCCTAAAGACATTAAAATTAATTTTCAACCTTTTTTGTCAGTGCCAAGAGCTGCCAGTTTTGGTTTTACAATCAGATTTGGCACCCCAGCACAGCAACTTAAACTTGATGGTTTTGGTAATTCGGAAGAAATAATAGAAGAATTAGTTGAAAATATAGACCTTGTGAATAAAGGGTATTTTGAGCAACTAAAGGAAACAATTAAAGACGAATCCTATTTTCAAAATTTTATCAGTCTTTCAAAAGAACTTGCACCAGATGGCAAAGAAATAAACTTAATTGGCCTAACTTTTTTTTAAAACAACATAAAAAAGGAAGTTCAATTTACACGAGTTAGGAATGAAATATCAGTTACGAGTTTTGGGGAAAACAGCTCAGAAGAAGAGCAAGAAAAAACTATAGAACTGATTGGAAGACTTTTTGCAGCTAATGAAGAACAGAGTAATATTAGGCTTAAGGTTAAACATGATGGAAATTATTCTATTAGTGTTCCAGACGGTCTGAATGATATTGTAAAAAAGTATTGGGGAGAGCAAGTAAAGGTAAAAGGGAGGAGTGTGAAATCTAGGGAGTTAAAGCTAATAGATCTAGAATCAGCATAAAGAAATCTTCCTGCTTTCAGAATGTGGTGCAGAATTGCGAAACCTACACAAGAAAGACATACGCAGAGTAGCAAGAATGCTAAACCCAGCAAAATAACCTAATTTATCCTTAAATACATTGCATTAGTGGGTTGAATTCGCGATTCGTTATTCAATGTCATATCCCAACTCCCGCTCTATTTCCTCAATGGTAGGCAAGCTTGATTTCAAGTCTTCGGGAAGATTTTCTGCAATAAGATATTCACTGATCCCTATGGGTTTGTTAATGTCTCGTAAAGCAAATTCCGCTTCAATACTATTTTTCTCTTTACAAAGCAACAGTCCAATTGTCGGATTATCATCAGGCATCTTTACTAGGCTATCCACTGCGGATAGATAAAAATTTAATTTTCCGGCATATTCAGGCATAAACCGAGTGTTTTTTAGCTCTATTACTACATAGCATTTTAAGCGTGTGTGGTAAAACAGCAAATCAAGATAGTAGTCATTATCTGAAACTTTTAAGTGGTACTGTTGTCCTATAAAAGCAAAACCTTTTCCTAGCTCCAGTAAAAATTTTTGCACATGAGCCACAAGTTGGTTTTCTATGTCTCGCTCTCTGTATTCTGTGTCAATACTAAGAAAATCAAAAATATAAGGGTCTTTAAGGGTTTGTTGTGCTAATGCTGAAACAGAATCAGGCAGTGTTTTATTAAAATTACTGATTGCCTTGCCATGTCGTTCATGTAATCGGTTGCCTATTTGATTTTTAAGTGTTTCACGGCTCCACTGGTTTTCGATGGTTTGCTTAACATAAAATAGAGCAATTTCAACAGTTTTAGCCTTAGTGAAAATAAGGATATTATGACCCCAGGGGATTTGTGCAACGAGGTGTTGCACTATTGAATCGCCTTTACATCCATCTTTTTTAAATTGGTCAACAAGTTGTTGACTAATTGGTGATTTTACTTCTTCGATATCATTTTGTAATAGTGCAACAACTTGTTGCACTATTGGCTGATTATAAAAATTATAGAATTTTTGAGTATTAAATAAGTTTCTACGAGATAGACCTTTCATGTCAGGAAATTCACTTTTCAAATCTTTTGCGACCTGCTCAATTAACTTATTTCCCCAAACAGACTCTTTTTCCGAAATCATCTTGCCTAAATCCCAGTAGAACTCAATCAAGGTAGAATTAACAGCAAGGGCTGCCTTTATTTGCGTAGAACGAATCTTACCCTTTAATTCAATCAACCACGCTTTATATGTTGCATCAAGATTCATTGTGGCCTTCCTTCTATTGCACTATGTGAAGAGATATGTAAGAATTCCTTACATACCACTTCTTGTCCATCATTTTTCAATCCCATAGCCTAGCTTCTTAAATACCGCTAAAAGGTCTTTTTTTGCCTGTGCTTCTTGCGTAAATAGCTCGACAAATTCCGCTTGTAAAGATTTCATTTTCTCATCAAAATCGATTGTCTCATCACGGTTTACAAATTCAATGTATTTGCTGGGAACCAGGGAAAAATCTTTCTTGACAACTTCATCGTGCGGGGCGGAATAGCAGAATTCTGGGATATTTTCAATTTCTTGGGTCTGCCATTTGTGATAGGTTTGCACCACTTTTTGTATGTCAGCGTCAGAGAATTGCGTGAATTTTTTTCAAAAGGCTCACCCAGTTGGCGTAAGTCCATAAAAAGGATTTCTGGGGCGCGGTCGCGGTATTTGCGGGTTTCAGAGCCCACTTTTTTGCTTTGTGCTTGTTTGTTTTTGTTCAAAATCCACAGGGTTACACTAATATCGGTGGTGTAAAACATATTGCGAGGGAGCACTAAAATTGCTTCGACAAGGTTGTTTTCCACCAGTTTGCGGCGAATTTTGTATTCTTCGCCTCCGCCGCTCAGAGCTCCATTGGCCAAAATAAAGCCTGCCACGCCATTTTCGGAAAGTTTGCTCACCACATTGAGGATCCAGCCATAGTTGGCATTGCTTTTAGGGGGGACATCGTAACCCCGCCACCGGGGATCATCTATAAGCTCGGTTTCGGCGCGCCAATCTTTTTGGTTGAACGGTGGGTTTGCCATAATGTAGTCGGCTTTGAGGTCTTTGTGCTGGTCATCCAAAAAGGTATCGCTGGCTTTTTCGCCCAAATTGGCGCTGATGCCACGGATTGCTAGGTTCATTTTGGCTAGTTTATAGGTAGTGTTGGTGTATTCTTGCCCGTAAATGGACACTTTTTTTTTATTGCCGTGGTGGGCTTCAATAAACTTAATGGATTGCACGAACATTCCCCCCGAACCGCAAGCGGGGTCATAAATGATGCCTTTGTAAGGTTCGATCATTTCGGCAATAAAGTTTACAATGGTTTTGGGTGTGTAAAATTCGCCTTTACCTTTGCCTTCGGCGAGGGCAAATTTGGATAAAAAGTATTCATAAACCTTGCCCACCAAATCTTGTTTGGGGTCGTTAGTGGTATCAATGTCATTGATGGTATCGAGAAGTGAAGATAGTTTGGCCACATCTAGGCCCAAGCGCGAAAAATAATTATCGGGTAAGGCTCCCTTAAGTGCGGGGTTGTTTCATGTTATAAAATTCGGGCTTTTCGATATACTTTTCTTGGCCTGCATCTAAAAGTTTGGCTCTTTGCTCGGCAAATTTATCGCTAGCAAATTTGAGGAATATCAAGCCCAAGACCACATGTTTGTACTCTGCAGGTTCGACGCTGCCTCGCATTTTATTGGCGGCATCCCATAGGCTTACTTCTATGGATTTCTCTTTAGTTTTTCCCTTTGCTGCGGGGGTTGTATTTTTTGCCTTGGCCAATTTAACTCTCCTGATGGTAATTGTTGCCCCAGCTGTCTTTTTGCGAGGGAAGCTTGTTTTAAAAATTAAGTTCTTTCAGGGGTAAAAGTGCGCAATTTTGCGAAATAAGTCAAGTAGTTCAGATTCGCAACGCAAAACTTGGGGGGTATCGTATGATTTTAACTCTTGGTTAGCCAGTAGCAACAGTGCGCTCCCGGAAATGTTTTGTTGCACCGCTCTATCCACTATTTTCCAGAGGTTTTCGAGCAGAGTAAACTGCGCAATCCAGTTAGGGTAAGATATTTTACCATGGGGATTCACAACTTGCAACATAGCTGGGCTAAGGCGGTACAGCTTTTCGCGCCCCCTCTGCCGAGTGGCCAACAAGCCAGACCAAAGCATTTCTACCATGGTGTCTTGGATGGTTTTTTGATAATATCCGGTTTCGCGCGCTACCAACGCAGGATGCTTTTCGGTACCAGCTATTAACGCGACCACAATTTCACAGCGAGCCGTAGCACTCATAAAACTGCGTAATTTCAATAATAAATTTGCCGTCAAATCGGGGTTAAAAGGTTGAGAATATCCCCGCAAATTAAGCTGGTGGCGTTGTATGTCGTGTCGCAAAAATTGCGGATCAAGTGCACCTGTTATAGGAAGCTTGTCTCCATTTTTAAGTTTAAACAGGTTTACAGGCTCCTCTTTTTGGGGATGTTTTTTCTGTAAGGCTTTCCATTTTTTGTGCGTGGTACTAGTACCTAAAACATCAGCTAAAACCGCAATTTGGCGCTGGGTTAGTTCGGCCTTGCTTTGCAATAGTCTCTTGAGTCGGGGAATGGCAAAAAATTGCCCATTAACACTGCACCAATCCCAAACCTCATCGTAAAGCCTGCTGTCGTAGCGGCTGATTTCTAGGGTGTATAAGAGCAGTGCTTCGGGGTCAATAATGGTGTACATATCCGCTGCTTCTCCATACCCCGAAACCCCCAACGCCACCCAGCTGCGCCATAAAAAAGCGAGTTGCTCCTCTAAAAGTGCATTACGCAAGTCTGTCAGCGATATGGTCATGGTTAATTTCACTAAGAAAGTTTTTTAACATTAATAAGTAGCCTGCAGAAACATCTTTTTCGCAACTCCACTGGGCAGCTAAAAGTAACTCTTCTGAAGTAGGAGAAAGAGCCAACAAATCCTCGATATGATAACCTCCTTGATCTACCGCAGCCCAAAGCTTAAAGAAAATCTGATCTAATCTACCGATAAATGATACAGTTAACTTTTCACCATATTTTTTAAGGACCAATCTTTGCTCAAGTCCAGAAGGAAGCCCCAACTGAAATAGCCCTCCTTCACTGCTGCTCGGTCCGTTATTTAACCAGTCCTCAGGAAGTTTTAAATGCTTATGAACCTCTAGCGAAGCTGTGGAGAGATCTTGGGGAAGTGGAGTTGGTGCGACTAGTAAATCGTGTTTTTTTAATGCAAGTATGTCAACATCTTTGGTAGCACGAGCCACTAATCCAAGGGCAATGAGTGCAGAACCACCACAAACTACCAGGTGGTAAGGGTCGCCGTCGCGAAAGACGAGAATGTCATTTACAAGCTGCAAAGCCTTTTCTAATTCAGTAATATCAATGGGTTTCATGAATATATCCTAAGTATATAATACTAAATTTATATAAATTGTATTAAAAACGCTAGGAATTAGCGGCTTTAATACAAATTAAGTTGATTTCAAGCTGTGGTGATTGGGCACGGTTTTAGGATCTTTCTTTAAATCGTCCTGCTTTTCGTAAAAACAAGGTTAAAGATGGTTAGAAAAAGTCTTATTTCTACAAAAATGTAAGAATAAGGTGTTTTGAGAGGGCTTATTTGTGCGGAAGTGGAGGTGAGAGGGGCGGAAAACCAACTTGGTTGATTTATGTAGAATGTATATTAAGTGCAGGTTATGAATTTATTTTAGAAAAAGAGGTAGCCATGATTGAAATAGATAAGCCATATAAAAGAATATATAGACCTGTAAATTCAAGATTAACAAATGCAGGTTATAGCAAGCAGTGCGTACATAAAAGACAAAGAATATTGCAAGTCGGCTTATAGTTATGTAAGAGCTTTTTTACTTATTTTAGAAGATCTCAAAAGAATATTTGAATATGTTGAGCCTTGTGAAGAAAGCTTTAATGTGTTTTCTTTTAGGATTCATGAGTTATTTATGAGAAGTTGCATAGAAATAGAAGCGAATTTTAAAGCGATTTTACTTGAAAACGGATATGAGCCTAAAATTGATAACAAATTTAAAAAACCGATATTTAATATGAGTGTTTACAAAAAGGTAAACGCTAGTCACCATTTGTCAGAGTATACTGTCGGTTTGCCACAGTGGGTAAATTCTAATTTATTAGAATTAAAACCTTTTGAAGCATGGGTGAATGATAATGAACCGCTAAGCTGGTACCAAGCTTATAACAAGAGCAAGCATGATAGGCATGATGAATTCCCATACGCTAACTTAAAAAATTTATTGCTCGCAGTTTCTGGTTTATTATGCTTGATCCATTCTCAATTCAGAGGCGAGGATTTTTCTCCTGCATCCATAGGGATAGCTGTTGAAGGTTTTGATTTTTACGTCATGGAAGCTTCAACAGGAGGAGTGTTTCGCATCTCTGAACCAACAAACTGGACAGAAGCAGAACTTTATAATTTCGATTGGAGTGAATTAAAGAAAAAAGAAGAAAGATTTCAAAAATATGATTATAATTAAAAGACCAATTAAGGCAAACTGGAGCAAAAGTAATTAGAACTAGAGGAGGTTCTGTAAAATGGCATGGTGCAACATGATTATGTTTTTTATAGCTGTGATTTTTTTGCGCTTTTTAACAAACTATTATAAGTATTTGAGGATAAACAAATTGTTTAAAGGGTACAACGAATACCTTGAAACAGATGGTTTTGAATTTAATCAGAATAAAAAAGAAATACAATCCTTATTTGAACAAGCAGGTTTAAAGGATTCCGCTGTTACACATCAAGAGCCTTTAGGCGGGGGAGTTAAATATACTAAAATGTCAGTTTTTGATAATTTAACAAATACAAGAGAGGACATTGTTGGGGTTGTTTCAATGAGGTTTCATGAAGCCATTGGGGTTTATAAAAAGCGTTATAAAGAATCTTTTAACCCTATATTTTGGCTTGATGTTATAATAAAACTCCCTCAACATATAATGAGTTTTTTGGGAGTGCTCCCAGAAAAACATATAAACAAAGCAATATTGATTTTATACTGGATAATTGTTTCGTTTTTTGGATTAAAGCAGATTGATTTATTTCACTAAAAGCACTCCTTAATCCAAATTTTTTCCTGTCCATTTGCCGTATTTATCCACATTTAGCAGGGTGAGGCCTTTTTGGCCATGTTCGTTGTAGTAATATAGAGTTTCTGTGGTACTGTCGTAAATACGGAAACAGAAAACATTTTCAAATAACTCTTTCCTTCTAGTGTAAATAACAATAACTAGTGAAAATCCAATAATTGTTGACCATACACCTGGTATAGATGGTTTATAGCTTAGCCAATCGAAGAAAGATGTGAAAGAATATAGGAAGCCTATACTAAATAGAGTTGCGATAAAAGCTAACTTTATTATTAGGCCCGCTTGAATTAAAACCCCAGAAACATAAGCGGCAATCCCACTAACTTTTGGTGTTAGAATAAATTGTCGAATAAATAAAAATATGAATCCTATAATGGTTCCAAGAATAGTAACTAAAATTTGAAAAGGAATTGATAGTGATAGGAGTGCAAGTAGGAAAATAATGGAGCGTTTTTCAACTGAAATTGATAATGCTAAAATTGAAATTAAAACTAAATAAAAATTTACTTGAAAATCAACTCTTGCATGCTTAGAACGACGAACAGCTATTGACTGTTGTAAGTAATCAAAAACGGCTTGGTAACAAAAAAATATAATTATTAACGCAAATGCAATAGGGATTGAGTATATATCCAATTCAATAAGATTTATTGCATCAAAACTCACTGATTTAAATTCTAACTGCGCAATTGACCATAAAATTGAAATTATAGAGACAGCTTTTAATAATCTGCTTGAAGTTCTATAAGCCCTGGATATTGTTAATTCAGAATCCATAACTTAAATATACAATATGCAGTTTACGAACAGTATTTTAATCCAGGCTGATCAACCGGAACAGAGTAGAGATCTAAGCCCTACCCCTTCCCCGGATAAATAATCTTAGCCGCGCATTTTTTGGCGGCTTTGACGATGTTTTTGTGGGGACCGCCATGGGGGTCTTTGATATAAGCTTGCTTGTTTTCGTCGTAGGCAAATATGTTGGGATCAATGGTGATGCACTCGTCGCAACTGCTACACAGCGGAGTGTCAATCCAAGGTTCATCGCTTTCCTCAATTTCATCTGTGACTTCTGGAGCTGTGGAGCTAGGAGCGGGCGTAGCAACGCTGGGCGTGGCCACTGGAGCGGCGCTGGTTGCGACACTTGTTGCGGAACCAGCCGCGGGCAAATCCAAGCTTTGTCCACTCACCAATTTCTGCGCAATATTAGCCAAAGCTTGCTGCACAGCCGCGCCACGAGCTTCTTCTAATTCCTGCGCATGTTGCAACTGCATCTGGTTGAGCTTTTCGCCATATTCGCGGTGCATTTCTTCGCGCACTTGCTCGGCGATGCTTTGAAAATGCGGGTTGCGCACGCCGGCGATTTCGCACAAAGCGTTCCACAGTTGCAAGCGTTGCGCAGTTTGGGCCACCACCGCCATGGAGGGAATCATCTGGGCTAAAGTGCCATCAGATTTCAGCGCATAAACGAAAGGCACTTTGTTGCTGCGCAAAGCGGGACTCATTTCCAAATAAGGGGCGATATGCACCAGTCTAGCCTGTTGGGCTTCGGTGGCTAAGCTAAATTCGCCGCTAAATTTGCTTTGACTTTGGGCAAAATCCGCAAAAGTGTAAGCAAATTCCAAACGATCTTTTTTGCCATTGGCGTTGATGTATTCCAGATGATTTTGCGCCCAAGGGCTGTGCCAATCTGGATTGGCGCTGAGGTCAAAACGCTGGTTCAAAACCCGCGAAGCGTCAGGGTCATAGACGAAAATAGGCAAAGCGCGGCCGAGAATAGCCGTGCGACTGCGTTCTTTTTCTGGAGAATGGAGCAAGCTGAGCAAGGCCGGGCGAGGCGATTGCAAAGCGGCTAAGATTTTCTCCTCGCTTTCGGGGCGCACGGTGGAATCTTGCAATACCAAAATATTGTTGAGCGCCACGGGCAAAGTTTCCACCTCAAAAGCCGAGCGCAAAGCAGCGCTACGACCACTCCCACTGGTATTGGAACTAAAATCTTCGTTTAAATACACGACCTTAAAAGGCAAACCCGAAGTGAGCAAAGGCAAAGCAGCGGTATAAAGCGCATATTTCTGCTGATAGCTTTGCAATTCCACCACGCAAGGAGGACACAAGGCTATTTCATCGTTATTTAAATGTTCCCAGTTAAATTCTGCGAAAAAATCATCATGAAATTCCGCTTCGTATTTGCCATGGATTTCTAAACTGGCCATGCGCATAAACTTAAAGCACTGAGCCATGGTGTTTAAATGCTGGGTGGCCTGTGCAATGGCACTTTCGTTGTCGCTAAAAGTCAAAAATAAAGGTGCAGGCACAAGTTTTTGGTGGTTATTTTTCCAATCCAGCAAGTTTTGGCGGCAAAACTCCAAACGCGTCAAAGATTGGGGATCTCGACCACTATGTTTTTTGTCTTGTACGACCTTAGTAATACTACCTAAATCAATATGCAGGGAACCAAAATCCCCCAGGGATTTTTGTAAACGATCTTGTTGTACAGTTTCAGATTGCTGTCCTTCTATACTGATAATATCATCTAATTCTTGGATAGATAAAGCTAAGCGAGTTAAAAACTGTTGAGAAACTTGTTCCCATGCTTGTTTTATGGCGACTTGAATATCCATCTTAGCCCTCCTCATTGGGATTGCCGATGGCATAGCTATCTAAGTATTGATTGAGCAATTCAGCTTTGGCAAATTTATCGCTTTGCTGCACATGGCTGTAGCGAACTTCGTTATAAGTGGGGACTTCGGTATTCAAATAAAGCAATCCCAAAGGTTCTAAATCTTTGTGGGCATTGGCAGCGATTTTTTGGGCCGCATTAATATCGCTGGGATCGTGGGCCACCGTGGGGGCATTGCGTAAAATCCCTTTGTCTGGAGTTATTCCGGAGCAATGTTCCAAAAATTGGGCAGGAAATTCTGCGCTGGCTCCGCTAAAAGCGTCGGGCATAAATACAGGACAGCGCTGTAAAATGCGCACAAAAGCCAAGCCCTTATGCTTCCAAGCTCTATCTAAAGTTGCCTGCATGTGGCCCGGTAGCCACGAAGCGGTTTGGGCCACAAAAGAAAGATTAGTTACTCCCAAAACAATGCTCAAAGGATTGAGCGGTTCCAAATATGAACCCCGAGGCGAGGTATTGCTCATAGTGCCTTGGCGGGAAGTGGGAGAAGCTTGCTTTTTGGTCAGCGCATAAATTTCGTTATCTAAAATAATAACCGTGGCGTTAATATTATAGCGTAAAGTGTGTAGCCAATGGTTGCCCCCAATGGAAAAACAGTCACCATCGCCCATGACAGTGAGCAACTTCATTTCGGGGCGCGCCAGGGAAACTCCCACGCTAACTGGCAAAGCACGCCCGTGCAAAGTGTGAAAACCATAGGTTTTGAGATAGTGGGGAAAGCGACTGGAGCAACCGATTCCCGAAACGGTAATGACATTTTCGGGAGCTTCGTTATTTTCGCGCAGCATGCGTTGAACTGCACCTAATGCACCATGGGCGCCGCAACCTTTACACCAACGCGCTGGTTCAGTGGTGTAGTCATCTAAGGTGTATTCACAAGCGTGTACTTCTTTTGCAATATAATCATCAATATCTAAACTCATAAATAACCTCTTATTTAATATTCTCAATTTGGGTTTGAATAATGGAACGAACTTCTTGGGGCATCAAAGGACTACCGGGGACTTTACCCCAGCAATCCACATCTACCAAGGTGTTGGAACGCAAAATAGTAGCCAACTGGGTATAACGGCGATTTTCAGGGGTAATATAAGGATCATTGGGGTCATCGGCGTAGTTCAGCTCCACTGCCATCACTTTTTTGAACTTGCCAAAAGCCTCTTTTAAACCTGGAGGCAAAGGTGAAATAAACTGAATATTCATGGCCGAAACTTTAACGCCTTGGGCGCGTTCCTTGGCCACGGCTTCCCAAATTGCACCTTTGGTGGAACCCCAACCCACAATGAGTAAATCTCCGGAATCATCGCCAAAAATCTCGGGGGTTTTAAGGGTGGATTGTAAAACCGCTAATTTGCGGCTGCGCATGGTCATTCCCAGTTGGTTAGAAGCCGACAAATAGTTGATTTTACCTTCGGGAGTGTGATTCAAGCCCGTAGCTACCCACATTCCATCGGGACGACCAGGTAAAATCTGCTGGGAAAGTCCAGTTTCAGGATCCCAATCAAAAGGCTTGGTACCTGGGGGAACTGGGCTCATATCCAAAGTGTTGCTCAGCAAATCGGGATTCACCGTGGGGCGTTTAAATAGCTGGCGACCCGTGGCTAAGTTAGCATCGGAAAGTACGATTACCAAGGCGCGAAATTCTTCGGAAATTTTGCGGGCCAAAGGCATAATATGATAACATTCTTCGATGGACGAAGGGGCAATCACCACTTTGGGAGCATCTCCCGGCGTGGCCCAAAGTGCCGCCAATAAATCCCCTTGTTCCACTTTGGTGGGCAGGCCTGTGGAGGGGCCTCCTCGTTGCACATTTACCAGCACCAAAGGAGTTTCGCTCATAACCGTAAGACCTTGAAACTCCGTTTTGAGGGCTAAACCCGGCCCCGAAGTGATGGTCAAAGCCGGTTTGCCTGCCCAGTTGGATCCAACTGCCACGCCGATGGCGGCAATTTCATCTTCCGCTTGGTGCACAATGCCGCCAAACTTCTCAAAAAAGTCCGAAAGTTCGTGGGAGGCCGAAGTGGCGGGAGTAATGGGATACATGGCGCACAATTCATAGCCCGCCGCCACCGATCCTAAAGCGATGGCGGTGTTACCATTCATAGCCACCAAATTGTCGGTGTCTTGCAGTGGCGCAATGCTATAAGTTTCCGCAAAAGTTTGTTGGGCGAAAATATAGCCAGCTTCCATAAGCTTGACATTCATTTCCACAATAGCTTGACTTCTGGCTCCAAACATTTCATCTACAATAGTAAAGCCCGCTTCCAAATCTTTGTTGTACAAGCACAGCAACATACCCACAATAAACATGTTTTTGCCCCTAGTGCTATCGGGAGCAACTCTTTGGCACTCAGTTTCTATGGGCAATTCCCAAACTTTGGCACCTTTGGCACTAAGATCATCTAAAATTTCACGATAATCTTGCCTAATTTGGGCATCGTCATGGCGAGACCACATATCATCGATAATCACCGTAACATCGGGAGCTAGGGAATCAGTTTGTATGCGCGAAAGCAGGGCCATTTCATTAAAAGCTACCACTAAATTAGTGAGATCACCGCCGTTGGTAATGGGGCTGTTTCCCACCCGGATGCGATTACCGCTGGCACTACCCGTGGTGTGGGGGGGAGGCTGAATCTCCGAAGGGATAATTTCCACCGTCCACAAACCATTGCCGCTACGAGCGCAGACCTCGGCAAAAGTATTACCGGCTGCTTGGGCACCCTCGCCCGCGTCACTGACGATTTCCACAATATGTTCGTCTAATTCAGTGATTTTCGTTTCAAAAGTGGCTTTACTCATATTTTCCTCAACTTATTTCTCGCTGACTACATTCTTTAGTACATTGGGCACATTCACTACTTAAACGCGTCGCCAAACATTCCTGCATGGAACGGCGATGCCAATGCTGTACCAACATCCAAAAACTTAACATGACAAATATAGCAGTTATAGCTCCTGCCACTTTGCCTAAAATTAACATCAATTCTATCATTTATGCCCCCAACCCTGCAAAACCCATAAAAGCCATGGAAAGAATGCCCGCAATCATCAAACTTAAAGCGGTGCCTTTAATCAATTTGGGGGGATCGGCAAACTCACTTTCCTCGCGCAGCCCCGACATCAACCACAAAGCCAAGGTAAAACCCGCACCAGCTCCCAAGGCAAAAACCAGGGATTGGCTAAAGGAATATTCCCGGCTAGTTTGAAAGAGCGCCACCCCTAAAATCGCACAATTAGTGGTAATTAGGGGCAAAAATATCCCCAAAGCTCTAAATAAACTGGGGCTAAACTTTTTGATAATCATTTCTACCAACTGCACCGTGGAAGCTATCACCGCAATGTATGAAACCAACTGTAGGTATTCGGCATCAAAACTTTGTAAAACTAGATTTATCCCAAAAGCGGCGGCGGAACTTACCAACATCACCAATAAAACGGCAATACCCATGCGCAGGGCGGTATCAACCTTTTTAGAAACGCCCAAAAAAGGGCAAATTCCCAAAAAAGAAGCCAACACAAAGTTATTAACCACACAAGCGCTCAAAAATATAAAAGCATGGGAATCGGTATTCATGCGGCTCTCCTTTTTAAGCTAGAATTAATGTGATTTACCACCAACAATAAAAATCCTAGAACAAAAAATCCGCCCCCGGGCAAAATAAACACTATCCACGGTTCAAAAGCGGCGGGCATAACGGCAATTCCGGCGAAAGTTCCACTGCCCAGCACCTCGCGGAGGGCTCCCATGCAAAAAAGTGCAAAAGTAAAGCCTAAACCCGTGCCTACTGCGTCCAAAATGGAGGGAAAAACAGGATTGCGCGAAGCAAAAGCCTCAGCTCGGCCTAAAATGATGCAGTTTACCACAATCAGCGAAATAAAAGCTCCTAGACTTTTGTGGATTTCAATGCTCACCGCTTGCAAGATAAATTCAGCTACAGTAACAAAGGTGGCAATGATGATGATAAAGGCAGCAATACGCACTTGTTTGGGAATTATGTTTCTCATTAGGGAGATTAATATCCCCGAACAAATAAGCACAAAAGTCGTGGCGAGTCCCATGGCCAAAGAGTTGATTACCGTGTTAGATACGGCCAAAATGGGACACATGCCTAAAAGCTGTACAAAAACTGGGTTTTCCTTCCACAAACCGCGGAAAAAGTTGTCGGCGCTATTTTCCATGATTTAGCTCCTGAAATTCTTGTAAAATGGGGGTGAAATGCTCCACGCTACTACGCAATATATCGCCTATGGCCACCGAAGAAATGGTAGCCCCAGTGATGCCATCAATTTGGTGGGGAGCAGTTTTTTGTCCTTGTTTTACCACTTCGATTTTGGGTTGGGTGGCTAATTGCTTAAAATTGTCCAAAAAAGCGGGGTCAAAAGCGATTTTATCGCCCAAACCAGGGGTTTCTTTGGATTCCAGCACCAAAAAGCCAATAATAGTAGCGCGATTGAGATCATATCCGTAAAGAACTTGGATTTTATCAGCAAAACCTTGACCTTGGGCATTGAGCACAAAATAGTTGAAGCTTTCTGCGGAATCTTGTCCAGCAAAAAAGCAATCTTGGTCTCTGATAAAATCTGTAGCTGCTTTGAAATTGGTGCCATCACTGCAAATTAATTGCAAATTTTGCGCTTGGGGAATCACTTGGACGGCGGATTCTTGTAAAATTCTTTGCTGAGCGGCTTTGATGGTGGGTTCTGTGGCTAAATGCGACACCACAATTAACAAACCCGAAATGGCAGCTAAAATTGCCAAAGGTAAACCGATTTTCAGACTAGAAGTGATATTATTCATGCTTTACTCCCTTGTCCAGCTTTGTTCCCATGTCCAGCTTTGTTCCCATGTCCGTAGGGAGTGCTTTTAATAAGGCGGTTGAGTTGAGGACTAATGGCGTTGCCCAATAAAATTGCGTACATCACTCCTTCGGGTAAACCGCCCCAAATACGAATTACCACCACTAAAATCCCAATGAAAACCGCATAAATCCAAGTGGCCCGGGGTAAAACCGGGGAACTTACCATATCCGTGGCCATAAAAAATGCGCCTAACATAAGTCCCCCCGAAAATATGGCGGCTAAAGGTGAGGCAAAGTTGGGGTTAACTAGGTGCAAAATGCCGGAAAATATCGCCACGGTGGCCAAAATCCCCAGGGGAATACGCCAATCCAAAAATTTGCGCAGGGCTAAGTACAGACCGCATAATAATATCAACAAAGCACTGGTTTCCCCCAAAGAACCGGCACTGGTGCCCACAAATAGGTCTTGCCAGGGGCTAGCAGTTTGGGAAAACTTTTGCAAAGCCAAAGGCGTAGCTCCCGCACTGCCATCTAGGTTGGGAGTGCTAAAAGGAAAGGCTAAAGTGCTGGGTAACAAGCTGGCAAAGCGTTGGGGGGCTTGGGGAATGCTCCAAGTGGTAATCGCCGCCGGAAAAGCCGCTTGCAAAAAAGCGCGTCCCACCAAAGCGGGGTTAAAAGGATTGTGTCCCAAGCCGCCGAAAATCGCCTTGCCAATAATAATGGCGAAAATACTGCCCACCGCAGCCATCCACAGAGGAAAGGCAGGGGGTAAAGTCAATCCCAGCAATATTCCCGTAATCAGAGCAGAATAATCTCCCACCGAAGAGGCACGGCCGGTTAAAAGATTGAAAATTCCTTCGCTTAAAACGCAGAAAAAGCTGGTGGTGGCCACTACTAACAAAGCGCTCCAGCCAAAGTTCCAAAAAGCGAAGCCCACCAAAGGCAAAGTGGCATACACCACATGGCGCATAATATAAGGAACGCTGCGTTGGTCCTTGACATGGGGCGAAGTACTTAAAGTAGTGGCAAAAAAGTTAGACATGGCGTTCTTTATCTCTCAAAAATTGTTTGCTAATGCGAAATTGTTGCACTAAGGGGATATTAGAAGGGCATACAAAACTGCAACTTCCGCATTCAAAACAGTCAAATAAGTGGTAATCTTGCACCATGGTTTCGTAGCTATGATGGCGAGCTAACATGCCTAATCTATAAGGTTCCAAGTGCATGGGACAAGCTTCTATACAGGCTCCACAGCGAATGCAGTTATAAAGTTGGCCTTCGTCGGCGACTTGGGGTTGGGCAAAAATCACAATACCCGAAGTGCCTTTGGTAATAGGAGAATCGTGAAAAGCCACGGATTTACCCATCATGGGGCCTCCAAAAATGATTTTATAAGGATCCCCCACCACGCCCACTTCTTGGAGTATAAAATTGAGGGGAGTACCAATGGGAATCAAGTAATTTCCTGGTTTGCGAATGCCATCGCCAGTGATAGTAACCACTCTTTCGGTGAGTCCAATTCCCAAGGGTAAAAGGTGACCAATTTCGGCGGCGGTGGCGATGTTGGAAACCACAATTCCCAAGCTGGCGGGAATAGAACCCGAGGGAACTTCTTGGCCAGTTAGGGCTTTGATAAGCATTTTTTCGGCCCCTTGGGGGTATTTAGCCACAAAAACTTCAACTCTAATGCGTTTATCCCCTTGGCGAGCGCAAATTTCTTCCATGGCAGTTATAGCATCGGGCTTGTTATCTTCAATGGCAATCACACATTCTTGCGCACCGGTGGCTTTGAGTAAAATCTGTGCGCCCAGGTGAATATCTTCGCTTTGTTCCACCATTACCCGATGATCGCTAGTCAAAAAAGGCTCACATTCGGCACCGTTTAAAATCAAAGTTTTAATGCTATGCCCTGGGGGAGCTTTGAGTTTTACATGGGTGGGAAAAGCTGCGCCTCCTAAGCCCACCATACCCATATCTCGAACAGCTTCAATGATTTGTTCGGGGGACATTTGCACAAAATCTTGAGGATGAGTTTGCCAAATTTGCTGATCAGACGAAGGATCGGCGGCAATAAGCACCGATGGGGTGGGCTTGCCATTGAAATCCAAAGAAGTACCCACTTGCTTGACCGTGCCAGTTACTGGAGCGTGGACGGGAACCGAAACCAAGCCGTTGGGACGGGCAATCACCTGTCCGCGTAGCACCCTTTGCCCTGCTTGCACAATAGCCAAAGCTGGACTACCCGCATTTTGCGCCAAATGCACCACATAATTCTGGGTAAAAGGAAAGCGTTGGATGGGGCTAGCTGCCGTGAGCTTAGCCTGATCGGGGTGAATGCCATGGGAAAATGTGTGCATTTTAACTCTGGGCCAGGTTTAATAATGATTGGGTAACGGCTTGGGTTAGTTCGGCGGTTATTTCAGCAGAAATCGCAGCTTTTTGCTTTTCTGCGTCAATATTTTCCACAAAATGGGCCAACAGATTTTTAAAGCGATCTTGCTCGGCCATTAAATCAATTAAATGCTCCGAAACCCGCCAAGTGCGTACAATTCCTGACTCATCGGTGCGTGTTACCACGGGAAAAGTCTCTTGGCGATCTTCGTTGTCCAACTGCAAATATTCCGCAATGGGTAGTCCTTCGATATTTGCTAATAAACGATATTCCGGGACAAAATCGGGGTTTTCCAAGGCTAAATCTGCTAAAGTAAGGGAACTATCGCTGGCGACTTGCAGGGCTTGGGAGTTGAGTAATTCCACTTTTTGACCTTGGCCATAGGCTTGGAGCAAGGGGTAAATGCCTGCTTCCACGGCTTTTTCGGCAAAGCGTAAATAATCTTTGGCACCGGGGCTGAGAACATGTAACAAAGCGGGGCGTGGACTGGCAAAACCTTTGCTCATACCGGCTACTAAATGTTCTTGGTGGCTAAGAGAAGATTGTAGCACAAACATATCGCCAGCCAAAAACTGTTGCAAAGCGGCGGCGGGGGTGGTGCGTAAAGTATCAAAAACTAAGACTTTAATGGGAGCTTTGATGCGGAAAATTTCCGCTAAAGATTGACTGCGAGCGTAGAAATCCACATCGGCACCGGTAAGTACCAAGGGCGGGCAAAAAGCCAGTTCGGCACTGCCCAATTGCTTCCACGAAAAGTCGGCGAAAAATTCGTTGTGGTAGTTGATATTATAACGACCTTGGGCGAGCAAATCGGCCTGGCGTAGCAAAATAAATTCGGGTAAAAGTGAGGCGATATGGGCTTCCCAGATTCCCAGAGTGAGCTCCACTCCACGGCCGGAGCCGTTTTGCGCCCAAGGAACCATCACCGGCGACCAAGGATAGACACCAGAAGCGTTTTGACTGATGATTCCATGAGAAGCCCGACCTTGGCCTTGCAAAGTTTGCTGTAAAACGGCCAAAAGCCTTTCTAAACCTTGGCGCGTTTGATGCACCAGTTGCAACCATTCGCGGTCCACGGGGTTTTGGCGTTTGTCCATTTTTTGCGCCAGTTCGGCCAGGGTCAAGTCGCTGCTGGTCAGTTGGTCTAAAACTGGCCCTAAATCTGCAGCTAAATTCACGGAAAGCTGGCTGGCAATGTGCTGGTTTAGGGCGGCTAACTTTTGCTCTACCAGTTGGGTAAATTCTTGGGTTTTTTGGCGATAAGAAACTTTAGCCACCGCCGAAAATAGGTGCATAATCACCTGGGAAGGCGAGTGGTCGGTGCGCACAAAGGCCTGAAAAGCATCTCTATCGAGCAAAATGTTTTGGGGTTGGGCCAAAAAGCGTTCGGGGGTGTTGGGTAAAAGTGCGAAAAATTGTTGATGATCCGGGGAATCATCGGTGATATGTATGCACTTTTCCGCAGCCCATTTGGGCGGGCAAGAGGTCGAAGGTGGCACAAAATAGCTGGCATTGGCTAAAATGCCTTGCAAAGCGGTGGCTTCGGCGGGGCGTTGGGCGCATAAATCTGCGCTACTGCGTTCGAAAATCTCCGCAAAAGGCATATCGGCGCTAATATGACGCTGTAAAATTTGCCCAAATAAACGCGCTTGGCGTTCCAGAGCTTCAGTTTCGTAGTTTTCTTGGCGCATGCGTGCTAAGAGGGTGCGCACAAAGTCTGCGGGCTCTACAATGCGGTGGGCAAAATAGCGCGCGCTGGTGTTTTGCATTTTGCCAGAACCGGCGGGTAAAACACCAGTGGCCAAAGCCGGGGTGGCGATGCAGTGTTCGCTTTGGCCCACGGCAAAAAATTTGCCGTTGTGCGCCCAAAAGCGGTGCAGATCCGCCAGGGGCAAAGCGCTTTGGGGATGCTGTTGCAAAGCTAGGGGCGGCACGATGTTGGGGCGTTCTACCCCAGCAGACTTCTTGTTATTTAACTCATAATGCGCCATGACTTCTTGGTTAAATAACTCTTCTTTAGGTGTCAAAGGCTCGGGGTACAAATAATCTGCTCCCACAATTCCCACCGGTTGTGCTTCGGAAAGTTCCAAAGCCGCTTCCACCGCATCCGTGGTTAAAGGACCATAATGCACCAAAGAATAACCCGACAAATTCAAGGCCGTGGCCAAGGCGCGGGAATGGTTGTGGTCTATAAAAGAAAGCTGAGCTTTTTTTAGAGTTTCGTGCAATTCTGCCGTCATAAAACGAATTTGCACCACTGGAGCCAAAGGAGGTAAATCTTCAGGTAAAGGATCGGTGGTAACCACCCAGTGATCTGCTTGGCGTTGGGTAAAATGCGCCGCTTGGTAATGACGACCAGTCAATTCCGCAAATTCGGCGATAATTTCTTGTAAAAGCGATTCAATATGATCGTCAAAAAACTTCTGACGCGAAGCCCATTGGCGATCCCGCAAAGCGGCAGGCATAGTCAAACCCACCGTCATAGGCTGATCCAAATTCCACAACTGGGGAACGCGTCGGCGATTTTCGCCAAAAAGCATAGCCTGAGCCGGAGTGGGGCTATTAATCTTATCTGATTCTAAACCCAAAAATTCACTTAAAAGCTCCAAACTGGGCAAATTACAAGGAGAAACTTCGTCACTGTGAAAAACCATAATGGGCAACAAAGTAGCTTCGCTCAATTTGCGGGCGATTAAGGTGAAATCCACGCTTTGTTGGGCATTTACGGCAAAAAAGCGGAAAAAAGGCAGACGCAGACTCTGGTTGTTTCCGGCTAAAGCACCGTGCAAGTGAATCAATAAAGGCACGGTTTTTTGGGTGAGACTGGTGAGAGCTCCCGCTTGATCGTTGAGCTGTCGGTTACTAAATAAAGCCGAAGCGCGCAAACCTCCCAGCGCCATGCCCACCACGCGATTAATGCTATGTTGAGAGCGCCAATGTAAGCCGCAAACTAACTGTTCTATATGTTCCACCATTTCCCGAGGAGCGTACAATTTATCGCTGAAGTTTTCGGGGGTAGGTGCCTTTTTCTTCTTAAAAAACAACATAAATCATCCTATGGGCAAAGCGCTCTGACGAATCACGCGCTTGGCCTCGTGGCCAGTTTCAAATTTATCGCCATCTACAATCCAAGTGATGGCACCAGTGGGGCAACGGTCAATAATAGGGCGTTGGGCAAAGTGATTTAAAGAATAGTTTACCACGGGCAAATTGTCGCGCATCACCACCAAACCGCTGGCGGCATCGGCTACACATCGCCCACAAGCCGTGCAAGCAACTTCGCACTCCGCCTCGGCCACATCGCCCACTTCCAAACTCTTGCAATTCACCCACAATTGGTGAGAAACGGGTTGCAAAGAAAACAACTGTTGGGGGCAAGCGATCACGCAATCACCGCAAGCGGTGCATTTATCTATATCCACAATGGGCAAACCGTGGGGGGAAAAAGAAATAGCATCAAAAGTGCAAGCTACGCCACAATCTTCAAGGCCTAAACATCCCCAAGCGCAACCCTTACCACCGCCGGCCACCAGGGAAGCTGCTCTACAGGATTCCATGCCCACATAACGAGTGCGTTGGCGCGCCACATGACTTCCGCCGCCGCAAGCTAAACGAGCTACTCTTTTTTCCACTTGGCTGAGCTGAACTCCCAAGTGTTGGGCCACTTGGTTTTTGATGGCATCTGAACTCACCGTGCACTGGGCGGGATTAGTGCTACCCGCCACCAAAGTTTCCGCAAAAGCCCTGCAACCAGGCTGACCGCAAGCACCGCAGTTGGTACCCGGCAAAATCCCTTCAATTTCATCGATGCGGGGGTCTTCTTCCACGGCGAGTTTGCGGTTGGCTAAGACTATAGCAAAGGCCAGAAACCCTCCTAAAGCGAGCATAAAAATCACGGCTTTAGTTATTATAATGTAGTCCAATTTTATCCTTCAAGGTTAAAACTTTCTGCTAAGAAAATACCGAAAATAAATGTAGAAAAATATTTTTAGCCCTGTGGGGTGGGGTGCAAACGGTCATAGGGGAAGTAGTTAGTAGTTAGTTTGCAGAAAGCATTGAGATGTCGAAATAACGGTGAGTGATTAATGGTAAATGATTAAAGACGCGGCGCGAGTTGTTCACGGAGATTTGGTTATGAACCCCGAGTGATTTTTATACTAAATGAAGAGTGAAAATAATGAAAAATAGTATCGAGGGGTAGTTATCGGGTATTTGGGCGTGCCCCTGCAAGCAGTGTCAAACTCTCCGCCGAGCAGACAATGCGGCTCGGCTAAGAACATAGTAGATGAGTTCGGAGAGAATGTCGGTCTAGTTCAGTTTATTTTTTGTGTAACTGGAAAGTGCTTTTTTTGTTTAAAGTAGTGATTGAAATCAAATAAACACCTTTCTTTAGTCCAAAATCATAAGCAGAATTTAAGCTAATTTCATTTGCATTCATTCTTTTGATTACTTGACCATGCATATTATAAATAGTCATGGATCTAATGTTTTCAATATCAAGTTGCTTTGAAAAACCTTTATCTAAGCTGATTATATTTTGTTTGATATTAGTAGATTGTTCAGGAATGCTATCAGGTTGCACAGGAATGCTATCAGGTTGCACAGGAATGCTATCAGGTTGCACAGGAATGCTATCAGGTTGTTCAGGAATGGTTTCGATGCCCATCCACGGAATTCCCATACCTGCTGTACTTTTAAATACACGACCATAAACATTTTGGTCAGCCTCAATGGTGCCTGCGTTTGCCAAATGCCCCCACTGATGTGAATCATCGTTGGCTCGTTCCCAAGTTAAACCTTTATCTGTGGATCTATACATAGCTTCAGGAAGTTCTTGAGACGCTTTTCCCCAAATGAAAAGGGTGGGATGGTCTTTATCAGGAGCTTCTTTACCAAGAGAAAAAGCTGCAGCAGAGTAATTAGTACATGTGGTAAATGTTTGCCCTTCATCTTCACTATACCTTATTTTCCCAGCATTATTTATCCAAATATGACCAGATTTTCCACGGACGAATTTCAAAACGCTTGATCCTCCCTTTGCACCTACAAAAGAAACTTCATCGAAGGTTTTGGCACCGTCATCACTGCGATAAATCATACCATTTGCTGGGTTATACATATAAAACTTAAGTGGCTCAACACCATCTGGAACAGGGGTGCTATTGGCTGGTACCGCAGAGGTTTTATGCCATGATTGACCTTTGTTTTCAGTCCAGTATAGCACATTACCATGGTCATTGTGATGTGCGTGCCATAAAATAATGTCTCCATCGGCAGAAACAGAAACTTTAGCACCACTGATGTTTATTGGGAGGCGAGGTAGCTCTTCCCATGTTTCACCGTTGTCTTCACTTAATAAAGCAACATTGTACTTTACAGTGTTTCCATCAACTGTTTCTTGTTTATTAATAGAGCGCACAATGGTTGAGGTTTTTTGAGGTGCGTATGCAAAACTAATAGATTGCGAAATAGTTTTTGAAGGATACTCGTTAATATCCGTGTGAACATATCCACCAACATCACCTAAAGAGGAAATAAGTGGACCGTCGGGAATACTTATCATTCCCTGAAAAACTGCAACAGTTTCTTCTATTCCATGGGAGGCAACTTTCCATTCAGGTTTGCTAACAGTTATGTCTTCGGTCATAAAAATCCCATTCCCAGAAACTGCATATACCAAACCCGGCTTAGTGTTGCTCATTGTTACATCGGCAATCCAATGCATTGATCTTCCTTCCTTCCATCCAACCAATACCGTTGTTATTCATGGTGCAATCGCTGTTTTTTCTTACCCAAGAACCAGAATCTCCACCCTCATTGCTATAATAAATCTCATCGCCCCAGCCCCAAGGTTGCCTAGAAGACCAATAATTGAAAGTTGATACTACAACTTGTTGCGGGTTGTCTTTTAGAATGCTAATACCGCTGTAGCCTCGATTTGGAGAAGGAGTTATATCTTCCCAAGTTTTGGTTGTTAAATCATATTTATAGACACCGCCATAACCATCGCTAGCACTTCCATTTGAATAAGTAACAAACAGCTTTTTATCCTTGGAAGAAAGTACACCGCGTTGGGGTTTTGCCACAGTTAGGCCTCCCATTGGATTCCAAGTTTGACCAAAGTCATTGCTTATGAATAGATTATTGCCTGTTTTGTGAACACCCACAATAATTGTTGAACACTTATCAGTACAATTGTTTTCATCAAACAGAATGAAACTAAAAGATGCTTCATTGCCAATGCTATCTGGAAATGAACTGACTTTGTCCCATGTTTTTCCAGAGTCGGCGCTTTTGAATAAGCCATTGTGGTAACGAGTGCCAAAGTACATGATGCTTCCATTAGAAGGATCTATGGCAAGAGCCTCTCCTTTTTGTCTATATGATCCATTGCCATTTACTTTAAATTTTGCTGTGGTTTCATGGGTTTCCCATGTTTTACCATAGTCTTTTGAGCGCAATAATGCACTTTTGCCACCATTCCAGTAACTAGTTCCCGCCATTGCATAGATTATATTGGGAGAATTTGGATCAACAGCAAAAGATTCAGTTCCTAAAAAAGTAGTTTCTTCGTGGGAAACCCAAGAAAACAACGGTACCCAACTTTTGCTGAGTTCATCCCATTTATAAATGCCGCCAACATCACTTTTGGCATAAAAGACATTTTGCTCATTGTCACTTTCAATGATAGAGCAGATATATCCGCCACCTCCTATTTTGACATATCCAAAAGTCTGCTCTGTACTTAGAGCCTTGCCTTTAAGTGAGGCGGTGAAAAATAACAATACGATAAAAATACTCTTGAATCGAGTTGAGTTTAAGTGCATATTCCATTCCCATTTTATATGTTCATCCCATTATGAACATTGTTATGCACCTACCCCACAAAAATTAATATAAGTAATAATACTCTGAAATAAAAGATGTTTTTTTTAATTTGCGATTTTGGTCATCGAGTGATTTTAAGTCCACGGTCATAGGGGAGAGTAGTTAGTTTGCAGAAAGCATTGAGGTGTCGAAATAACGGTGAGTGATTAATGGAAAATGATTAATGACGCGGCACGAGTTGTTCACGGAGATTTGGTTATTTCCGATTGGTTGCGAAATAGAAATACAGTTGAGTATCTTGGTATTTGGGAATCGGTTTACAACCCCAATTTTAATTATGGCGAATTTGCCATAATTAAAAGTCAGGCAGGTTTGAATAGTTATAAATTAAGCGTAAAAGAGTGGATTTAAAAAACCAACGCTTAAAAAACGAAGGAAACGATCGTCTTAAATTAGAGTGGAATCTACAACGGACTTTAGCAAAAGTAAATTACCAAATTTACACTGACGCTATTAAAGAAAATCTGATAACGCAATCTAAAAGACTTATTCAGCTCAACAAAGTTGCTATAACGCAAATGAAATCACTACTTGAAAGCAGCACAATAAAAAGCAACGAACTGCTAACAAAGTGCATAAACTATAAGGGTGAGGGTGGGTTGTAAAGTGCAGTAGCGCCTTTTTGTGCTTCTGCCTCCCCGTTCTACGAGAAGCCTGTTGCAACTTACTACTGCCCGAAACGCTGGTCGCATCACCTTACTTTATCTACTAGAATCTCTTCGCAGCTTTATCCCCTACGGCGCTTGGTGCAGCTTTATGTGGGAAAATATTGTTGCAACTTCATTTAAAGTGGCACAAAGTCTTCTTTTTTTCGTCTATAACAGTATAGCGCGAACTTTGTTCAAAGGAGGTTAAAATGAGCAAGAAAAAATATCCGCTTTACAATGATTGTGTGTTTCATCGAGTTTTTGGGACAGAAGAGACTAAAAACAACTTGGTTTACTTAATAAATACGGTTTTTCAAGAAATTAAGGTGAAACAAGTTGAATATGTTTCCATTATGGATTCAGTTAATTATGGAAAAACTGTTAAGGATAAAAAGGTGGTTTTTGACATCAAAGCTAGAACCAATGCTGACAATTTGGTTAATGTTGAAATTCAGCTTGAAGGTAAGAAACATTACATTGAAAGGAGTTGTATATATTTGTGTAAAACCCATGGTGATCAGGTGCCCATAGGCGAAGAGTATGATATAGTCAAAGACACCTATGGAATCAGCTTGGTAGATTTTATACTTTTTAAGAAGCATCCTGGGTGCGTTAATCTTTTCTCATTTACTCACTGGATAGACAAAGATTGCACATTAGGGCAAGTAGAAATGATATATGTAGAGATGCCAAAAGTGAAAATGATAAATAAAAACAGCAAGCCCATTGAAAAATTGATATATTTAATAAAGAATGTACACAACTCGGAGGATAAAACGGTGCCAATATTAAGAGCAGAAAAGCCCGCATTAGATCAAATCTGCATAGACTATAACAAAACCGCAGAAGATAAAGAATTTATGGCTTATCTTGAAGCCAGAGAAAAATATCGTCGCGATGTCGTAGCTGAGAAAGCTTATGCTCGCGATGAAGGTTTAGCAGAAGGTTTAGCAGAAGGTTTAGCAGAAGGTTTAGC